>JAJCYE010000122.1 GCA_029263075.1 Actinomycetes bacterium
TCACCGCTCGGCAATATCCGCCTCTTCCAGCCCGACCTGGGCCTGGCGTTGATCGCAACCGCGGCGTCCGGCGTGCTGTGGGCTGTGTTCAGGCTTGGAGTGGCCTACACCGGCAAATCCGACCCGGCCTGATCGCTACCCCGGCCCTTGATCTCTGCCCCGAGCGTGGCGGCCGCCCCCACGATAACGACCCGACCGAAAGCCATATCGTCCTAGCAATCCCTCCGCAGCCGTCGACGCAGTTGCCCAACAGCTCCCGGGATTCCGGCTCGACCTGCTATCGGACCGTTCCAGTTTCATAGGCTTCACGACGGGAGGGACATGGTCGACACGACGTCGCCCGACGCCCTCGGGTGAAAATTCGAAATCTGATCGGAACCTATCGACGCCTGGTGGCCACGAGGATTCCCCAGTTCGACACACAAAACGGGACAAGATAGGTCAGGCCCACCTTGATCCACAGACTGGTCGTGGCCTCTCCGGCCAGAACGACATCGAGATGATTGACGACGAACAGGATCGTTCCGACGAGGAGAGAAATCCGCACGGTGCTCCACAAATGAGACCGATGCAGGCAGACCCTTAAGGCCTCCCGACGAGACGACCACCGAAAATCATCCCTATCCGGAGAGTCGCTACCCACTGAACTTGTGCCGCCAGCCATATTTTCCTCCCCGTCGGCCTCAAGTTGCGCCTAGCTCGCTATTGACCCCACGAACGCCGAGAAGCCCAAGAACTGGCCGGTGGAATGGCAAGGACGAACGGCGCGAAGAGCAATCCGGCAATGGGCAATCAGGCTCCCCTTCTCAGGTTAAAAGGTATGAGCGACCCAACCCGGTCGCCCCGCTGGGAATTCCCTCCCCCAGGCCGGGCCTACCGATCATCACCTCTTTGTCTCTGGATCGCACGGTTCTCAACACGGCCCTCCACCAGGTTCAGCAGAACATACGACTCCAAGGCCAGCACCAGGTACTGTGCGTTGGCCTTCCACAACGCCAAGCCGACGAAGGTAAGCAGGTAGGAGTCGTACATCGGATTCTGCAGGTAGCGGAACGGGCCCTCGTCCACCGGCTCGGTGGGCCCGCGGCCGAAGATGTTGCCGTTGGCCGTCCGCACAGGACCGAGTTGAGCAAAGGTCCACAGCCACAAAACGGAACTCAACACAAGGATCAAAATGCCTGCCGGACGCAGCTGTTGGGGAAGGGCCCATCCGCGATGACGGCCTAGGCCCTTTGCTACATACGGCCTACCGATGGTCGTCTGTACATAGTTACTCAGCTCCCGGGTAACTTGTCGGCAGCGAGAGTGGGACGGGGAATTTTGTGTACCGTCGCCGGGTTCAAGAGGTAACCGGCTTCAGACGAAGCCATGAATAAGACGAATCCACAGATGCGGAGTTGGGCAGATGGCTTTACAGGAATCCAACCAGCCGGAATCGGAATCCAGCCCGGCAGAACAAGAGGTAGCCGAACGGACTTTCGGCGCATGCCGGGTCCCCGACAACCATGCCGATGCTCAGTCCTCTGGCCTGAGGGCCGTGTGGGATGGATTGTGACCGTCGACCAAGCTCTACATCGCGGTCGCGGTGGTGTGGCTGTTGGTAAGCCTGGTTGGCCTGGTGACCTGAGCCGCTTCCAACAGAGCCAACCTTGGAACAACCCCCAAGCCCAACACACGGCGGCCCTTACGCGAAGGGAGCTGCCCCTAGTGAAGGTCCCGCTACCGCAGCCGGAAACACCGGCGGCGTAGCGGGGAATCTGTACAACTCGTCGTTGGCCATGTATCCGCCAAGCCGAGTCGCCGAGGAGCCACTTCGCGGGTGAAGCTGTCGCCGTCGCAATCGTCGGCACCCAAGAGCGGGGGCGATCAACCGGCGCGTTCTTCAACGCCTGAATCAGCTCATCCAGCGTGATCCGGTCGATCTCGCACCTCCGCTCGGCGGTGACCGGCGGGAGCGCAGGGCCTTCGCCCTTTTGGAGCCTACCCAGCAACCGCTGTTACACACCACGCGAGACCCGTCATCGGCCGTCCCAGGTTCGCGGAATTCAGATCACCCCTATCGGGTTTCCTTGCCGGAACTGCACCCGAGGTCGATTAGGAGGATAGAAATGCTGGAGAACACCGTTGGAGATACTGAGGAAAGATCATGAACACGCTGCTGTGGGTCCTTCAGGGGATGCTTGCGGCCGTCTTCATGATGGCGGCGGCTATGAAGCTCTTTCAGCCCTACGAGAAGATGGCGGCCGATCCGCGTATGGGCTGGGTCAAAGGCTCTAGTCCGGGTCTGGTCCGCACTGCGGGAGCGACCGAAATGCTTGGCGCAATCGCCCTGGTGGTTCTGGGGGTGATCGGATTCGCCCAAGTGCTGACCCCGCTGGCGGCGTTCGGACTCGCCGCGCAGATGCTCATCGCCGGGGCATTGATCCACCGGCCCCGCAAAGAGACGGCAATGATGGCGATGAACGGCATGCTGATGCTTCTGGCGTTGTTGGTTGGTATCGGCAGAATCATCAAACCACTGGGCTGACCGCGGCCTAAATCAAGGAGTGCTGCCGAACCGCTTCCCAGGTGCCCACAGAAATTCCGGGCTTACCAGGGGATCGACATCGCGGCGTCGAGGAGCCATGACTCGGCGAAGCCCTTCCCCTGCTCGCAGGAGACCTTGGGTTGCATCGGTGGCTCGGCGGGGTCGGCCAGCACGTCGACCGCCGCCGGACCGGGTGGTCGCGCAACGTCCGATGCAAACCATCGGTTTCTTCCGTGTGCTTGTCGTCGGCAAAGGTCGTAATACCGCAGATGGGCGGGAGATGGCGCTCTGCTACCCCGCGTGCGGCGTGCAGCGCAAGACGGGGGTTCAGGAACCACCGAGGCTACGCCGCTGGTTGACCCAAGAGAGACCTAGAGGATTCTCGGTCTCTTCGGAGAGCCCGCCGGAGGGTCAGGGCACCCCGGCGGAGCAGGTTCACGATCACATCATCGCGTCTTCTTGGAGCGGACGACCAGATTCGAACTGGCGACCCTCACCTTGGCAAGGTGATGCTCTACCAACTGAGCCACGTCCGCGGGGAATGCCATCCTACCAGCCTTCAAGGCACCGGGCTACATTCAACTGGTTCCGGTGGAGCCGAAACCTCCGGCGCCCCGCTCGGACCCCGGCAGTTCATCCACCTCCTCAAAGCTGCAAGCAGGCACCGGCAGGATTACAAGTTGGGCTATCCGTTCCCCCCGCTCAATCTCCAGCGGCCCGGCGGAGAGGTTGAT
>JAJCYE010000123.1 GCA_029263075.1 Actinomycetes bacterium
GGGACAGATGCGGACCGAAATTTCTCGCCTGCAGCGGCGAATGGGGATCACCACGGTTTACGTCACCCACGACCAGACCGAAGCGATGACCCTGGGCGATCGGGTGGCGGTCCTGCGCAAGGGGGTCCTGCAGCAGGTCGACACCCCGCGGGAGCTGTACACCCGTCCGGTGAACCTGTTCGTTGCGGGGTTTATCGGCTCGCCCCCTATGAACTTCGTCCCGGCCTCCATCGCCGGGCGGACCGTCACCCTCCCCTTCGTCTCGTTCGAGGTTTCCGAGGAAGTGGCTGCGGCTCTGGGAGAGCGGGAGTTGATGATCGCCGGCATCCGCCCCGAACACTTCGAGGATGCGGAGATGATGGACGAGGGCAAACTGGCGCAGTCGGTGACCTTCACCGACCACGTCGATGTGACCGAGTGGCTGGGCAACGAGCTATTCGCCTACGTGCCCTTCGAGACCACCGCCGAGGTCCACGAGAACTTGAAGGGGCTGGCCCGGGAACTGGACAGCGAGTCGCTGCGGACCCAACTGGTGGTGGCGCTCGACGCCGCCAGCCGGATCGGGGACGGGCAGGACGCCAAGTTGGCCTTCGACCCCTCCAAGATGCACTTTTTTGACCCGCCTTCCGGCGACAACCTGACCCGGGACCTGGCGGTAGTAGCCCACTGAAGGGGGCCTCGTTGCAGGGCCCGGCGTCACGGGCCTGGTGGCGCTCGGCCGTCATCTACCAGATCTACCCCCGGTCCTTCGCCGACGGGAACGGCGACGGGGTCGGGGACCTGGAGGGCATCGTCGGCCGGCTGGAGTATCTGGCGTGGCTCGGGATCGATGCCGTCTGGATCTCCCCGTTTTACCCCTCGCCCATGAAGGACTTCGGGTACGACGTTGCGGACTTCTGCGATGTCGACCCGATCTTTGGGGACCTGGGCACCTTCGACCGGTTGGTGGAGGAGGCCCACCGGCTGGGGATCCGGGTCCTGGTCGACCTGGTCCCCAACCACTCCTCCGACCAGCACCCCTGGTTCATCGAGTCCAGCAGTTCCCGGGACAACCCGAAGCGGGAGTGGTACATCTGGCGGGACTCGCCGCCGGACCGTCCTCCTAACAACTGGATAGGCGCCTTTCTCGGCACACCGGCCTGGACGTGGCACGCGGCCACCGGCCAGTGGTACCTGCACCTGTTCCTGCCCGAGCAGCCCGACCTCAACTGGGCCAACCCCGACGTGGAGGAGGCGATGCACGGCGTCGTCAGGTTCTGGCTCGAGCGGGGCGTGGACGGCTTCCGTATCGACGTGGTGCACGGCATCGGCAAAGACCCGGCGTTGCCGGATTCCCCACCCGAGTTGGCTTTGGACCCCAGGGCGTCGGTGCACGACGACCCGGCCACCCACCCGATCCTCAAGCGCCTGCGCAGGTTGGCCGGGCGATACCCCCAGGACCCGGTGCTGGTGGGAGAGGTCCACCTGCTGGACACAGCGAAGATCGGCGCCTACTACGGCGACGACGACGAACTGCACCTGGCCTTCAACTTCCCCGCCCTCTACGCCCCGTGGAGCGCCGAAGCGTGGAAGAAGGAGTTGGCCGACGCCGACCGGGTGTTCGGGCCGGTCAACGCCTGGCCGACCTGGGTGCTCAGCAACCACGACGTGCCCCGCCACCGGACCCGGTACGCGTCGGAGGAGCGGGCCCGGGCGGCGGCGGTCCTGTTGCTTACGCTGAGGGGGACCCCTTTTGTCTATGCCGGGGAGGAGTTGGGCCTGGAGGACGCTTTGATCCCGCCCGACCGGGTGGTCGATCCCGGGGGCCGCGACGGGTGCCGTGCGCCCATCCCGTGGGATGCGCCGCCGGACCACGGTTGGGGGTCCGACCCCTGGTTGCCCTGGCCACCGGACCCGGGGCACCGCAACGTGGAGTCCTCAAAGGAGGACCCCGACTCCATCCTCAACCTGTACCGCCGCCTCTTGGCGTTGCGGCGGGCTACGCCGGTTCTGCGGGAAGGCAGCTTTCGGGTGCTCGAGTCGCCCGAAGGGACGCTGCTTTTCGAGAGGGCGCTCGGCGACGACCGGGTCGGCGTGTTGGTGAACTTCTCCGGCGACGAGGTCGACTTCGGCGACGTCGTCACCGGCACGTTCGGGCCTTCGGGCAGCGAGATCCTGGTGAGTACCTTCCGGGCCGGGCCGGGCTCCGGAGGAAATCTGGCGGGCGCCGGGGCGGTGGTGTTCCGGTGCCTAAACCCGGATTCGATCTAGGGACCCGAGTCGTTCCGGCCCCCGGAGGCGCTCCCTAAGCTTGCGGAGCGGGCTCGTCCGGCGCGGGTTCCTCGGTCGCTTCGTCCCCGGACGGGTCCCGGCGCTCCACCTCGACGGTCCATTTGGAGGCCAGTAGTCCGATCGCCCCCAGTGCTGCTGCCACCGGGGCCGCGATGGCGCCGACCACGCCGATCGACACCGGTACCTCCATGATCGTGTCGCCCTGCTCGTTTTTGACGATGATGCGCCTGACATTGCCCTCATGGATCAGCTCTTTGACCTTCTGGGCCAGGTTTTCGGCGTCTACCTTGAACCGCTCAGTT
>JAJCYE010000124.1 GCA_029263075.1 Actinomycetes bacterium
GAGTTGCGAACGCCGCCGGCCTTTTCAATGTCCTTGTCGACGCCCAGCCGGCGGATGGTCGGGGTGGCAGACGGTTGGATGAAGTGGGTGCACAGAGCCTTGTAGGCATCGGAGTTGGGGCGGGCTTCGATCAGGGCCACCTTCAGGCCCCTCCGGGCATACAAGGTCGCTGCCGTGGAACCGGCGATGCTCCCGCCCACCACCGCTACATCAAAGCTCTCGTGGGAATCCATGCAATACCCCTTTTCGTCGTCAGATGTTCGTCGCCCCCTACCGGATAGGGAGAGCTTAACGACTTACTATATGTTTTTCAAGTCTTTACTATGCAGACTTATAGCTACATGAGGTTTGGGGTGTGCAGTTCGGACAGATAGTGAGAGGTTTCGAGATCGAAACCGGCGGCGCGCAAGCGACGGATCCGGTTGACCTCCATCAGCTTGGTCAACTCGTTCACCGCCGCCGCCCCCCTGCGGAGTTCGGCGGTCCTGGCCGAACCTGAAGCGAGGATCGTCAAGGACTCAAGCAGGACCGGGCTGAGGCCGGTCAGGGTGGCCAGCTTGGCCGCCCGGGCTTCGACCGCGCCTATCAACTGCGACGTAGAGTCGGGGTCGAGCTTTTGGGTCCGGCGGACGTGCGAGATACCAAAGTGGACGTGGCGCTGCTCGTCCCGATGAGCCAGACGGGCACACGCAGCCGTGGCGGCGTCCGGCGCGTTGCGGGAGACAAAACCCAAAAGGTCGATGAAGGTGCCCTCCCCCAGGACGTTGAGCAAAAGTGAAGCCGAGCTGAAGTCATCCTCCTCCAGCAGGGAGTGGAGCGACATCTGGGTGGACGCCAGGGCGTACCCCCTCTGCCCCCCGATCAGGGCCCGCTTGGTGAATACCTCAACGTGGCGCGCTTCGTCGTTTATGTGGCTGGCCAGCCACATCAGGATGTCGACAAAAGCCGCGTTTACCCGCGGAAGAAACTTGGCCGGCACGTACAGTGCCACGTACTCGTTGGATGCGATGAACGTCATGACCTGCGCTACCGCCTGCTCGACCTCCTCCGGCAGGTCCAACGCTTCGCTCCACGGGATGTCGCTGGTGGCGTCCCACTGCGAGGAGGTGGCCCTTTCCGTAAGGTCGGTCAGGTCCTCGGCCCAAAGGTCATCGTGCCGGTTGAGGCGCCAGGCGTAGTCCGGACCCCCCGCCTCCGGGATGGAGCCCAGCGGGACCAGGCCGTAAGACGGATCGGCGGAGTCCGGGATCCGCTCCGGGGCGGCCGAGATCAGGTCCGAGGTGTGAAACTGGGTCCCCAGACGCAGGGGCATCGGGTCCCCACGTGCAGGCAGGTCCGGCGCAAGAACCGGGGTGACATCGCCCCGGCGCACGCGGACGATGAACCTCTGCCCGTCCTGGTTGGTTTCTTTCCAGTCCTGCTCAGCCGAGTGTCCGGTGGACCGCGCCCAGCCGGGCAACTCAAGCGCAGTTGCCCGGCTGGATGTGGCGACGTCGATGGTCTGGCCCGGTTCCGCCGACTGGAATACGGTGGAGAGAAGGATCTCGAGGCCGTCGCCGAACTCGATGTCCCCCGCGTCCAGGCTGCGAGTAGCGGCCTCCGCCGGCGGGCTGGTCAATGACCTATCCCAGGTAACCCTGGTCCGCCATAGCTTGAGCGAGTGTGGCGTAGCCGTTCTCGTCGCCCGGCAGCCATTTCTTCACGCCCTCCAGATCCATGGCGTTGCGCAACCCCGGGTCGTTGTAGTCCATCGCCAGCAGCGCTTCGCTCCAGCGGCTGAGCGGCCCCTGCTCTGGTGAGTCCAGGCACGTGAAGTTGCAGTGGTAGTAGTCCTCGCTGCGCCACTGCACCTCAAGGCCTTGGATCAGCGGGTCCGCCTTGTTTTTGAGGGACGCCCAGATGGGAGCGCCGACCGCCCCGGCATCGGCCTTGCCGTCGGCCACGGCACGGAGAACTTTCAGTTCGGAGTCTCCGGTGTCGCCGTGTTTGCCCATGTCGGTATCGAAACGGATGAGTTCGCCGGCAGACGGGTTGAGCCCTTCTTTGGCCAGGTAGTAGAGCGGCAGGATGGCCGCGTGCCCCGAGTCCCTGCTGCCCAGCGCCAGGCGCTTGCCCGACAGATCCGAAACCTTCTCCACCCCCTGGCCCTTGCGGGTCACAACCAGGGTCGCCCAGTCACTGTCGACGTCCCGCATTCCCAGGATTCGAACCGGCCGCCCGGATTCGTGGCGCGCCCTGACGTAGGCGGTGTTGGTGTTCCAGCCTATGTCGATCCGGCCCGAGAGCAACGCCTCCACCTGGCGTTCGTAGTTGGAGTAGAGCACGTAGTCCACGGCGATTCCCTGAGCGTTGAAATACTCCCGGAACACCTCCCAGATCGGGACCACCCGTTCGTGATAGGCGACTGCCCCTATAAGCAGCGTGTCGGCGCTCACGGTACCGGCAGTCCCAGGAGTGCCTTGCCGATCCAGCTACGCAGCACGGCGTTGGTCGGTGCCATCACTGCGCCGGCTCGTGCGTCGCGGAAGTGCCTCTCGATAGGCAGGTAGGGGGTGTACCCCTGCCCGCCGGTAGCGGTCATGGCGGATCCGGTTACCTCTTGAGCCGCCTCGGTCGCCGTCACCTTGGCCTGCATGATCGGGACCAGGGCGCCCGGGTCGCCGGCGTCGCCCAACCCGGCGGCGTTGTGAACCAGCAGCCGAGCTTTGCGGGTGGTCATGTCCAAATCGCAGACCAGGTGCTGGATGTACTGAACCTCGGCCAGGCTGCCGCCGGAGTCATAGGAACGGGCCTTGATATGTTCCCCCGCGGCGGAGGCCGCGGCTTGAGCGATCCCCACGCTCACCGACGACAGGCCGACCAGGAACCAGGGAGCCACCGTCCCGAAGATCAGATCCCCCGCCTTGCCGGAGGCGCCGACCAACCGGTCCGCCCCGAATTGGACCTTGTCCAGGCCGAGGGCGATGCTGGAGTTCCCGGCCATCCCCAGACCTTCCCAGGTTCCATCCCAGGAGACGCCTTGGTCGTTCTTGCCCATCAGATAGGTGTCGGCGCCTTCGTCCGACTGGACCAGGATGAGGTAGTAGTCGGCCTGCCCACCCGAGGTGACAAAGCTCTTGCGCCCACTGACCTCAACCCCGTCGCCGTTGCGGGTGGCTTTCAGTTCGGGAGCGTAAAAGTGCGCCCCAGTGCCCCGCTCGCTGAAGGCCAGGGTGGCCAGGGCCCTGGTCTCGACTATGTCCTTGACCGCAGCCTCCGCCGCCGGGCCACCTCCTCCTTGCAGAGTGGCCACAGTCACCGAGTGCATCAAAAAGACCATCCCGGTCGATGCGCAGGCCCCACCCACCGCCTCGCACGCCTTGGCCAGGTGGGTCAACGATCCGCCGGCGCCGCCGTGGGACGGGGAAGCCACCAACCCGAAGGCGCCGATGTCGGCGAGGATGTCCAGGTTGTCGTCCGGAAATTTTCCTTCCGCGTCGACCGCTACTGCGTTGGCGGCGATGGCCGCCAGGGAGCCGTCGATGGCCTCCAGGATTTCGTCGGGTGAGGGCATTGTTGCGGGTTCCTTTCTGGGCGCGCGCCTTGGGGGCGCCGGCTCCAAGGTGGTTTCGAAGACGGCTGCGGGGGGAGCGGACGGCGCCGTCTTGGACTCGGCTAAAGAATCGGGAGTGGATGTATCGCTTTGGGGGGGCGCCCCAAACTCCCCCGTGGAGTTCCAGCGGAGAGGTTTGTCGTCGAATGAGGCCGCCCGGCCCGGCTTTCGTCTGTACATGCCGGGTCAGTATAAAAGATGTCGATCTTTAGAATAAGAAGCTTTTTCGATCCGCTACCGGAGGAATCCCGCGTCCAGTTCGGGAAGAAAACGCCCGAGTACAAACCACCCGGTCACCGCCAGGATGATTGCCGCCGGGAGCATAAAAAGCAGCAGCACAAAATCCCCGACCAAAAACTGCAACATCACGCCGAACAGGATCGGGACGATTGCCAGTCCGGCCACCGAAAGACTGATTGTCCGGCTCGCACTCTGCAGAGTCACCCTCTTGCCGGTTTTGCGCGCCCTCTCACGAATGGTGGCCAGTACCTTGTTGGCCGCCGAAGGCTTGTAGGTGACAATCAGGGGGATCAACAGCATGAAAGAGAGCACCACCACCCCGGCCACCAGGGGGACCCTGGGAACCCCGAGCGGCACGATAACCTCCTTCATGGTCTCGGACGAGACATATCCGAAGGTAAGGAACACAGCTGCGAAGGCCACTAGGAACCCGTAGGCCTTCAACCTCTCCTTTTGAGCTACTTGCAACGGTGGTCTCCGTTTCTAATCTAAAGGCGTATTCTGCACCGTTCGGGGGGCTTGACACCAAATTCCCGCCCCCGTCACACCACCGTGCTACTCTCGTAACAGGGAACAACCCAGTTTTCCCAGGGAAGAATTCGTTTCCCACCCGAGGTCATGTCGCTTAGCTCCCTGTTTTTTGGCGAGTTTCGAGCGATCGAAGCTTTGGTCGGCAATTCGGCCGGCGTCATAAAAACAAGGAGTACCAATAGTTGACAACCACCTTTGCTGAGCTTGGCGTATCCGAAACCGTCATCAAAGCCCTAGCCAGCCGTAACATCGACGCTCCCTTCGACATCCAGGCCCTGGTCATGAAAGATGCCCTCGCCGGCTCGGACATCCTCGCCAGCAGCCGTACCGGCTCCGGTAAAACCCTCGCCTTCGCCATCCCGGTCGTCGAGATGATCAAGGCCAAGACCGGCATCGCCGCTCTTATCCTGGTACCCACCCGGGAACTCGCTTCCCAGGTTGCGGTCGAGTTCGAGACCATTGCCCGCTGCAAGAACCTCAGGGTCGCCGCCGTCTACGGCGGAGTCAGCCTCCCCGCTCAGGCCAAGCGTGCCGCCAGGGCCCACATCATCGTCGCCACTCCCGGCCGGCTGGAAGACCTGGCGAACCAGAAGCTGATCAGCCTCGCCGGATTGGAAATGCTGGTATTGGATGAAGCGGACCGGATGCTCGACATGGGCTTCCAGCCGCAGATCCAGGCAATCGTGCGCCGTCTTCCCAAAGAGCGCCAGACCATGTTCTTCTCGGCCACCCTGGACGGAGAGGTGGGTCGACTGGCCGCCAGCTACACCAAGGACGCCAAACGTCACCACGTCGAGTCGGCCGCTCCCACAGTAGATTCAGCCGAGCACCGCTTCGTGAACGTCAGCACCTCCGACAAGATGCAGGCACTTTTGAAGATCCTCGGCGAGGAGAACCAGCGCAGGCTGGTCTTCGTCAAGACCCGCCGGGGCGCCGACCGCCTCTCGGCCAAACTTTCCGCCACCGGCATCCGTTCCACCGCCATGCACGGCGACATGAGCCAGGCCGCACGGGAGAAGGCGCTTGCCGGGTTCACCAAGGGCCGCTTCGACACCCTGGTGGCCACCGACGTCGCCGCCCGCGGCATCGACTTGGACGACATAACCCAGGTCATCAACTACGACCCGCCGGAGGACCACAAGGCTTACATCCACCGCGTGGGACGGACCGCCAGGGCCGGACGCACCGGAATTGGGATCACCTTCGTGACCTCCGAGCAGCAGGGTGACGTCAGCCGCATCGCCTCCATCCTCAAACTGCGGGAGCAGTACGAGATGGCCGGCTTGAAGGTTGCCGCTCCCCGCCTGGCATACACCTCGGGCAAGGGCCGCAAGAACATGATGCGCAGGCGCCCAAGCCGGGGATTCTAAAGATCCGCAGTAAAAAA
>JAJCYE010000125.1 GCA_029263075.1 Actinomycetes bacterium
CCTCCCGACCTTCCTCTGACCGACCCTCCCGACCTTCCTCTGACCGACCCTCCCGACCTTCCTCTGACCGACCCTCCCGACCTTCCTCTGACCGACCCTCCCGACCTTCCTCTGACCGGCCTTCCCGGCCGTCTTCTGACCGACCGCCATACCGCCCCTCTTCGGACCGGCCCTCCCGGCCGTCCTCTGACCGACCGCCATACCGGCCCTCCTCGGACCGGCCCCCGTCAGACCGGCCGCCATACCGGCCGTCTTCGGACCGACCGCCATACCGCCCTTCTTCTGACCGGCCTTCCCGGCCGTCTTCTGACCGGCCTTCCCGACCTTCCTCTGACCGACCGCCATACCGCCCTTCCTCGGATCGGCCGTCTTCCGATCGACCGGTTTCCGGTGATCCTTCGGCCAAGAAGTTCGATGAACGACGCCCGAGAGACACTAGGGTCGGCCAGGGGAACAAGGCCGAGCCCAAGCGCCGGCTTACCGCCGAGGAGTCGCATGAACTTCCCAAGCCTTGGATTCACGAGATCACCGAACTGGCTCGTCCCGGCACCGCCCCCAAGGTCGCTGAGGCGATCGCCAAGGCGCTTCAGCATTTTGCCGACGAAGAGTACGAGGAGTCGGTCCTGCTGGCTGCCGAGGCGAAGGCGTCGGCTACCCGCTCCCCACGGGTGATCGAGTTGCTCGGCCTCGGCCTCTATCACACCGGCAAGTGGAAAGAAGCTCTCAGTGAACTGTTGACCTTCCGCCGCCTTACTGCCTCGTTGGAACACAACCACGTGATCGCCGACCTCTATCGGGCCCTCGAAAGGCCGGACAAGGCGCTTGAGACCACCGCTGAGGTCTCGGCGGCGGAAGTTACCCCTGAGACGTGGGTTGAAACGATGATCGTTGCCGCCGGCGCCCTTGCCGACAAGGGGGACCTCAACCGCGCCATCACGATGCTGGCCCGGGCCGATCCGGGACCCGGCCCAGTCCAGGAGTACTTCCTGCGGCACTGGTATGCCCGGGCGGACCTACTGGAACGGGCGGGCAGGGCAGACGAAGCGCGCAACCTCTGGCGCAAGATCGTGACCGAGGACCCCGACTTCTTCGACGCCGAAGACCGGTTGTCGGGACTTTAGTTCCGCCTTTTCTCCAGGTATCTCAGGATGCCCCTGGAGTTGAGGTCGTAGGAGCAGCTGTATTCGAACTTCTCGACCATCTCGGGCGGCAGGTCCGGGTAGAACTCCTCACGGCGGGCCCGGAAGTCCTCGATCATCTCGGATAGTCCGCCCCCGGATTCCACTGCCCGCTCCGCCGCTTCGACCCACTGGGTGAAGCGGCGGGGCGCCTCCTCGAATATCTGATCGACGTCCGGGGCGGGGCCGAAGTGTGTGGGGAAAACTCGGGCAGGCCGAAGGCCGTGCAACCGCGCCGCGGACGAAACCATCAGTTCAAGGTCGAATTCCGGAGGGGGTGTGGCAGGCCGAACCACTCCGGCGTCGGGTACCCGGACCCCGAGTGCGTCGCCTACAAACAGGTCCCCGGTTGCAGAGTCAAGGAGGGCCATCTGATGTTTGGCGTGCCCGGGGGCGTAAAAGGTGTCCAGGGTTCGGCCGCCCCCCAGGTTGACGGCGGGGCCGTCCGACGACACCGCAACAATCCGTTGTTTGTCGATGGGCAGCATGGGTCCCCACAGCGTCTGCATGTCGGGGTAGAGCTGCGCCGCCGAAGACCACAGCCGGGAGGGGTCCGCCATATGCCGGGCGCCTTCTTCTCTGACAACCACCTGCGCCTCGGGAAAGCGCTGGGCAAGCCGGCCCGCGGCACCCGCGTGGTCGAGGTGGATATGGGTGAGGACGATCCAGGCCAGGCTGTCGACGCCCGCCTCTTCGAGAGCGGCCAGGATGTGCTCCTCCGACGATCCGGGGCCGGTATCTATGACAGCCGGGTTGGGGCCGTCGAGGAGGTAGACGGCCGTGATGCCCTGCCATCCGTGCATCCGGGTATCTAGAACCTGGACCGGGTCGGCCAAGCCTATGGTTGGGGGTCCAGGTCTCTCATCAGCAGACCTGTGCGAGGTTTGGGCCAGAAGAGGGTGGTCTTGGGGGGGAGGCGCACCCCGGCCAGCGCCTTGTCCGCTACCAGTTCGACCGGCACCGGAGCCATAAGGAAGGCCAGCGCTCCCGCCTTGACCGACTCCTCGACGATGCGGGGATTGTGTTCGTAGTTCACGTCGGCGGAGTTCGGTTCGAGGATCTGGTCGGCCAGCCAGACCGTGTCCACCTCGCCCGAGGCTTCAAGAGTCCATAGGCCCTCGCTGGATGCCACCCCGATGGTGCCGGGACCGGCTTGCTGGACGGCATCCATGAGGTCGTCGAAGCCGCCCGGGAACGGTTTGCGGCCGGGGATGCGTGATACGTCCAGGTTGGCGACCAGACGGTGGATGGCCGACAGAGCGGGTGCAAATTGCACCGGGTCGGAGATGATGGCCAGTGTGTGGTCCCACGGCCCGGCGCCGTCGACCGCCCGCCGCTCATCCCGATAGGTCAACGCTGTCTCGTAACGGTGGTGTCCGTCGGCCACAACCAGCGGGGTCTCGCCCACCACCTTGATCATCGCCGCAGCGGGGCCGTCCGGAAGGGCCCACGCCCGGTGCCGAACCCCGGCCGGGTCGGTGACATCGGCGAGGGGCTCGACTGTCGCCATCTCGTCGACAAGCTCCCGGAACCCTTTCATCGCTCCCGAGGCGAAAAACCACAGGGGCTCCAGGTTGGCGTGGGTGGTGCGCATGAGGGCCAGGCGGTCGGCCTTGGGGCCGGGACGGGTTTTTTCGTGCCCGAAGACGCCGCCGGCACCAAGTTCTTCAAGCTCGAGAGCGGCGACTACGCCGGCCGTTGAGCGGGATTGGCCGTCGGCGGTGAAGTCGGACCGCAGCAGATAGATATGCGGTGCCGGGTCCACCACGAGGACCTCCGAGGCCAGCCACTCCCGCAGGGTCGACGCGGCACGGGTGTAGCGGTTGGAGTTTTCGTCGTCATCGGGCAGCCCGGCCCCGAGGGTGATCCGAACGATGTTGTGGGGGTCCAGCTGTTCCAGCCGGTCCCGCTCGTCGGGGGCGATCACATCGTACGGAGGCGCCGAGACGCGGCCCAAATCGGATCCGGGGCGGTAGCGGAATGAAGGAAATTCTGAAATCCGGGGCACACTGGTTTTTACCACGCCTGCACCGGTTACGTCGGATGCCGGGAATTTCAGCACCGCAGGCTGAGAGAATGCGATAGTTGTTAGATGAACGCCAAAGACGCTTACGAGCTTTGGACGAGGGGCCTGCAACTCTTGGAGGCCCGGCGGAATCACCAGGCCGCCCTGGTGCTGGAATCCGCCTGCCAGCTTGAGCCGGAGAAGGGTTCGGTCCGGGAGGCGTTTGCCCGGGCGCTGTACAACATAGGAGATACACGACGCGCCTGCGAGGAGTTCGAAAGAGCCATGGAGTTGAACCCGGCAGATCACTACCCCTACTTCGGCCTGGCCCTGTGCCGGGCCCGACTCGGAGACAAAGCCCGCGCCGCCGGCCTGCTAAAGATCGCTCTGGCCATGAAGCCGGACTCCCAGGATTATCGCCGGGCGCTCGAACGGTTGGCCTCTTGAGCGCTCCCAATCGCGTCCCCCTGGATACCGCCGCTCACCTACTGGACGAGTACAACGCGTTTGCCATCGATCTTGACGGCGTGGTTTGGCGTGGGGAGGTCCTGATCGAGGGGTCGATCGAAGGGCTGAAGGCCATCCGGGCCACCGGTAAACCGATGCTCTTGTTGACCAACAACGGCGGCTACCACCCCAATGACGTGGTGGAACGGCTGGCGGAGGGTGGGTTCGAGATGAGCCCCGACGAGATCTTGACCACCAGCCTGGTGGCGCGGGAGTGGATTATCTCCAACGATCTGCGCAACGCTGCGGCGTTCGTCCTTGCTCCGCAGACGGTGGCGGCGCAACTCGCCGATCTGGTGAAGATCCGCTACCTGGAAGCCGGGCAGACGGCCGACTTGGTGTTGATCGGCCGGGACACCGATTTCAGCTACCTGCGCCTTGCCTTGGCCGCGGACGCCGTGCGTGGCGGTGCGTCATTTCTGTCGCTCAACAAAGATCCGGTAATGCCCATAGAGAACGGCGGCATGTTGCCGGGGACCGGGTCGATCGTCGCTGCGGTTGAGGCGGCCACAGGCCGTAGTGCCACGGTCCTGGGAAAGCCGGAAGAGCCCATGATGCGGGCGGCCGCCGAACGGATCGGGTACGACAAGGTGCTGATGATCGGTGACCGGCTGGAGTCGGACATAGTGGGCGCCAAAAGCATCGGCTGGGACGGCGCGCTCGTCATGACCGGCCTGACTCCGGTCGATGCCCTGATGGACCCCCAACCCGATCACCTCCTGGTGTCTTTGCAGACCCTGGCCAGGTCCGGGAACTAGTTCGAAGCTCTGTACCCCAGGTCCTGGGTGGCGACAACCTGGCCGTCGGCGGTAAACCGGTCGAGCCGATCCGGCGCCAGGTCGCGGAGGATGCCGTAGGCGCGTTCTAGTTCCTCGACGTCGTCCGAGGCTACCTCCACCACCGTTGGTTGCGGGGACTCCAAACCGGCGGTCGGCCCGGCCTCCCTGGGTGCGGCGGCGTCGTTCCTGGAGGGTGCGTAGCGCTGTTTGAGCAGCCCGCCGGACAAAAAGCCGAATGTCCCTCCGGCGAATGCGGGCACTAACACCCAGGTGATCAGCCACCTGATGGCGGAGATCTCGCTCCCCGGTGCTCCGTTGATCAACAAGCCCGAGGTCAATCCCAGCGCAACGGCGACCCCGCCGATGATCAGGGCCCCTGCTACGCCCCCCTGGGCCTGAGACTTGGTGACGGCGCTACCCAGCGCCGGTGACGCCACGACCCCCTCCAACTCGTCGCGCATTTCGGCGTACTGGACCCGGCGATCCTTCGGCTGGGAGGTCAGGTCAACCCGGGCGGTTTGCAGGTTGCGGACCAGAACATCAGCCGCCTCCTGTGCTTGGGATCGGCCGCTGAATGTCGCTGCCAGCCTCCGGGTGGGTGTTCCGTAGGAGTTGTCGGTCATTTCGCCTCCTGGGTTCGGTGTCGTCGGTGCATTTACCCGACAAACCCGGAAATCGAACGCCCGGCCGACCTAAATTGCCGAGTAGGGTCCCGCCGGGTAGGTCGGCGTTGCCCTGGTAGGCCGCCCCCGGCCGCCGCCCAACATAAGGATCAGAGCCATGCCGGCCAAGAACCCTCCCACGTGGGCCACCCAGGCCACGCCGCCGCCTCCGACCTGCTGTCCGCCACCTATGAAGAATTGGGAGACGAACCAGATTCCAAGGACGGTCATCGCAGGCAATCGGATGCGGAAAAACAGCAAAAAGGGCACCAACGCATGGATCTGCGCCCGCGGGAACAAGACGATATAAGCACCCAGGACCCCGGCGACGGCGCCGCTGGCCCCGATGGTTGGAACCTGCGAGTCGGCGTTGAAGAACACGTGGGACAAAGAGGCGATCACCCCCGTCAGCAGGTAGAAAGCCAGGAACTTTGGTTTGCCCAAGCGGTCTTCTATGTTGTTGCCGAAGACCCAGAGAAACAACATGTTCCCGGCCAGGTGAATAAAGCCACCGTGCAGGAACATCGACGACAACAACGACACCCCGACGGACTTCGGCTCGGTTTGAACCCCGGCGCAGATCTCTCCTTGCAGTTGTTCGCCCTGAACCACCTCGATCGGCACCACCCCCCACTTGAAGAAGTACTGGGTGACTTCGCAGTTGGCGATCTGGCAGTTGATGTCCCCCCTGAGGCAGTCCCGGGTGGATCCGAACTGCGGCTCGAATAACAGGAACGCCAAGACATTCATGGCGATCAGGGCAAATGTGAGGTAGGGGGTGGTCCGCGTCGGGTTCTCATCGCGAATCGGGATGAGGCCGGCGGCAGGGATCATGGGGGAAGGATATCTGCTCGCTGATTTGCCGACTCCGGGGCCCTGGGGATGGGCAATCGGGTGCCTGCCCGACCGTCCTTGACAAGCCAGGGGGTGGCTGAAAGCCTTGGGCGTCGTCTATGAATGCAAAACTTCCCTCAACCAACAGCCTTACAATCGTGGCCCTGCTGACCGGGGCCCTGCTGCTGACGACGCCACTGCCGTTAGCGCTTGGGGTGGAGGTCAGTAAGGTCCAGAGCCAGTTGGATGCCACCGCGGCGGAGTACAGCCGCCTGGAGACCCAGCTTGCCCAGATCGACGACGAGCGCGCCAAGCTGGAAGCCGATCTCAAGGCGGCCGACAAGATAATTGCCGAAAAGGGCGCGCTGATGCAGTTGAGGGCGGGAGCGATTTACAAAAAAGGTGGGGTCTCCGCCTACCTGACGGACCTGCTGATGGCCACCGATCCCAACATATTTTTTCGCCGGCTTCACTTTATGGAGATTTTGGGGAAGGGCGACACGGAGTTGGTCGACGGCCTCCGGGTCACCCAATCCCGGGCGGACGACATGATGGCAGACCTGGCCGCCGCCAGGGACGCCCAGGCGAAGCTTGTAAGGGCGCAGAGGGACAAGAGAGTGGAGTTGGAAGCCAAGCTGAAGGGGGCCCGGAGCGCGGCCAAGGTATCGAAGATCCGTAGCTTCCCTTCATTCACCCTTCCCATCGGCGGGCCCCAGGCGTTCACCAACTCATGGGGAGCCCCCCGGTCCGGTGGCCGTCGCCATAAGGGCACCGACGTGATGGGTTCCTGCGGCTCCCCGGTGGTAGCGGTAACCGACGGAGTAATAACCAGCCTGCGTTCCGGGGGCAACGCCGGAATCTCCGCCTATCTGCGGGCGGGCAATGGGGACGTGTTTGTCTATATGCACCTGCGTGGGTACGCCTCCGGCATCCGCAGCGGCAGCCGGGTTACAACCGGACAGAAAATAGGAGTCAACGGCAACACCGGCAACGCCAGGGGCGGCCCTTGCCACGTCCACTTCGAGTGGCACAAAGGCGGCGGATCGGCGGTAAACCCGTACCCGCTGCTCAACTCGGCCAGATGAAGCGATGCCCGGCCCCGCCGGTGGGCTAAGATCGGGCGTTGTGGACGAAGAACAAGCAGCCTCCCGACTGGTCGAGATAGCCGAACTTCCTTTGGAAGAGCGCGCGGACGATCTCGACCTGTTGATCAACGAACTTGAGTCCGCCCTCGAGGAGACCTCCTCGCAGAACTTTCGATCCTGACCCGGATGCCCCATGACGCGTCGGCGGCTGGATACTGAGATGGTTTCCCGGGGCCTTGCCAAGGATGTCCACGCTGCGCGCCTGGCCATTGAGACGCGCACGGTGACCATCGACGGAGCCCCCGGGTTGAAAGCGGGCACGCTGGTGTCGCCCACCAGTCGGATCGGGCTGGTCGCCGGCAGACGATTCGTCTCTCGGGGGGGCGACAAGCTGGATGGGGCGCTCGACGATTTCGGGATGGATGTCGCCGGGATGCGGGTGCTGGATGCCGGCGCCGGATCCGGCGGATTCACCGACTGTCTGCTGCAGGGGGGCGCCGCCTCGGTGGTGGCGGTCGACGTCGGATACGGCCAGTTCGACTGGTCGTTGCGTACCGACCCCCGGGTCACCCTCCACGAACGCACCAACATCCGCAGAGTTCCCGTGGGCTCGGGTCCGTTCGACCTGATCGTAGGCGACCTCAGTTTCGTCTCGCTGCGTTCCCTGGCGCGAACTCTGGCCGGGCTGGCGGGCGCCACCGCCGCCTGCGTATTGCTGGTTAAGCCCCAGTTCGAAGGCAGACGGGAGGAGGTCGGCCCCGGCGGGGTTGTCAGTGACCCGAACGTCTGGGAGAGCGCAATCCGCTCGGCAGTTGAGGCCCTGCAGGCCGAGGGGCTGGGCACGACGGCGGTTGCCGCCTCCCGCCTGAAGGGCGTTTCGGGGAACCAGGAGTTCTTTCTGCTCGCCCGTCCCGGAGCCGAAGTTTGCGAAGGGGTAGTGGAAGCAGCCCTGGGGGCGCTCGGTTGAAAACCATCGGTCTGGTCCTGCACCCCACCAACCCGAAGGCCAAGGAGGTGGCGGCGGCCATCAGGGAGCACGGCGACTCCCGGGGACTCAATGTCGTCGGGGTGGATGAGGACGACAGCCCCGACGCCATTCTTGCCCTGGGGGGCGACGGCACCCTGCTGCGGGCGGCGCAGATTGCGTGGCACCTGGACATCCCGGTCCTGGGAGCGAACCTGGGCAACCTCGGATTCCTGTCGACGATCGATGCCGGGGACATAGAGGAGATGGTTAAGAGCATGATCACCGACATCTACCGGGTCGAGGAGCGGATGATGTTGGAGTCAACCGCCTGGCAGGGTGGGGAGGAGGTCTGCCGGGTGATGGCCCTGAACGAGATCGTCCTTGAGAGGGGCACGGTGTCCCGGGTGGTCAAGATCAAGGTTCGGGTGGGGGAAGAGAAGGTCGCCAGGTACATCGCCGACGGATTTATAGTCTCCACGCCAACCGGATCAACCGCCTACTCCCTCTCCGCCGGGGGGCCGGTAATGGAGCCCGGGGTCCACGCGCTGCTGCTGACATCGGTGTCGGCGCACACCCCGCTGTGGAGGTCGATTGTTGTTAGTCAAAAGCACCTGGTGACTCTGGAAACTCCCGACGACACGGTGGCGCTGTCCGCCGACGGCCAACCGGTGGCTATTTTGGACCCGGGCGCCACCGTAACGGTCAGGGCCCACGAGCGCCCGCTCCAGCTACTGACCGCGTACCAGTCTCATTTTTACGACAAGCTGCGTTCCCGGTTTCACGTCGAGCCCAACGAGTAGGTATCAACTAGGTATCGACGATTTCGCCGGGAGTCACCGGCGTGGCGGTTACAATCGCCACAATGAAGTTCGCGACCCGGAGAAAATTTACCCTCGACGCCTCCGGGGATCTCCAAGGGGTCGTTCGTCTGGGAAAGCGCACCAAAGCGCTTACCGGTCGCCTCCAGCCGGGCGAAATAGTAATCATCGACCACGCCGACCTGGACCGTATCGCGGCCGAAGGCCTTGTTGAAAAACAGGTAAGAGCGGTTATCAACGCTTCCAAGTTTTCAACAGGCAAATACCCCAATCTGGGGGCCCTGGTTTTGTGCGGAGCGGGGATCTCGCTCATCGAGGGTGTCGGCGTGGACATATTCGATCGGGTCCGGGAAGGCGACGTGCTCAAGCTTGAAGACGGCACCGTCTTCCGGGACGGCGACGTGGTGGCCGAGGGCAAGGCTGTCGATCTGGCTTCGGCGCAGCGGAGCCTGGATCAGAGCAAGAAGAATATTTCTACCGCCCTGGAGAACTTCGCCGAGAACACCCTCCAGTACATGATCAACGAGCGGGACTTCATTCTCGAAGCCATCCGCCTACCCGAAATCAAGACCGAGTTTGCCGGGCGGCACGTTCTGATGGTTGTCCGGGGTTACGGGTACAAGGAGGATCTCGCTTCATTGCGCGGCTACATCCACGACTTCCGTCCGCTGCTTATCGGCGTCGACGGGGGAGCGGACGCCCTGCTGGAGCAGAAGTTGACCCCCCACGTGATCATCGGCGACTTCGATTCGGTGAGCACCAAAGCACTAGGCTGCGGCGCCGAACTGGTGGTTCACGCCTTTTCGGATGGGGAGGCGCCCGGCGCGGAACGCCTCGACGCCTTGAAGCTTGCCTACACCACCTTCGAAGCCCCGGGAACCAGCGAAGATGTCGCCATGCTCCTGGCTCATGAAAAAGGGGCAGAGCTGATTGTCGCGGTGGGGGCGCGCGCCAGCATGGTGGAGTTTATGGACAAGGGTCGCAAAGGCATGGCTTCAACCTTCCTGGTCCGCCTGCGGGTGGGGCCGAAGCTGGTGGATGCGAAGGGCGTCAGCGAGTTGCACCGGACCTCTCCGCGGCGCTGGGAACTGTTCGGCCTGGTCGGCGCCGCTATGGTTACGATGCTTGTGGTTGTAGGTATTTCGCAGCCGATGCGGCTGCTGCTCCAGGCGGCCGGCGACTGGATGAGCGACATACTTTTCGTTATCGGCCAAACCTTCAGATAGGCACAGATGATCACCTTTCGATATCACGTCGTAACCCTGGTCGCCGTATTCATGGCAATCGGAGTGGGAGTCCTGTTCGGCGCCACCTTCATCGACCAGAGCATCGTTGACAGCCTGAGGTCGACCCAGGCCCGCCTGGGCGATCGCAACGAAGAACTCCGGGGCCGCATCGTCGACCTGGAGGACGAGAACGAAGATCTCCAGACCTTCACCGGGTCGACCCGGGATCTTGTGGTTAGGGGTTCCCTGCAGGATGTTGCGGTGGTTGTCGTCAGCTTCGAGTCCACCCCGGGCGAGGCATTGGATGCCGTCCGCGACACCCTGAACCTGGCCGGGGCGCGGCTGGACGGGCAGCTGACCCTGTCCGATCGACTCGACCTGAAGTCTGAGGACAACCGCGACAAATTGGCGACTGCCCTGGGATCATCGAACTCCGATGCGGTGCGGCTGTCTCAAGAGGCTGTGGCGCAACTGGCAACCGCGGTGGTCGGTCAAAATCCCGAGGTCCTTTCCAGGTTGCTGGAGGCGGAGTTGATCGCGGCCCCGATTGCTCTGCCGGCCGACCCGTCGGAGCAGCCTCCCGCCGTTGTGCTGGTGGGGGGGGATACCTCCAGGGAGGTCAACGACCGGATTGCGGTACCTCTGGCTAAACTTTTGGGCGCCGGTTCCACGGTTGCCGTTGCCGCCGAGAGCGGTATCGATCTACGCCTGCTGAAGCCGGTCCGAGAGGAGTCGGACTTGCGGATAGTGACAGTGGATTCGGTTGAGACGGCGTTGGGTCAGTCGTCGCTCGCTATAGGACTCAAGGGCGCCCTGGCGGGCCAGTTCGGGCACTACGGCCGGGGCGCGGGAGCCACCACCGCCCTGCCGGGGGCCAACGCGGGCTAGTCGACCAACCGCTGGGAAGACTTTCTGCGGGACCGGGTCAACGAAGCAAGTCCCCTCAGCGGGGCGAATCCCCAAGAGGTACGGCGGCGGATGTCCAGTTCCATCTCGGAGACTGGTTTGTAGGGATCCGACGAAGGCCTATTGGGCGCCAGCGGGGGTTCCCAGGGTTCGATCGGGTCGCCGGCCTTCCGTGCCTTGTCCAGGCGCACGCCGCGCACGCCGCCCTCGTGCTGAAGTTCGGGGGCCCAGATGCCGATGATGGTGTCGTGTGCTTGCCATGAGGCGGCGGGGACATCGATGAACGGACCGCCGGTGTCCCACTCGGCACAGAACTCAAGCAGGTAATTCTCCAGCCACAGTCCTCGCGGGACCCTGACCACCGGTCCGGCTTCGCTTTCGAAGGTTTCGAAGTTAAAGAAGTTGGAGAGGGTCATGTCACGGCCCCCTCGGACGGGCATGCCGCCCTGTCCGTACAGCCATATGCCATCGTCGCCACGAAAGAATCGACCGTTGTCGCAGGTGAGTTTACTGATGGGAACCTCCGGAGGCTTTTCAATAAAACCTATCCGAAAGCCCAATTAAAGTCGGATCGACCCTTTCTATCTGGTGTGGAACTCCGCCCATAGCGGGTAGTGGTCGGAGATTCGCCACGAAAGCGACCCCTTTTCCATGCCCGGCATCACGTACTTGGTGAAGTCGAAGAACCCGGCATTCTGGCGGTAGGCCAAAGATAGGGCGGGGCTCCCACTCTCGCCGGTGAACCAGGCGATCTGGTCGTAGAAATGCTCCTTGGAGTTGCCGAAGATTGTTCTGGGCACCAGGTCCAATTCGACGGGAGTCCGAAGGCCCGTGGAGGTGAACGCTTTGTAGAGAGGATCACCGTTGCGGTCGATGTTGAAATCTCCCAGCACAATGAGGTTCTGGTGCCATGAGTGGATATCCTTGGCCCACTTCGCCATGTAATCGGCAATCGCCTTAAGTTCCGGGACCCGGTCCTTGGGATCTTTGCCGAAGATGACGTGCAGGGTCACCAGAATGAAAGTCTGATCGCCCGCCCGGAAGCTGACCGCATAGGGGGTGCGCGCGAACTGCTCCTCCAGTGCGTCTTTGGACCCGCGCTCCAGCCATTCGCGCGGAACAACAAGTTCAGCAGCCAGACCCGAGGGCTTGGCCCGCCTCATGTCGAACACAAAGGCAAGGCGTTCGTCGTTGCCCTTCGCTCCCTCCGTGACGTCGGTCAGGATCAAGCCCCAGTCGGGCCCAAGGATGTCCAGCATGTGCCTCAGGGACCGGAGGTTGCCTTTGGTCTCCTGGATGGCCACCACGTCGAAGCGACGGACGATGTTGGCTATGCAGTGCAGAGAAAGAAGGTCCCGTTTGGGGCTGTCCTCGTCGGACGAGCGCCATTTGTCCAAAAGCCCGCCGAAGGCCCGGATATTCCAGGTGCAGATCAGAAGGTTCTCGTCCAGGCGTTTGGGCGGCACGTCCCGGTCGAGCGCCTCCACGAGGACCTTGATCTCGGCCTCGACGTCCGGCGGAAGGGGATCGGTTGCCTTGGGCATGACTGTGCGTTCAGTGTACCGGAGCGGGTCTTGCGAGGGCACGCGCGCAATCTTCGGCCGGGCTGGATGATAATTCGCCCAACCGTATGACTAACTTCCCATCCCATGAGCCCGACTTGCGCGGCAACGATCCGAAGACCCTGGCCGCGGTTGCGGCCGGAGGTGCCTTGGGCGGTCTGCTGCGCTACGGCGTAGCCCAAGCCATGCCGGCAAGTGTGTCGGGGTTTCCCTGGGCCACCTTTGTGACAAACGTTTCGGGCAGCCTGATTCTCGGGCTTGTGGTTGGAGCGGCTATGCGGCGACCCCCCGGCTCCCGGTACCATCTGCCGTTCTTCGCCACCGGACTACTGGGCGCCTACACCACGTTTTCTACCCTAGCGGTGGAAACCAACCTGCTGGAATCTGCCGGGAATGCGCCGGTTGCGGCCGCTTATGCCGCGGCCAGTCTGGTTGTAGGGCTACTGGGCGCCTGGGCGGGCCTACGGGCCGGAGGCTCGCGCGGCTTGCGGGAAGGGCCGTGAGCCCTGGTTTGTGGGCCGGGTTCCTTTTGGCCTGTTCAGCGGGGGCAGTAGCCCGCTTCCTGGTGGACGGCTGGATCGGGAGGAAGTGGCCCGGCCCCTTCCCATGGGGCATTTTCGCCGTCACGGTTGTGGGCTGCTTTGTCCTGGGGGTGCTGACCGGATCTGCAAGTCGGGGCGGCGTCGGCCTCGGCGTACTCACAATCGCCGGCACCGGATTCTGCGGAGCCTTCACCACCTTCAGTACCTACACGCTCCAGGCGGTTCGCCTGGCCGAGGAGGGGAGGGGAAGAGCCGCAGCAATCTATGCGCTGGGCTCCCTCCTGGCCGGACTGGCCGCTGCCGCCGTCGGCCAGGTGCTCGGGAGCGTTTGAGCGAGCGGGGCCGGCGGGCTCAAGCCACCATTTGTTGACGTCTTGCGACCCTCCGCAGGACCTTCAGGGCAAGGCGGGGAACCAGGTTCAGCAGGTCCAGAAAATCTCTGGAGCCGATGACCGCCACCTCGGCGCAACTTTGGGCCACCAGAGTCTCGGCGTAGGGGAGCCGGCTCAGGGCTTCAAGTTCGCCGAAGACCTCTCCCTTGCCGGCGTAGCCCGCATCTGCGCCTTGCCTCAGGACCTGGAGTTTGCCGCGGTTGACGATGACGATCTGGTCGGCCGCCCGGCCTTCGGTGCTGACTATCGTCCCTCCCGCCATAGTCACAAAGTCCGTGACCCGGGCGATGGCCGCCAGGTTTCGACGGGAGCAACCGTCAAACAGGGACAGGGCAGCGAGCTTTTCGATCTTTCCATCGGTGCGTTGCCGGAGGGTTAAGAACCCTTCGTTCCAATCTCTTGTTAGTGTCCAGTCCATTGTCCATACCAATCTGTGTCGGGGCAGGCACATTGGCCTAATCTAAAGGCCACTCTATGCAATAGTGGCCTTGACTTCTAGAGCCAATTGTAAGAAAGTGGCCTGAAATGAGTACCGGAACCGAACGCCGGCTTATCCAGATCCTTGGGGACTGGATGGAGAACCCCGGCCCCCTCTACTCCCGCCTCACTCAGGCCTTCGTTTCGGCCATCGAGCAACTCGACCTGCAGGTGGGGACCCGCCTCCCGGCGGAGAGGGTTCTGGCGGAGATGCTGAGCGTCAGCCGGGCTACCGTCACCCAGGCCTACGAAGCCCTACGGGAGGGCGGTTGGGTCCAAAGCCGCCAGGGGAGCGGGACCTGGGTCGGCTCGATATCCCAGGCGGGAAATCCTTCGGCGCCCGCAGGACCCCGGCCGCTGTCCTCCGGCTACTTCTTCACCCGGCTGGTCGACTCGAGTCCCCAGCCGCCGATCAACATGTCGATGGCCGCTTTGTCGGACGCGGAGGAGATCTTCCGGGACTCGAATTCGTTCGACATGGAGGACCTGCTCGGCGTCCCCAACCACGGCTACGCTCCCTTGGGTTCGGCGATGCTCCGCCGGGAGATATCCGGGATTTACGGGCGGTGCGGCGCCCCCACGCTCCCCGACGAGGTGCTGGTTACCTCGGGAGCCCAGCAGGCCATCTCCCTTTTGGCTGCGCATTACCTGCAGCGGGGCGACGCCGTCATCGTTGAGACCCCCACCTACGCCGGGGCGATCGACGCCTTCTCCCGGGCGGGGGCCCGGCTGATCCCGGTCCCCATGGGGAGCGAAGGGATCCGGCTGGACCTGCTGGCCGAGGCGCTGGCATCGGCCAAACCGCGCTTGGTGTACCTGATGCCCAGCTTTCAGAACCCCACCGGGGTGGTACTGCCCGAGGCGGCGCGGCAGGAGATCGCCCGGCTGGCCGACCAGTCCCAGGTGCCGTTTGTGGAGGACAACACCCTGGCCGACCTTGCCTTCGGTGAGGCGGCGCCTCCGCCCCTGGCTCACTTTGCGCGGGGAGGAACCATCGTCAGCCTCGGATCCATGAGCAAGCTCTACTGGGCCGGTCTGCGCATTGGCTGGGTGCGGGGCCCGGCGTCGCTGATCACCCGCCTGGGACAACACAAGGTGGCGGCGGACCTGGGTTCGTCGATGGTGTCGCAAGTCATCGCCTGCCGGCTGCTCGTCAACCATGAGCAGGTTCAGGCCCGCCGTGCCGAGATGTTGAGGTCCCGGCTGGACCTGTTGGAGCGTTTGCTGAAGGAACGAATTCCGGAGTGGCGGTGGCGTCGTCCGGGCGGCGGGCTCTCGTTGTGGGTCCGGATCCCTTCGGGCGACGCCCACGCCTACGCCGATCAGGCCCTCCGCCACGGGGTGGCCATCACCCCCGGGAGCGATCTGGCGCCCGACGACGGATTCCACGACCACATCCGGATCAACTTTGTGGTCGACGAAAACCTCATAGAGGCGGCTGTTGATCGATTGGCTGCCGCCTGGGCCGCCCACCGGGCCGCCGGGGGACCTCAGCGGGAGGCTGTTGAAGTCAAAGTTTGATCACCTGTTGTAAGCTGCAAATCGTCTTGAAACTATCCCACCACGCAATCCTGAGAATGGCGCAGCGCGAGATCTCTCCCAACGAGGTCGAGCAGGCGTTGGAGAATGTCGTGTCCGTAGACCCCGCCGACCGGCCCAGCCGGGTAATCAAGGTCGGCACCACCAACGAAGGCAAGCTCCTGCGAATTACCCAGAACAACTTCGGTGCCGAACACGTGATCACCGTGATCAGGGTGGAGCGTTAGATGCGGGTCCTCTACGACGGAGCCGTGGACGCTCTCTACCTGCCGTTCCGTCGCGGTGCCCGGGTCGAAACTTCGGTGATTGTGGACGTCAAGCGCCTCGTCGATCTGGATGAGCGCGGGAACCCGGTGGGGATCGAAATCATGGGGGCTTCGCACGGGGTGCAACTGAGCGACCTGGTGGAGGAGTACAAGCTGGAGAACTGGGCCCCCGATTTCCCCGCTATCGAAGCCTTTAAGTTCACTGCAGAGGAGGGCGCCGAGGCGGCTGTAGACCCGTGATGCCGGCGGCCCGCACCACGCGGGCGGCCACCGGAATGGCAGGGATCGTAGCGATCTCCCGAGCCGCCGGGTTCGTCCGGGTGCTGGTCATTGCAGCGGTTCTGGGTACCAGCTACCTGGGAAACGCGTTTCAAGCAGCAAACTCCTTCTCCAACGTCCTGTTCGAGCTCATCGCGGCAGGCGCACTGTCGTCGGTCTTGGTGCCGACCTTCGTTAAACTCCTCGATTCCGGCGACCAAAAAGGCGCGGAACAGGTCGCCGGCGGGGTCCTGGGCGTTGCCATCATCGTGTTGGGCGCAGTCGCTCTTGCGGGGGTACTCGCCGCCCCGCTTCTGGCCCGTCTCCTGACAATCGGCGTCCCGGCCGCGGTGCTTGCCGACGAGCGGGAACTTATTGCCCATCTGCTGCGATTTTTTATTCCACAGGTAGTGCTCTACAGCGCGGGGACCATCGCAATTGCGGTGCTGCAGGCCCGGCGCCGGTTCGCCATTACAGTGGCGGCCCCCATTGGGAACACCGTGGTCATGGTCGCCTGCCTGCTGGCCTTCGGCGCCTCCGTGCAGGGGACCCCGGGGTTCGACCTCACCGGATCTCAGCGCTGGCTGCTCGTGGCCGCGGGGACCGGCGGCGTGCTGGCCTTTGTCGTCCCGTTGCTGGTGGCCACCCGGGCATCAGGGTTTCATTTGCGTCCCCGGCTCGCCTTCTCCGACCCCCGGGTCCGCGAACTGCTCCGGCACTCGGGTTGGGGCGTGGTGCTTCATAGCGCCGCCGGCCTACTGCTCGGGGCGGCGATCGTCGCCGGCTCGGGAGTTGAAGGTGCAGTGGTCGCCTACCAGGTGGGTTGGGTGTTCTTCCTCGCCCCCTTTGCGGTGCTGGCTCAACCGATTCAGACCGCCGTCCTCCCCGAATTGGTGGCCGAGGTCGCGGACGCCAACCTGGACCGTTTCCGCAGGACGATGCGCTGGTCCCTGGAGCGCACCGCACTGTTCGTCCTGCCGGTCAGCGCAGGCATGATGGCGCTGGCCCTGCCCGGGATGCGGGCGGTCTCCTTCGGCGAAGCGGGGGCCGACAGCCCCGGGCTCCTGGCGGCTGCGGTGGCCTCGCTGGCGGTGGGTCTGTACCCCTACGGGGCCTTTCTTCTCTTGGCCCGGGCCTATTACGCTCTGGGCGACAGCAGGACCCCCGGATTCGCCGCCCTTTGGGTTTCCGCAACCGGCGTAGTGGTGATGCTGGCGGGCGGGCTGTTGACCGAAGGTCCGGCCCGGGTTGCGGTGCTGGGGGCCGGGCACTCGATTGCGTACCTCCTCGGTTGCGGACTGCTGCTGCGCGGTCTGGGAAAACGGGCGGGTGGTTCGGTGGTCCCGGCCCGGGTGGGGACGATGGTTTTGGTCTCGGCCGTGGCCGGGGTGTCCGTATGGGTGGCCAGCCGGGCAGCCCTCGCCGACCCGGGCGGACGGATCCTGGATTTGACGGTGCTCGGCGTTGCCGGGGTGGTCGGCGGGGGATTCGTCTACGCCGGTTACCGGGCTTTTGGCCTCCCGGGCGCCCTCACTCAACGTTCGGTCGTGGGCCCCACGCCGTGAGGTCGGGCACGGCCGGCAGGCTGGTGGCCATCGTCGCGTTGGCCGGGTTGCTGGTGGGATGCGGCGCAGGTGAGGAGCCGGCCCTCGAACCCGTCGATCGGGTCCTGATCGTCTCGTTTCCGGGGGTCCGGTGGGCCGACGTGCTCAACAAGGACCTGCCCAACCTGTCGGCGTTCGTCGAGGAGGCCGCTATCGGCGACCTGTCCACCCGTATCGGCCGGCGCCCCGCCTCCACCACCGACGCCTACCTGTCTATCGGGGCCGGCACGCGGGCACTGGCGCCCGACGTGGATGTAGCGGTAGCAGTCGACCCCGACGAACTCTACGGGGGAGTGAGGACCGCCGATATCCTCCAGCGCCGGCTCGGACGTGTCCCCCCGGGCGTGGCCTACCTGGCGGTCGGAGCGGCGATCGAGCGGAACTCCCAGTCCCTGTTCGGGGCAGTCCCGGGCCGGTTGGGCGACCTGTTGAACTCGGCCGGTATTCACCGGGCGGTGATTGCCAATGCCGACGCCGCGGAGGGCTTCGTCAGCGACGAACCGCCACCCGACGGCGCTTACGCCCGGGGAGCCGCAACGGCGTTGATGGGTTCGGACGGGACGGTCCCCGGCGGCACCGTGGGGAGGGGACTGCTTCAGGAAGACCCGCTGGCGCCTTTCGGCCGGAGGCTGGATCACGAGCAGGTGCTCAAGGCCTTCGATACCGAGTGGCGCGAAGGCAGGCCCGCGGTGGTGCTCGTGGAGGCGTCGGACCTCAGCCGGGCCGCGGCCTACGGCGGCCGGGCGACGCCGGGCCAGAAAAGGGTTCTCAGGGACCGGGCTCTGGCCGACTCGGACGCGCTCTTGGGAGAGTTGATCTCCCGGACCGATCCCGAACACGATGCGGTGCTTGTGATCTCCCCGGTTGCGGCCACCTCCACGCCCGAACTTGCGATTGCGGCCATGAGGGCACCCGGGCTCGAAAGGGGTCTATTGCGGTCATCCACCACGCGGCGAGACGGCTACGTGCAGCTTGCCGACGTCGGCCCGACGGTTCTGAACCTGGTGGGCCTGGCGCAGCCCGCAGAGATCGAGGGCCGGGCCTTCGACGTCGGCAGCGCCGATCGGTCCGGCCGGGTGGCTCGCCTGGCGACCGCGGCCAAGGACGCGGCGTTCCGGGACGCCTTGATGTACAAGGTGGTCCCCGCTCTGTTCGGCCTGCAGGTTTTGCTGATTCTCGGCAGCATCTTTGCCTCCCGCCTGCCGGATCGGCTCAGGCGAATGCTCAAGCCGGCGGCGTTGGCCGCTCTGTCGGTCATCCCGGGGACCTACCTGGTGAGCCGGCTGGGCATAGTTCGCGGCAAAACCGTGGGCTACTTCGCGGCGGTGATCCTGGTTGCGGTTGTGCTGGCCGCAGCGGGGTTTGTCATCGACCGGCGGCGGCCGGGTTTGGGACCGATTGCGGTGCTGGCGGCCATCGCCGGCATGTTCACTTTCGACGTTATCTTGGGGGCGCCGCTGCAGCTCAACTCGGTTTTCGGCTACTCGGTGGCGGTGGCGGGCCGATTCTCCGGCCTGGGCAACCTGGCGTTCGCCCTGTTCGGGGCCAGCGCGGTCTTGTTGGCGGCTCTGTTGGTTGAGAGGTACGGGTCGGGCGGGCTCGTCCCGGCGTTGGCGCTGTTGCTTGTGGTGATCTTGGTTGAGGGCCTACCCATGCTCGGGGCCGACGTCGGAGGGGTACTTTCGATGGTTCCTGCGTTCGGGGTTACGGCTCTGATCCTGGCCGGGCGACGGCTCCGCTGGGCCCACTACGCCGCCCTGGGAGCGGCGGCCGTGGGGACGGTTCTGCTCTTCGCATTTCTCGACGCCGCTCGACCTCAGGGCTCGCGGACCCACCTGGCCCGGGTGGCCCAGCACGTGCTGGACGGCCGCTGGGCGCTGTTTTTCGACAGCTTGGGCCGCCGGCTGCAGGCGAGTTTCGGTACCGCGGAACTGGCTGCGTGGGCGGCGCTGGCGGTGCTGGCCCTGGGCGCCGGAATTTACGCCTTGCTCGCCCTCCGCGGAGTTGCCGGCCGGGGGGCTGTTCGCAAACAACCGGCCCCGTGGCAGGTGGCGGCGATGACCGGAGTCTCGGTCCTCGCGGTCATAGGCCTGGTGGCCAACGATTCTTCGGTGGCGGTCCCTGCCGCCATGGTCCCGGTTCTGGTGCCGATTTTTGTACTCCACCGGGCCAAGGCTTCGCTTGAGGGGTCCCTGTGAGCCTGGTGGCGGCCCTGCTCGGAGGCGCTCTCGCCGCCTGGCTGTTGCTGCGGGCATCCGGTGGCCTATTGACGCACCCGGTCCTTCAGCGACGCAACTACCGCAACTCCGAACTGCCTACGGCGATAGGTGTTTTGGTTGTCGTCGCCGTCGTTGCCGTTGAAGGTGTTCGAACGGTGGCCGGGCTGGCGGGATTGGGACAGGGCGGGGTGTCGCCGGGTCGGCTGGCGGTGGCGGGTGCGGTGGTGGTGTTCGGGTTTCTCGGGCTGGTCGACGATCTGCTGGGCGACGGCGAAGACCGGGGCCTGCGTGGTCACATCGGTGCCGCCCTGCACGGGCGGGTCACCACCGGATTCATCAAGATGGGTGGGGGTGCCGCGGCCGCCCTGGTGGTCGCAGTTGCGATCGGCGGCAACCGTCCGCTGCGCGTGGTGGTTGACGCCGCCCTCATTGCACTGGCGGCCAACATCGCCAACCTGCTGGACCGGGCCCCGGGGCGAACTCTGAAGTGGGGGTTAATCGCCTACGTTCCCCTGGCAGTGGTGGCGGGGACCACCGAACCCGGTCCTGCGCTGGCGGTGGTGGCAGGCGCCTGCGCCGTGTTGCTGGCGGGCGACTTGAAGGAGCGGTTTATGCTCGGCGACACCGGTGCCAATGCCCTGGGAGGCGCGCTCGGTGTGGGTGTGGCCCTTCAAGCGGGTTTCGCGGCCCGGGTGGCCGTGGTGGCTGTTCTTCTCGTGTTGACCCTTGCGTCGGAGGTGGTTTCGTTTAGCCGGATTATCCAAAAGTTCCCGCCGCTCCGGGCGTTCGACCGGCTGGGGCGGCTGCCCGGGGACCGGGAAGTTTGAAAACGCGGGCGGTTGCGGTTTTGTCTGCTTTTCTCCTGGTCCTGACCGGCGCGCCCTCTGCGATGGCACAAACCGGGCCCCCTCCGGCCGGACGGATGCTCATTGTTTCGGTGCCGGGCGTGACCTGGGCCGATTTCGCGTCCCACGACCTGCCCGAGCTAGGAACGTTCTTCGAGGGGGCGGCGCTGGCGGACCTTGCCCCCCGGGGCGTTTCGCCTCGCTCCGGCCCGGGGGACGCCTACCTGACCATCTCGGCCGGCACCCGGTCTTCCACCCGGCCTTCGGTCGACGGGCAGGTACTGGCGCTGAACGAACAAAGTTCGGGTTCTGTGGCGGGGGAGATCTTCGCCCGCCGGACCGGCTCGATAGCAGCCGGTGACTTCGTGGCCTTGGGCTGGCCGGCGCTGGTGCGGTCCAACAACGCCGAACCCTACGATTCGGTCCCCGGATTGCTCGCCGAGACCCTGCGCGCCGAGGGCGTAGCGGTGAGTGTCATCGGAAACGCGGACGGGACCGACTCGGTTGGGGCTTCGTACAAGCGGCAGGTGGGACTGGCGCTCAGCGGGACCGACGGGGTGGTCCAAGGTGGCGCCCTGCGCAAGGAATTGTTAATCGACGATCCGGGCGCGGTCTTCGGGGTCAGGCTCGACCACGAGATGGTCCTCAAGCGTTTCGACGAGGCCTGGGGAACGGACCGATCGCGGAGCTCGGTGGTGCTAGTCGAGGCGTCGGATTTGGCGCGGACCCTCCGGTACTGGCCGATGGTCGGCAACGACCGCTATGCAACGTTGTGGGCGGATGCCCTGTCCGGTACCGACGAGTTGTTCGGCCGGCTGATGGAGAGGATCGACCCGGACCTGGACACCGTGCTCGTGGTGGCGCCCTACAACCGGTCGGAGAGCCGGGATCTCACCGCGGTGGCCCTGCGCCCCCCGGGCGGGGCCGGGGGATACCTGGAGTCCGCTTCTACTCAGAGGGAAGGGTTCCTGACGTTGGTGGACATCGGTCCCACCGTGCTGGACGGTTTCAACATCGACCGGCCGGTTGCCATGGAGGGCCGCCCCGCCGAGATAGCAGACTCCCCGACCTCGCTGGCCGGCCGGGTGGACCGGCTCACCTCGCTCAACGAGGCGTCCCGATTCCGGGAGAGGCTCCTGACCCCCACGACCGTGGCGATCGTGTTGCTCCTGGCCCTAGTGCTCGCCGGCACCGTGGTGGCCATTGCAGGCCAAAAAGGTTCGCCCTGGCCTCGGACGCTGCGATTCCTTGCGCTCGTCGACCTGTCGATTTTTCCGCTCTCCTACCTTGCCCGGGCTTTCGACGTCGAAGATCTGGGGGTGGGGTTCTACTGGGGTTTCCTGCTGGTCACCGCTCTTGCCTTGGGGGCAGCCGCCGAGGCCCTTTCGGTCCGGTCGAAACGACCGCAAGCGGGCCTGGTGGTGGTCTTGTCACTGGTCGCCGGGGTGCTGGTCTTCGATGTCGTCACCGGCTCCCGGCTCAGCCTGAGCGCAGCCTTCGGATATTCGCCCACCGGCAACTCCCGGCTTTATGGAATCAGCAACTACTCCTACGGCCAACTGGCCACGGCGGCCTGTCTGCTGGCCGCGTTTTTGGCGGCCGGGGGTAACGGGTTGCGGGGCCGCTGGGCGGCCATCCTCCTGATGGTAGCCACCCTGGTCGTGCTCGGCGTCCCGGTCTGGGGATCCGATGTGGGCGGCATCCTGGCCTTCACTCCCACGATCCTGCTGTTCGTTGCACTCGTTTTCCGCCGGAAGGTCCGGCTGCGTACGTTTGTATCGGGCGCCGTGGCATCCGTGGTTGCGGTTGTCGTCTTTGGCCTCTTGGACCTGGCGCGCCCCGCGCAGAGGCGTGCTCACCTGGGACGGCTCTTCGAACGGGTCGGCGATGAAGGCTTGGGTCCGCTCTTTTCGATCATGGAGCGCAAACTGCTGGCGAACCTACAGGTCTCGGTTTCTTCGTTCTGGGTGGCGGTTATCCCGCTGGGTGTGGCGTTTTGGATCTTCCTGGTGTACTTCCCCTCCCGCCCCCTGGACCGGGTGGTGGCGACTTTGCCTACGGTCGAGGCCGGCGCCGCCACCGCTCTGGTCGCGGCGCTGCTGGGCAGCCTGGTCAACGACTCGGGCGCGATAGTCGCCGGCGTGGCGGCCACCGTTCTGACCGCGTCGCTCGCGTACCTGGCGTTGAGCGACCAACCCGCCGGCGATCCGGGTCCGCCGGGGGAGGCGGCCGCGGGATGACCGGCGACGTCCCCGCTCCCGGACGGCCCGACGATGCCGGCACACCCGGAAGGGCCCAGCGGTGGCTGGTTGCGGGAGCCCTGGTTCTGCTGCTCGTCCCGGGCCTCATAGGGATCGAAATGTGGCCACTGACCGCCTGGAAGCTGTTCAGCTTTGCCCGGACCGACCGCCAAACCACCTGGGAGGTAGAGGCGGTCGACGCGGGTGGGCGGCCGAGGCCGGTCAGCCTGGACGGCCTCCCGCTGGGATACCAACTCGCCGGTTGGCATCTGGCACAGTTGCCGGGAGCCGAATACCTCCGCAGGGATGAGGTGTGCCGGACCCTCCTTGAAGCGGTGGCGGCCGAGCACCCCGGCGTTACGAACCTCAACCTCACCCGCAACGACCGGCAACTGGTCCCGCACGGCGATGACTGGGCAGTGAACTCGGTGCGCGAGGTTCTGCACTCGTGCAGGGCGGAGCCGGCGTGAACCGTTTGGGGCAGAAGCTGGACGAGGCCCTGTGGGGCCCCGAGACCGCCGTGCGCCTGGTGTTCGTCCAGACCGGACTCGCCTTGCTGATAGGAATCAGGGTGGCTTTCGGTCCTTACCACAAGCTCGCGGGGACCCCGGCAGCCCTGTTCGATCCGGTCCCGATCCTCGCGTTTTTGGGCGGGATGCCCGGAGAGGGGGTCATCGTGGCCCTCCAGGTGACGGGCTCCCTGGCGGCGGCGGCCGCGGTGTGGAGAAGGTATCCGAGGGTGAGCTTCGGGTTGGCGTGGTTCTGCTATCTGGTGCTCGCCGGCCTGTTCAGCAGCCGGGGCAAAGTGATGCACAACGACCTGCTGCTCCTGTGGACCGCGGTCCCTTTTTTGCTGGCGCCGGTCGTGGTTGCCCGTGGCGACACCGAACCGCGCCGGGAGTACGGTTGGCCGGTTCGTTCCTCGGCGGTCATCGCCGCGTTGATCTACGGGCTGGCCGGCTACCACAAACTCGGCCGCTCCGGCCTGGACTGGGCATTCGGTGACAACCTGCGGTACGTGCTTTTGTGGGGTCCGGCGTACGGACCCGTCCGCTGGGGGGAGGCCGCCCGGTGGGTGGCCGAGCGCTGGTGGGCGTTCAAAGGGGCAAGCGCATTCAGCCTGCTGTTCGAGTTGACGTTTCCGGTGGTGGTGTTCTGGCGGAGGCTCCAGCCGCTATATGCCGTGATAGCGCTCGTACTCCACGGGGCGACTTGGGTTTTTCTCGGGCTCGACTACTGGGCCTGGGCGGCCACCGCCCTGCTGGTGTTCGTCGATTGGCCGGTGGTGATTGCCTCCCTGACTGGTCCGCCGTCCGCCTCCGCCGGGCGCGGCGCATGATCTGGGGACCCCGGGAAGGGGTCCGGTCCGGCGCAGGCGGGCACGAACAAGCCCAACCGGGCAGCCGGATCAAAACCGGTCCGCGAACAAATCTCGTCAAGTTCAGATGAATCGGCCGGGAAATCGACGATCGTCTGATACGCTCCTGTTCCGTGGCCAAGCATATTTTTGTGACGGGTGGGGTTGCTTCAAGCCTCGGTAAAGGCCTCACTGCGGCCTCGCTTGGTCGCCTCCTCAAATACCGCGGTTTGCGGGTCACGATGCAAAAACTCGACCCCTACATCAACGTGGACCCGGGTACCATGAGCCCCTTCCAGCACGGCGAGGTCTTCGTGACCGATGACGGCGCCGAGACAGATCTGGACCTCGGACACTACGAGCGGTTCATCGATGAGAACCTGCGCCGTTCCTCCAACGTCACTACCGGGGCCATCTATCAGTCGGTTATCGCCAAGGAGCGCCGCGGCGACTACCTGGGCGACACCGTGCAGGTCATCCCCCACATCACCAACGAGATCAAGGACCGGATCCTGCGGGTCGGCCAGGCGGCAGAGGCGGAGGTTGTCATCACCGAAGTCGGCGGGACCGTCGGCGACATCGAGAGCCTTCCGTTCTTGGAAGCAATCCGCCAGTTGCGGCTGGAGGTCGGCCGGGAGAACGTCTGCTACGTCCACGTGACCCTGGCGCCCTATATCGGCCCGTCGGGCGAGTTGAAGACCAAACCCACCCAGCACTCGGTGCGTGAACTGCGGAGCATCGGAATCCAGCCCGACGCCCTGGTCCTGCGCAGCGACCGGGAGATCTCACTGAAGCTGAAGCAAAAAATTTCACTGCTATGCGACGTGGAAATCGGCGGGATCGCTTCGGCGGTCGACACTTCGAATATCTACCGAATCCCGTTGGTCCTGCGGGAAGAGGGATTGGACGAGTTCGTCCTCAAGCACCTGCAGATCAAAAGGGACCCGCCGGACCTGAGTGATTGGGAAGCGCTGGTCGAACGGGTGGAACATCCCAAGGGAAAGGTCCGCATCGGCCTGTTCGGAAAGTACGTGGACCTACCAGACGCATATCTTTCGGTTATCGAAGCGGTGAAGGCGGGCGGCTACGAGGTCGGCGCCGACGTCGAGATTGTTTGGATCGCCTCCGACGAAAAGACGCCGGAAAAGCAGGATCCCGATCAGATGGCGCTGCCGCACCTGACCAGCGGTGGGTTCGACACGATCATGGGCCTGGACGGTGTTCTGGTCCCCGGCGGTTTTGGGATCCGGGGCATCGAAGGCAAGATCGACGCAGTCCGGGTCGCCCGGGAGGAAGGCATCCCGTTCCTCGGGCTCTGCTTGGGCCTGCAATGCGCCGTGATCGAGTTTGCCCGCAACGTCGCCGGTCTCACCGGCGCCAACTCGACCGAGTTCGACGAGATGACGGCCCACCCGGTTATCGATCTGCTGCCCGAACAGGAAGATGTCTACGAGAAGGGCGGTTCGATGCGACTCGGCCTGTGGCCGTGCCGGCTGCGCCGGGGGAGCGGGGCCAACCGCGTCTACGACCAGGAGGTCATCTACGAACGCCACCGCCACCGCTATGAGGTCAACTCCGCCTACCACTCCTCCCTGCAGGAGCACGGAATTTTGTTCAGTGGAACCTCGCCGGACGGCCGATTGGTGGAAATCGTCGAACTACCCGACCATCCGTTCTTCATGGCGTCCCAGTTCCACCCCGAGTTCAAGTCCCGCCCCAACCGGGCACACCCGATGTTCAGGGAGTTCGTGGCCGCCGCAGTTCGCCGGGCTATCGACCGGGACACGTTCCAGGATCCGAACCTCCCCGACAACGCATCCGGCGCCGCCGGGGACCCGGTTACCGGGTCCGTCGGATCCTCCTCCAATTAGCCCCCGGCTCCTGACTACAATCAGACTATGACCGGCAATCGCGAAAGACTCGGCTCCGAAATCGTCTACGACGCCGGCTTCTTCAAGGTGGTCAAGGAAGCGGTCAAACTTCCCGACGGGCAAGTTCGTGACTACCACTTCTGCAAACACCCGGGAGCGGTCGCAGTGGTCCCGGTCGACGACGATGGCCGCATCCTCATGGTTCGCCAGTTCCGCCAGGCCTGTGATGACGCCCTCTTGGAGATCCCTGCCGGCAAGATTGACCCGGGCGAGGACCCCTGGGTCTGCGGCCGGCGAGAGCTTCTGGAGGAGACCGGATACGAGTGCGGCGACCTGGACCTTTTAAGCAGCTTTTATCCGAGCCCCGGTATGACCGACGAAAAGACCCATGTTTTTGTCGGCCGTGAACTGAAGATCGTCGCCCCGGCGCCTACCCATGACGGCGGCGAACCCCTGTCGCTGGAGTGGATGGGTAGGGATGAGGCGTTCGATGCCATTGAGGATGGCCGGATCGTTGACGGCAAGAGCATCATCGGCATCACGCTCTACCAGATGATGCTGGCCAAACACGAGCTGCACGAATGATCGTAGGGGTCCCCACCGAACTCAAGAATCACGAGTATCGGGTGGCCCTGACCCCGGCCGGCGTTAGGGAGTTGACCTCCGCCGGACACCAGGTCCTGGTGGAGATAGGCGCCGGCACCGGATCCCGCATTCCCGACGAGGCCTACGTAGGGGCAGGTGCGACCATGACCGACGTGGACGACGTCTGGGTTCGCTCCGAGCTGATCCTCAAGGTGAAAGAACCGGTTGCCGCCGAGTTCCACCGTATGCGGTCCGGCCAGATCCTGTTCACCTACCTCCACCTGGCTGCCAGCCGCACGGTAACCGAGGCAATGCTCAATTCCGGTATCGCGGGGGTGGCCTACGAGACGGTTCAGGACGCCCAGGGCCGCCTGCCTCTGCTGGCGCCGATGAGCGAGGTGGCGGGTCGAATGGCCCCCCAGGTCGGAGCAACGTTGCTGGAGAAGGAGCACGGCGGACGCGGGATCCTGCTGGGAGGAGTCTCCGGGGTCTACCCGGCCAAGGTCATAGTGCTGGGCGCCGGGATGGCGGGGGCAAACGCCGCTTGGCTGGCGCAGGGCATGGAAGCGGAGGTCGTGGTGCTGGATCGCAGCATCGACCGGCTTCGCTATATCGACTCCATCCATAAGGGCCGCATCCTGACCCTGACGTCCAACCAGACGACCATCGAGGAGTCGGTGCGAAGCGCGGACCTGGTGATCGGCGCCGTGCTGGTGGCCGGCGCCCTTGCGCCCCGGCTGGTGACCAAGGAGCAGATTTCGTCGATGAAGCCCGGGGCCGTGGTGATCGACATCTCGATCGATCAGGGTGGCTGTTTTGAGACCTCCCGTATGACCACCCACTCGGATCCGACCTACATCGTGGACGAGGTGGTGCACTACTGCGTCGGCAACATGCCGGGGGCCGTGCCGCACACCTCCACCTACGCCCTGACGAACGCCACCCTGCCCTACGCGCTGGATCTGGCGAACAAGGGACTTCTGGGGGCCTGCATGGACGACCCGGCCCTCGCGAAGGGTCTCAACACCCTCAACGGCGTTCTGGTGAATGAACCGGTCGCCTCCGCTCACGGGCTGGGCTTCCGGCCTGCATCTGAGGTCTTTTAGCCCCCGGTTTTAGCCGGCTGGGGCTCTGCCTGTTGCCGCTGTCGTCTTCCTGCAGGACCCGAGTTGGCGCTCAGGTTGACTCCGGCTTGGGGAAAAGGATGCAATTAGGATCCGGAATCCCCTCAAACCCAGGAGGAATAAATGGCGGAAGGCTCTTTGTTCGGCATCACCAAGGCAATAACCCGGCGGTCACGGTCGAAGCGTTTGAGCCTGGGGCTCGTCGCTCTGGGTCTGGTGGCGTCCGGTTGTTCGGGCGGCGGGGGAGATGTGGATGTTACCTACCGGCAACTCGGCTACTTCACCGACTACCAGGCGACTGCCGGGAGCGTCAGTACGCCGGGGGGTAGCGGCGTCTACGTCCTGTACCGCATAACCGGCGTCGACAACGGCTCCGGCGGCGACTTCGCCCTGAACCCGAACCGCTTCAGCGCCGACGGGTCCAAAGAACATGCCGCCCACGAGGCACCGCTGTTGGGTGACTCCTTGCTACCCACGGTTTCAGTGGAAGCGGGCGAGTCCGAGAGTGACAATCTGGGCTGCATCATCCTCGTAGCCCGGGTCAAGGACGCCGAAAAGACCTTCGGGAACTTCGCCGGGACCACGGTTCCCGTGGACCTCGGTTACGAGAAGACCGGGGATACCACGGTTAAGGCTGAGAGAGAGGGCACCAACACCGGCTTTACGTTCCTGCAGTCTCCCGGGCCGGAGGCGGTCCAGAAGGAGTGCAGCGAGGGCAGGTCTTAGCCCGTAACCATTTGCCAAAACGTGCCGGCCGGCGGATTATCCGCCGGCCGGTTGCGTAACCGGTCCCCGGCTGGCTCGGGGATTGTTGCTTCGCCCCCGGCACGCTGGTAACGTCGGGGGGTGATTTCCCGGCTTGGGCCCTCGCTCATGTCGCTGCGGCGTTGCTCGCTGGTAGTTCTCCTCCTGGCAGGATCCCTTGTCTTGCTGCCCGGTGGGCCGGCACTCGCGGACGACCTCGACGCAATCCGAAAACAACTTTCCGACGCCAACGCGGCAACTGCGCGGGTCCTGAACGAACTAAAGGCCCTGGACGGCCAAATCTTCGAGGTAAACCGTTCGATCGCCAAGGATGAAAAAGAGGTGGGCCTGACCGAGTCCAGGATCCGGGGCGCCGAGGCGCATATCCGGGACCTTGACGGTGAGATCCGGACCATTCGTAAGTCGGCCAACGTCCGGGCGGTGCGTATGTACAAGAACGGCCCCAGCAGCATCCTGGCGCCCCTGTTCACGTCGACCACCATGACCGACCTGTCCAAGCTCGGCATGTTCTGGGAGAGCCTGGCGAAAAAGGATGGGCAAACGCTCTCCGAGGCAACCCGGTTGAGGGGCCAGCGGGACGAAGAGAAGGCTGCGCTTGCCAAGACCGTCGAAAATCTGGAAGCCCGGGTGCGGAGCCTGGATGCCCAGCGGGAGAGCCTGAAGACCAGCCGGGAGCGCCGGAGCTCGTCCCTTCAGGACCTGAAGGTGGCCATCCAAAACGCGATGGATGCCGAAAAAAAGGTTCTGGCCGCCCGGGCTGCGGCCATCAAGAAGCCTGCTCCCGGCCGCTGTACGCCCGGCCTCCCGGCGCGGGACCAGAGGCTGGCTGCGCTCTTGAACTGGTACTCCCCGGCAACGGGGGGTGCCGGCCTCATGCCGGCAAAGTTGAGCCCCACCGGCGTGGTTACCACCGGCGACGCATCCTGGTACGGGCCAGGATTTGACGGCTGTCGCAGCGCCAGCGGGGCTACCTTCAGGGCGGCCCAGTTCACCGGGGCCAGCATCTCTCTGCCTCTTGGAACCATCCTCAAGGTCACCAACGGAGGCAGGGCGGTAATTATCGTGATCACCGACCGGGGTCCGTACGCCCATGGGCGGGTTCTGGACCTGTCGCAGGCTGCGGCGCAAGCCATCGGGGTGGGCGCCGGTTCCGTCAACATGGAAATTCTTCTCCCCACCGAACCCGCCCCGCCCTTCCCCTAAGGGGAATCCCGCACCTTTTTGACCAAAGGAATATGCTTCCTAGGAGGTGTTGTCACTGCTGGAATTTCCCAGTGCGCGGTCGGACAACTAAAATCGCTGGTCAATGTTCCGATCCCGGCGCCCGCCTCTCATATTGAAGGGAATTGGTTTTGCTAGAAGAGGACCTGCAGGTAGCCAAAAAGAAGCTTCTTGAAGAAGAGGCAATCGTGCACGCGGAACTGGCCGATCTGGGTTTTACCGAAGACGGCAAGGTCGATATTCATCTGGATGAAGGCTTTGCCGATGCCGCTCAGACCACATCGGAGCGCGCCCGGGTCCTCAGTCTTGCTGAGGGTCTTCAACAGCGGTTAGAGGATGTGCAGGCCGCCCTGGTGCGGATCGAAGCCGGCACCTACGGCAAGTGCGAGGGGTGTGGCAACAACATTCCGCCCGAGCGTCTGGAAGCCATCCCGGCAGCCAAGTTGTGTATTACCTGCAAGAGCAAGATCAAGCGCTAAGTCTCCACCGGGGCTTTGCCCCACATCGCCTCGGGAGTTGAGCGCCTGACGGCGCGGCGGACCTCTGATTGTCCAAAGGTCGTTGTCTTGTGTTCCGCCGCGCCTTAGTATTTGCCGCCCCAGTCAATTTTGTCGACAAGGCGGCTTGTGGATAACCCGAACCCATACTCTTCGCAACACCTCTTGGCGGAGCTATTCCCTCCCGACGACCCCTTGGAGGAGAGCGGATCCCTTCAGGATCGGCCCCTTCAAGCCCCGGCTGCCGCTCCTGCGCCGGTGACGAAGGCCGGGCCGCGCGCCCGGCGGGCGTCCTCCAAGTCATCCAAGGTTCCCGTCAAGGGTCCAGCCAAGGCCGCGCCCGCGGTGGCGACCCCGGCGGCGACCCCGGCGGCGACCGCCACTGTGCGGTCTCAAGTCCCCGCTGCGGCCCCGGCACCCCAAGCCCCGGTAAGCGATCCGACCGTGCCTTCGCCGGCGCCCTGGGAGCAGCGGGAGCGGTATCGGGCTCTTGGGCAAGTTGTGGCGGTGGTCAACCAGAAGGGGGGTGTCGGCAAAACAACGAGCACTATCAACCTGGGCGCGGCTCTCGCCGAGCAGGGCTCCCGGGTTTTGCTGGTGGACTTCGACCCCCAGGGCGCCCTGTCGGTTGGACTGGGATTGAACCCGAACGAGATCGAGGTCAGCATTTACGACCTCCTGCTGGACCGGACCGTCTCGTTGCCCCAGGTGGTTGTCCCCAGCCGCGTGCCCGGCCTGGACCTGGTGCCCTCGAACATAGATCTCTCTGCGGCGGAGGTTGTCCTGGTCTCCGAGGTGGCCCGGGAGCAGCTCCTAAAGCGTTGCCTGGAGCCGGCCCAGAAGATCTACGACTACATCCTGATCGACTGCCCGCCCTCCTTGGGGCTGCTGACGGTAAATGCCCTCACCGCGGCCGACTCGGTGATCATCCCGCTGGAGTGCGAGTACTTCGCCCTGCGCGGCATGGCCCTGTTGATGGACACGGTGGCCAAGGTTCAAGAGCGCCTGAATCCCGAACTGCGGGTCATGGGCATTGTCGCCACCATGCTAGAGGCCCGGACCATTCACGGCCGGGAGGTACTCAGCCGGGTGGGGGAGAAGTTCGGGGACAAGCTGTTCAAGACCGTCATCCACAAGACCATCAAGTTCTCCGAGGGATCGGTGGCGGGGGTTCCCATTTTGAACTACGCCCCTTCGTCCAACGGAGCACAGGAGTACCGGGACCTTGCGCGGGAGGTCGTGGGCCGTGCCTCGTAGGCCAAGTCTTCCGGGCGCAGACCTGCTGTTCGGCGGGCCGCCCGAACCCCGCCCCAGCCGCACCGGAACCCCGGAGCCCGCCGCCGAACCCTCCCGCGAGGTAGACGCCACTCCGGCCCCAGTTTCCGTTCCCTCCCCAACGCCCGAGAAGGTTGCCGCGGCCCCGAGGGCCCGGAGGGCCCCGGCAGCAAAGCCTGCGGCGGCGAAGCCCGTCCCGGGAACGAGCCGCCCACGGCATGAGGAGAAGGTCACTTTCTATTGCACGGACTCCGACCTGACCCGGTTGGAAGCCGCCCGTCTGGACCTGCGGGCCAACCACCGGTTGGCCTCCGATCGGGGCCGGATCGTCAGGGCGGCCATCGCCGAAATCCTCGACGACTTCGACGCCAGGGGAGCCGACTCCCTCCTGGTCAAGCGCCTCTCCTCGGAGTAGTTCCCAACCACTAATCCATTTGTCGACATGTCTTCTTTGTCGCGTCTATGACTACTTATCGATAAATCCCCTTGTATCTCTGCTAGGCCCTCCCTTGCACCGATACACCTCTAGGTAAGGTAGAGAGTGATGGTAGCGAAACATTCAAGTATGAGTTGAGGTAAGACCCGGGGCGAGGAGCCCGGTGGTTGGTTGGGGCAAAAGGCACCCTAGTACCCTTAAATCTAAGGAGATAAGTCGACAAAGTGCTATGTCTATGAGGAGACTCCGGGGCTCCGACCCGATGGTTTTGTGCCTGGCAGAGAGGGAATTTAGGTGTGTCGAAGCTTCAGTGAGGGTTCCACGCGGGCCCATGCGCCGGCCGTTGTCCCGGTCCGGGTGGCGTCAGGTAGGGCGCATACGCCGGTGGGAGATGCCCAAGGGGACCGGCTCGGATGACGAGAGAATGGGTTGAAAGCCGTTTGCAGGGGTAGAGGGAGTAGCTGTCCGAAGGGTGGGCGGAGCGGCGGTTTGCCCGGGGGTCGAGCAGGCTGCGAAGCCGTGGGCCGGCCCGCTGACGGTGAAAGAACCAGAGCAGCCGACTCCGCTTCGGCGGACTACGCACCGGGATTGACCGACAGTTTCAGGATGTCGCGGGCGTTCGGGACGAGTAAGCAATCCCCGGTGGCGACGTCGACGGCCTGGTGCGGTATCCGTGGAGCCCGGCCAACGATTGCGAGAATCCATGGACGATGGACGGTGGGGCCCGACAGAGCAGATCGAAGGCTAGGATCATGCAAATCGACAAGCGGGAGCTCCGACAGCTGATCGACAAGCTGGAGGCCCGAACTAGTTGATGCGTACTACCCGGCAGGACTACGTTCGCCACATCCGGCCAGCGGCAGGCCGTGCGACACCGATGCCGGCAGTCTGACCATCGCGGCCGATCGCGGGCTGACCTACGCCGAGTTTGGCTGGCTGGCGCAGGAGGTCCTCCACCGAACCGGCATTGCACTCCGGAGAGACGACCAGGCATGCCGGTGGATTCTGGTTCGGCACGCGGGCAACCATGCCCACTTGGTGGCGACCCTGGCGCGGCAGGACGGGGCCCGGTGTGATCCTGCGTTCGATCGCCGCAAGTCGCAGGACGCCGCCCGGGCATTCGAGCGCCGGGCACCCGGATCTGCTTCAGCTTCGCCCGGCCGACCGGTGGCAAGTTGCCGAAAGTTCTTCGCAGATTTCGGCGGCCTGGTGGCCTAACTTGACCGGCTTATGGCCGGTGGCGGGATCACGCTCCAAAAGGCCGGCCCAGCGGGGCCGAGGAGCGAGATCCCCTTAAGGGGACATGGGAAGAAGCGGGGGAGCGGTGGAGCAGGGCGGGACGGCGGTGAGGCATAGGGATTATCGGCATGGCCGGACGAATCGGGTCAACCGGTAAGGAGCCACCAGGCTCTGCGACGTCCTCGGTGAAGTTCATCTGCGATGCCGTTCCATGGCCCACAGCCAATGGCCTTGTCGCCATTTCTCAGGATCGTTCGGGCAAGATCACGGAGCGAACCTGGTGAGGACATCTCGAAGGAGTTTGGCGCGGCGACGGACAAAACTTTGACGTTGCTCCTGCGGTCATGAGTTCCCTAGGTACGAGAAATCCGATGCCGACCGTCATTTCGTTCAACGAAATTTGCCGGTATCAGTGGGACTACATCTGGAGCATGATTCAATTCTCCGCACCCTTCGGGCTCGAATACGTCGCCTTCGCCCATTGGTCGATTCCCATCAGAAAGCGCCTGCTACGGCAGTGCATTCGGCAATGTCATCGTAAGCATCCGTGGTCTCGGAACCTACGGAATTGACAAGCAGTATTTGGCGCAAGATGTCGGGGTAGAAAAACGAGGGGCCGCGTGCCTCGCCGCACTTGTCATCCAGGCTGCCGCCTGCTCGACCCACCTTGAGACTCCCAAAGGTAGCGGACCAGACAGATTCGATATCCCCAAGGCTCAACAATGGGAGTTGAGTGTCTTGGTGAACCAATGGGCTGTTCAGGGAACTCCACTCTTTGTTTTAGGTGACTTCAACATGGGGCCGGCAGACAATCTGTCGGCATTTTCAGGTTGGTGGTACCCGGTGTTCGCTGGGGGGGGGATAGGACGAACGCCACGGTGAACAACAACCGAGATACCTGGCGAAGCAAGTCAGATCCCTTTGGGGTGAACGAGAAGGCGTTGGACTATACGTTTAGGCGCGCTCCGAATCTCTTCACCAAGGATGCGAACCTA
>JAJCYE010000126.1 GCA_029263075.1 Actinomycetes bacterium
GCGGAGCCGTCCTCCACGGTAAAGCGCACGCGGTCGGCAATCCGTTTGCAGAACGGGGCGTGGTCGTTGGCCACGTACTCCACCTCCAGTTCGTGTTTGCCGGCAGGGACCTGAAGCACCTGATCCGCTTCGGCGGTCATGGAGGCGAGCCGGTTGTCGATCGAGATGTGCAGGTGGCCTTCGCCTTCTTTGTTGTTGCTCGACGACACCGAGGCAATCTCGCCGCCCTGCAAGTCGATCTTCAGCGGCACATCCTGCGACTCGAACACCTGGTCTGGCAGGGGACTGGTCACCGATACGCTTGCCTGGGTGAGTGGCCGGTCCTCGCACGGGATCTGGGCCGGCTCGAACAGATCGGGGCCAAAAAGGAACACCCCGAAACCCACCAGCGCCAGGACCAGGCCGCCCTTGCGCAGTTTGTTCTTGTCTGTCTTGAACCGCTCCGAATCGCTGGTGGCGACCAGGGCCGCCCCGACCCCGGCCAGCGCCATAATCGTGCCGATGATGGTTACCGTGATTTGGAGTGGGCTCGCCGAACCGCCGGTCACCGGGTGGGCGGCGGCCGGAGATGCCAGGACCACCACCCCCAGGGCGGATAGGGCCAGGGTCGCGGCCAGCCGCTTGATGGTCATCATGAAAACTCCGTCTCGGCCGGGAAGCGCAGGGAGTCTCCGGCCCCGGTGGTTACGGTTATGTCGAACAGATAGGCGCCTTCTTTAAGGACCAGGTCGGAGACGAAGTGGCCCGGCCCGAACCGCCGGGTCACCAGGGTGATGCTGTCGGTATCGGGAGGCGAGGCGATGGCCAGGATGTTGTCGACCTCAAGCTCGATGCCCGAGGCGTCGAACAGGGTCAGGTGGAGTTCCGACCTGCCGGGCCGATCCGGCTCCGAGTACACCTGAAGCTGCCGGCCCTGGGGATCGGTGACCGAGTAAATCGTCGGTTGTCCCTCTACTTCGGACGTTTCGGTGGTGAAACCGGTGGAACGGGTGGAGAACTCCAGTGGTATTTCGAATGAGTTGCTGGAGGTTCTGACGGCAGCGGTAACCCTCCAGCGGCCGTCCACCGAGACGTTGGAACCCGAGGCCTCGTACTCGCCGTCGCCCCGCTCCTCCAGCTCCAACGTGGATTCGCCGAGGGCGGGGTTGGACAAAGAAACGAACTTCAAGGTGACCCCGGTGATCCCCTCCGGGGCATCCCCGGAGCGGGCATCCTTAAGGGAAAGAGAGAGGCGGTTGGGACCGGCCGTTCCCGGTTCCAGGGTGAGGGTGGCGGCGGTGGTGCGGGCGAAGTCGGCTCCTTCGGCCTTGACGACGGCCTCCTCCGCCGCCGCGGCCACCGAAACCGGCGGCACGGAGGTGGAGAGCATCCCGGCCAACGCCAGGGTAATGACCGCCACGGCGATCTCAAGTCGCCCAGTTTTTTGGAGTCCGGCCGGGGAGGTGGTGGCCACCGGGAGGTTGCGGAACCGGTTGACGGCCCCCAGCGCGCCCAGCCCGACGATGAGAACCGACTTGGCTATCACCAGGCGGCCGTACGTCGTTTCCAGGAGCGGACCCCAGCCGCCGACCTCGTTGACCGCTCGGAGCACACCGGTTCCGGTGACGATGAATATGGCGAGTCCGGCCGCCAGCGAAAAGCGTTTTGTCGCCCGCTGTCGCTTCTCCTCGGGTGCGTGCGAAAGTCCCAAGAGCAGGGCGCCCAGGCCCCCGATCCAGACGCCGACCGAGGCGAAGTGGATCCACTGGATCAGCACCTTTATGGCTACGTTCGGGGGGACTGCGGCGTGACCGGCCGAGGCGTGGGCGAACATAGCGGCCAAAGCGCCCGTTCCGCCGATCATCATCCGGGGGCGGTAGTTGTTGCGGAAGAACAAAAATGCGAGGCCGGTGAGGACCAGGGGCGCCACCCTGAACGCCAGCGCCCTGCCGGCGGAGCTGCCCAAAAAGATGCCCAGGGCCACGCCGCTGTCGCGGTACTGGTACAGGCCAAGGCCCAATGTACCCACCGCCGCCGCCAACAGCCCGATGGATGCGAAGCGAGCAACCGGCCGATAGTTGTTCTCGAATGCGAATACGGCCATCCATGCCGCCCCGAGCAAACCAACAAGCCCCAGGTAGAGGATCCACCTGGCCACTGCCGAGGGAATCTTGGAACTGGTCTGTTCGCCGGCGTCGGCCGAAACTGCACTGGGTGGTTCGCCCACGCCGAACGCGAAGGCCCCGGCCGACGAGTGTCCGTCGACCCGGGATACCGTTCGCCAGGAAACCGTGTACGAGCCCTTGGGGAGCTCCTTCAAACCGACAACCAGCGTAGAGGTGTCATCGGCCGGCACCCGGGCCGGTCCTTTTTCAAAAGATCCGGAGGCTCCGAGCACTTTGACCGAAGACAGCGCCTCGTCGGGGAACTCGGTGAAAGTCAGCCGGACCTCGGTGGGCGCCTGTTCGACGGCGGCCCCGCCGGCCGGCACGGACGCACTCAAGCTGGCGTGCGCCAGTGCCGGGACGGCGGTGAACAGCAGGAGCCACGCGGTGGCTCCTGCTGTCAGGCAGGTTCGCAGAAGGGACTTCATTGCAGCTGTCTAAGCAGACTTGCTCTTTTTGACCAGGGCAAACCCGGCCAGAGCCAGTGCAGCCACGGCAATGCCGATGGCGATTACGCCGGTCGAGTCGGAGCCGCCGTCGTCATCGCCGTCTGAACCTTCGCTCAACTGGTCCAGTCGGGCAGCCAGTTCGCCGGCGGTCGGGTCCTTGGCCGGGAAGGAGACGTCGGCCGGGTTTTGGGGGGAAGCAAAGGTGCCTTCGCCGGAGGTGTAGGTCTGGTCGTAGGGTTCGCCCTTGATGGTGCCCATGAAGTGGAAGGTGTAGACGCCGGGGCGGGTGGGGATCAGGGGGGCGGTGTAGACGCCCGGGGTGCCGAACGCGCCGACCCGGAAGGCAGGCTCAACCGGCAGGGGAGAAGTCTTCTCGTCGCCGAATGAAACCTCCACCTTCAGCTCGTCGGGACCCAGGTCGACTATCGGCTCGCCGGCGGTGTCGGACAGGGTCAACTGAACCGCGTTGGCGAATCCGACGTAGGTGGGTTCGGTGTCCCAGCCGACCACTGCCTGAACCCCTCCTTCAGTCCGCCGCTCATGGGCAAGGGCGGGGGCAGAGAGAGCGAGGAGCAGGATTGCCGACAAACAAAGCGCAGCGGTGCGCAAAACCACATTTTTCATTCGAGTTGTCCTTTCGAGTTTGGTTTCGGGGCTGCTCTGCAGCCGCGTATGTCCTATCTCGAAAGGACTGGGGGCCCCCGGGACCCAGGGCCGCCGGCGAGGACGGCACTGGTGAAACGAACATTCAGGACGGTTGGAGCCGACGCGGATGGGGGACCAAAAGGTGCGATACCGTTCAGCAGGTTGCCGAGTACCTCTCCCGCCTTCTTCAGCGCGGTGACCACCAGGGCGGCGACGCCGGCAACCATCAACTGTACGGGAACCCCAAGCAGCAGCACGCTGCCTACGTGGTGCAGGGGTGCTCCGCTCAACAGGCGTTCCATGACCTCCTGGCCACCGAACCCGAGTATTTGGATGACTGAAAGCACCGCCGCGGTGCCCAAAGCCGACGGACCCGTGTTGCGACGGCTGAAAAAGCCGGCGGCCAGCCAATAAAGGGCACAAACCAGAGCAAGGGCCGGAGCGAAGGCCAGAGCCTTCTCCAGGTAGCTGTGTCCGGATGCCTGGAGTAGGGCGGCCCGCCGGCTGGGGGTGGGAGCCAGACGCAGGTACGTCAGCGAGTGGCCGGCCATCAGGCCGACCGACGCTACCGCGAGGAGGGCCAACGCCCTCAACTTTCCAACGGGTATCACCAGGGTTCCAGTCTACCTAGGGTCGTGAATCTGTTCTTCGGGTGGCTCGTGGCCGACTACTCTTTGGGTGGGTCCTCAGCCGGGGTGCCGCCCAGAGGGTCGAAAGGTTCTGTGCGTTGGAGCAGGTCTTTCATGCTCGGGGGGTTGGGCTCCAAGAGGTTGCCGAGGTCCCGGTGAGGTTTCACTTCGGGAGCCGGACCGTCCGGGCTGATCTTGTCCGGGGCCGGTGGATCGCGCAGGACCCCCCTTCTCATCGGGTCCATGCAGGCCTCGGCCCAACTGAGCCGCAGAGCTTCGAGGGTACGTTTCCCAACGCCTTTGCGGCGCATCTCCCGGTAGAGGCGCGCAGCCTCTCGCTGGGACGTCTCAATGTCGAGGTCGTCGTCCTCGGCCACTGCTAGATGTTCTCCGGATCTCCAGATCGGATATCGGCGCCCATCGCGTGGTATCCGCCGTCTACGTGGATCAACTCACCCGTGATCCCGTCGGACCAGTCGGAGAGGAGGAAGCTGATGGTCTTGGCCACCGGTACCGGGTCGTCGGCTTTCCAGCCGAGTGGGGCCCGGGAGCCCCAGGCGTCTACCAGCGAGGTGAATCCCGGTATGCCTTTGGCGGCAGTGGTGGCAAGAGGGCCGGCAGAAACGGTGTTGACCCGGATCCCGTGGGGACCGAGGTCCCGGGCGAGGTAGCGGGTAATGGACTCCAGGCCGGCCTTGCATACGCCCATCCAGTCGTAAACCGGCCAGGCTACCCGGCCGTCGAAGTCGAGACTGACGATGGAACCTCCCCGGCTCATCAGCGGGAGGAGTCCGGAAGCCAACGACTTGAGGGAGAAAGCGCTGGTCTTGAACGCCAGTTCCACACTCTCCCACGGCGTGTTCAAGAACTCGCCGCCCAGAGCGTTTTGCGGGGCAAAAGCAACCGCGTGGAGGAACCCGTCCAGGCCGCCCCACTTCTGTTTGATCTGCTCGGCCACCCGGGCGATATCGGAATCTTTGGTGACGTCCATCTCAAGAATCTCAACCGGTTCGGGAAGGCGCCGGGCGCTCATCTCGGTAAGGGCCAAACCCTTGCCGAATCCGGAGAGCACTATCTCGGCGCCGTGCTGCTGCGCCAGTTTGGCGGCGGCAAACGCAATGCTCTTTTGGGTCAGAACACCGGTGACGAGGAGCCGCTTACCTTCGAGCAGCATCAGTTGTCGGCGTCGGGTCGCTCGCTGTAAAAGGCGATCTTCGAGCCGTCGGGGGACCATGCCGCAAAGCGGTCGATGCCCGGGCTGTTCGTGATGCGCCTCGGATCCGAGCCATCGGTCTTCATTGTGTAGAGCTCGCGGTTCTTGTCCCTCACCGAATCGAACGCGATGAGCGATCCATCGGGTGAAAACGCCGGGAAGTTGTCGAAGCCGTCGCTGGTGGTCAGCCGAATCTGGCGGGAGCCGTCGGCATCCATAACGTAGACCTCGAAGTTGCCTTCGCCGTCGCGCTGACTGATGAAGGCGATCTGTGAACCGTCCGGGGACCACGCCGGGGATCCGTCGACCGCTTCGCTGTCGGTAAGAACCCGGGTGTTTTCACCGTCGGCGTCCATGACGAAGACCTCGTAGTTACCGGTCCGGTTGCTCTCGAAGGCAATTTGTTTGCCGTCGGGCGACCAGTCCGGCAGGCCGTCGTTGAACTGGTTGTTGGTCAGGCGGGTCGGGTTGCCGCCGTCGGCATCCATTACGTAGATCTCCCGGTTGCCGTCGCGATCGCTGTTGAAGGCGATCTTCTTTCCGTCGGGCGACCAGTCGGGGGAGAAGTCCTCTGCGTTGTTGTCGGTCAAACGCTTGGCGTTTTTGCCGTCGGCGTCCATCACATAAATCTCGAAGTTGCCGTCGCGGTTGGTGTTGAAGGCAATCTTCTTGCCATCGGGCGACCAGTCGGGGGAGGAGTCGACCCCTTTGGCGGTGGTGATGCGAATGGGGTTCGACCCGTCCGTGTCCATAAAGAAGATGTCCTGGACCTCGGCGCTGTTGTCTGAGACCTCGGGGCTGGCGGGTTCGTCGCCGCACGCCGATCCGACAAGCATCAAGGCGGCTGCCACGCTTGCTGCAACTACCATTCCACGATTTTTTCGCACGGACATTCCTACTATCAATCGACCAGTAAGTTCCGACGCGGTGGCGGGTGCTCGAACCGCTAGGTTCCGATCACCGGCGTTGATGCCTCCGCAACGGCCAGGGTGGCGGCAGTTGAATCTGGTGCGGGCAATGCACGCACCACCACCTCATCCAGAACACTATCGTAATCTGAGAGAGCCGCGGAGTATCCCGGCCCGGCGGCGGAAACGCCGACCGTTTCCAGCGGTACACCCATTGCAGCGAAGTGTCTGGTGTAGGCGGGGTAGGTGTTGTACTTCGCTGCCTCAGCGGCTACCCGGCTCGTCGCGCCGTCGCCGATAGCGGCCCGTACGTAGGCTGCCATTTCGGGCAGGCCGTCCCGGCCCGACTGTTCGGCTCCCTCCGTCACCCTGGCCTTTGCCCACTCGATCCGGGCCGGAACCATCCAGTTGAAAAGCACGGTGTCGGCCAGTTCGCCGGCCAGCCGGCACATCCTGGGCCCCATGGCGGCCACTGCGATATGTGGTTCGGGACCGAGTTGGTCGCGCAACGCCCGCATCGCTTCCCTGACCGCCCTCAGGGGGTTGGGGGACGAACCGGAACCGATGCCCAGCACCAGCCGGTCAAGCGGGATTTCCAACTCCCGGACGGCATCGACAATCTCGTTCGGGGGCCGCCGGCCGACCGCGACCACGCCTACGCCCACTCGGATCGAGGCGGTGGCGTCCGCCATCATCGCCGCGGTGACGATGCCGTCGGCTCCCGGGGTGTCGTTGGTCCAGATGCTGGAGTACCCGAGTTCTTCTACCCGGGCCGCCACCGCTTGGGCCCTTTGTTGGTCCGCAGTTGCGGGGATGGCGAACCCTCTGCTCATACCGGTTGGTTAGGGGAGGAGGTGGCCGGCAACCTCGGAGATGACCGGCCAAATGCGTTCATCGTCGCGGGCGAGTTTGCCGAAGTCGTGTTCTATGCCGTGCCGGTCCCACGCGGTGCCGCTGGTTTCGACGCACAGTTTGGGGTCGTCGTTGAGAAGGACGAACCAGAACCGGTAGGCGGTAACGCCGAAGGGGTCCGACTCCTTAACGGTACGCAGCCGGTCCATTGCCTCCGGGAACAACTCGAACCGGCTTTCCCAGACGCCCCCGAACCCGTCCGAGGTGTCCAGGTAGCCGTTCTGGCAGTCCCAAAAGAACTTGCCGAAGGAGGCGTTGAAACACACGTGGGTCAAAAAGCCCGCAATAAAGCGGTAGACGGTTACCTCGTTGGTGGCCGGCTTCAGCTTGGCGACCGGGGGAAGGCCGCAGAATGCGCTCAGCTTGCGCATGGGCTCCCGGGGGTCGGCGGCGTTGAAGAACTCGGACCAGAAGTCGGGCCAGTTCTTGAAGGTCTGCGACCCGTTCGGCCGACGGAAATGGTACTGAACGCCGCCCAAGCGGTTGAGTTCCAGGCGCTGGTAGGGCTGAAAGCCGGGATCCAGCAGCAGGGAGAGGCTGTCGTTCTGGCCTCCGCCGGGGTGGGTCTGGATGATCCGGGTTTTGGGGTACCGGCGAACCATCTCGGCTGCCACCCGCCAGGACGCTATCTCCAGCAACTGGCGGCTGGGATGGCGCGCAGAATATGAGGCCGGAAGTGTATGCCTCAAATCTTTATCCCCTCGTAACCACGGGGCAAACATCTCATTGGAACCATGCTGCGAACGGTTTTCCGAGATGTCACTATGTGACCTTTCCGCTCATCGCTTCCCTCTATTAACTCACGAGGGCGTTCTTTACACGTAACGTACTATTGGTTGCATTCCATGCGATGCCCATTCTGCGCCCATCCAGATGACCACGTTGTTGACTCGCGCATGGCCGAGGAGGGTCGAGCGATCCGGCGGCGCCGCCAGTGCGAAAGTTGTGGCCAGCGGTACACCACCTACGAACGAATCGAAGAAATTCCTCTTCTCGTCCAAAAGCGCTCTGGACAGCGTGAAGCATTCGACAAAGAAAAGCTAATTTCGGGGGTCCGCAAGGCGTGTAAGAACCGGCCCGTATCCAACGACGACCTGGACAAGTTGGCCGAAGACGTGGTGGAAACCGTTAAGGAAGAGGGAAGCAGCGTGGTGATGAGCGCCGACCTGGGTCTGCAGATCCTCGAGCGCCTGCGGGTGTTGGACGACGTCGCCTACCTGCGATTTGCCAGTGTCTACAAAGATTTTCAGGAGTTGAACGACTTCGAAAAAGAACTCGGACTCCTGCAGAAAAAGCTCCCGCCCAAAGAGCGGCCCGCCGCGCCCACGGTTTGAACGAACCCGTAAGAGTTCAGGTACTGCGGCTGGACTCGCAGATGCCGATGTTGAGCCCGGCCCGGCCGGGCGACGCCGGCGTGGATCTCAGGGCGACCGACGGGGTGAAACTCCAGGCGGGGGAGCGGGGTCTGGTCCCAACCGGCCTGGCCGTTGCCATCCCCGAGGGTTTTGCCGGGTTCGTCCAGCCCAGGTCCGGAATGGCCATAAAGAAGGGACTGGGAGTCCTGAACTCTCCCGGGCTGATCGATTCCGGATACCGGGGGGAACTTAAGGTCATCGTTATCAACCTCTCCGCCGGGCCGCTGGAGATTGAGCGGGGGGAACGGATAGCCCAACTTGTAATCCTGCCGGTGCCTGCTTGCAGCTTTGAGGAGGTGGATGAACTGCCGGGGTCCGAGCGGGGCGCCGGAGGTTTCGGCTCC
>JAJCYE010000127.1 GCA_029263075.1 Actinomycetes bacterium
GGATAAGGTCGGAGGTTTTCGTCCCGGTTACGACGGCAGCCAAGACTGGGACCTGACCCTCAGGGTCACCGAAGAAACCGACCGCATAGGCCACGTCCGGACCCCGCTCTACACCTGGCGACAGGTCCCCACCTCCATTGCGCACTCCGACACCACCAAACCCTGGGCCCACGACGCCGCCCGCAGGGCGCTGACCGATGCGCTGGCCCGCCGCGGGGTTAAGGGCCGGGTGGAGGACGGCCCCTACGCCGGCTACTACCGGATCCGCTACGAGATCCAGGGCGAACCGAAAGTCAGCATCATCATTCCGACCCGGGACCGGGTGGACCTGCTGAAGACCTGTATCGACAGCATCCGGCGCGAGACCACCTACAACAACTTTGAAATCGTGGTGGTGGATAACGACAGCACGGACGAGGCGACCCTGGACTACCTGAACTCTTTCGGGGGCAGGGTTATCCGCCATCCCGGAGAGTTCAACTTCAGCAGGATCATGAACTTCGCCGCGGACCACGTCGACGGCGAATACCTGCTCATGTTGAACAACGACACCGAGGTCATCTCGCCGGACTGGATCGAGGCGATGCTCGAGCACGCACAACGCCCCGAGGTGGGGGCGGTGGGTGCCCGTCTTTTGTTCCCGGACGGACGGGCTCAGCACGAGGGGGTCATCGTCGGTCCGGGCAACGGCCTGGCCGGCAACATCGATTACGAAAACTACTTCGGGCTGGGCCGGTGTATCCACAACGCATCGGCCATTACCGCGGCTTGTATGTTGACCAGGGCCGAGGTGTTCAAGGGCCTGGGCGGTTTCGACGAGGACCTGGTGGTGGCTTACAACGACGTCGACTACTGCCTGAGGGCGGGGGAGAAGGGCTTTTTAATCGTCTACACCCCCTACGCCGAACTCCGCCACGACGAGGCGGCAACCCGTGGCTACGGCGAGGACACCGACCACGGCAAGTCCCACCCGGTGGCCGACGAGGAGTTCTTCCGGACCCGCTGGAAGGGTTACGTTGACCCCTTCGACCCGCCGAGCCTCAAGATAGTCCTACCTCCTGTACCCTCCATCTAGAGGTGGGAGTTGGTCTCGCAACGGGGGTGCCGCTACGGGATTCTCCGCCGGTGCCGCAGGCCCTGAGACCGAGCGCCGACCAAACGAGCCGACCAAACGAAGAGAAAGACTGGGCATCAGATGCAGACCCGACAGGATGAAGTACTGCCGGAGCTGCGGCCTCCCGCAGCAGGCAACCAGGTAGGGGAGATGCAGTTCTTCCTGGACATCCCCTCCGGTGAGTGGGAAGAGATCAACGGAGCCTTCGTCCCGGTCCGCGGCTGGGTTTGGCACCCCGACGGCGTCGAAACTGTGGAAGCCCGGACAACCAAAGGCACGGTACCGGCCGGAGTACGGTTCGGCCGGGCGGATGTTTATAAGGCCCTGGCAGACCACCCCAACGCCTTCCACACCGGTTTTTACCTCGAGATCGATCGCTCGGTTTGGGACGGCAACGCGGAGCTCTGGCTGGAGACTTGCAAGGGCGAGTGGCGCAGGTTCCACACCATCTCGATCAAGCTGCATGAAACCGACTTTGCCGCCGCCCACGAGCGGATGATGAAAGTGCTGGTTTGCCCGAGTTGTTACCGGCCCACCGAGATGTACGCACCCAGTTGCCCGGGATGCGGGCGTCCCGTGGAGTGGATGGGGGAGTGCCCCAGCTTCCTGGGTAAACGCCCGAGCCCCATGGAGCGGGGGGAGGCGGTCAGCCGCCACGCCGCCCTGGAGAACATCGCGCCCGACTATTTCGATATCACGCCGGACAGCATCATTTTGGACGCCGGGGCCGGCTGGCCGCCTAAAGGCCGGGCCGAGGTGATCCAACTGGAGATCGAGCGGTTCCCCAGCACCAACGTGGTTGCCGACGGCGCCGACCTCCCGTTTCGCGACGAGACCTTCGACGGCGTCATCAGCCACGCGGTCATGGAACACGTCCAGGACCCGTTCGGGTACGCAAAAGACGTCATGCGGGTGCTCAAGCCGGGCGCCCGGTTCATCTGTCACTCGGCGTTCCTGCAGCCGGTGCACGGCTACCCCCACCACTACTTCAACACCAGCCTGGAGGGCCTCAAGACCCTGTTCAAGGGAGCAAAAATCATCGAGGAGGGCGTCGCTTCCTTCCAGCGGCCGTGGCTGGCCTTGGAGTGGATCTTGCGTTCCTACGTCCACGGGTTCACCGACGATGCGGAGCGGGAGCGCTTCAAGCAGATGAAGATCGTGGACCTGCTGGGCGACATGGATGAGAGCCGGCCCCTGGAAGCATTCCAATCGCTTACCGAAGATTCGAACCTCGAACTCGCCGCCGGCGTTTACATCCTCGGAGAGTGTTAGCTCTCCTTAGAGCGTAGGGCGGCGATTTGCAGAAGACGATTCCGAAAGAACGGACCGGCGACCCGGGGGCTGCGCCCGGTACCTCCGCAGGCCATCCATCGGGCAGGACCGGGTGGCTGAACCTACCCCAGGGCGTTCCGGCCGGTACCTACTTCGCCTCCCTGATCGGCCCGATCCTGTTGAGCGCCGTGCTCGGGGTCCAACTGGTCCTGGCCGGGGTGTTGTTCGTACCGGTCCCGCCCGCCGACACGAGCGACCTCACCCAGTGGGGGGCGTCGTTTTTTATCAGGGACCGGGACCTGTCGGTGTTCGGCGTGGGTTCGGCGCTTGCGCTCGGATTGGGCGTGGTGCTGATGTGGGCCTGGAACCGCCGGGTGATGCGCCGCACCTCCTCCCCGGGATCGATGAGGGTGACTTTGGCGGCCCAGATTGCGGGCGCAGGCATTCTCAGCGTGGTGTTTTTGCTGGTCTGGGATGCGGGGCGCAGTTACCTGAGACAGGACCTGCCGGTCCCGGTCTCCTTCGTGGTGCTCTGCGCCGCCCTGGCGGCGGCAACTGCGGGGGCCGTGTTCATGAGGTTGCCCTCCCGCCGCGATCCGGCGCCAGGAGCCGATACCGGCGCCCCACAACCGGTAGAGCGCGCCTTCTCGGTGCTGGACCTGCTGGTCCCGCTGGCCATCGCCAGCCTGGTTTACGTCCCCATCTGGCGCCAGCTTGCCGGCAGGTTCTTCGTCGACGAAAGCCTTTTCCACTGGGACTACTACACGATGAGCCCGGCGCTTGCCTACTCCCAGGGCAAGGCGCTGGGGACCGAGATCTATTCGATGTACGGGGTCGGCTGGCCGATGGTCTTCCGGGCCCTGGGTTCGTGGCTGACCATCTCCTACGGCCGGATGATCCAGGTCGGCACCATCTACGCCTGCGTATACATGGTCGGGATCTACACGCTCCTGCGGATGCTGGTGCGCCGCCCGTTGGTCGCGGCGGCCGGGACGATGATGATTCTTTTGCAGATGTTTCTGTTCATGGGCGAGGTTGTTGTCTGGCGTTTTCCGTCGCTCACGGTTATGCGGTGGGCGTTCGACGTCTGGTGTTTTATCGCCCTGCTGGTGCACTGGCGCACCGGGAAACGGATCTGGGCGGCGGCGGCGGGGGTCGCCATAGGCCTGGGCTTGTTGTTCTCAACCGATACCGGCGCCTACCTCGCGATGGCGGTGGCGCTGTACCTCGGGGTGCTGTTCACCCAGAGACCCGATAGCCGGCGGCATGTTGTCGACTCGGCGGTATTGATCGGTTCGGCGTTCGCCGTGCTTCTCACCGGGCTGACTATTGCCGCCCGGGGGGAGATCCTCAGCGGACAATTCTGGACCGGGTGGCTGCAGGCCCTCTTGGAGTTCGGCGGCGGGTTCGCCCAGTTGCCCATGTCCACCGCACCCAACATGACGACAATCGCCGGGTTCGCCGTGGAACTGACGTTTTACCTCTCGGTCATCGGGTACGCCGTGGGCCGGTTGCTCCACGGGCGCGCAGCCCACATCCACCTGTTCAACGGTCTGTTGGCGGTTTACGGGTTGTTGAATTTGATGCACTTCGTCGGCCGGTCGGGGGACTTCACCCCGTATCGGCTGTGGATCCCGATGGCGCTGATCGCGGTCAATCTGGTCGATGCCCGCCTGGATGCCGTCAAGAAGGGGAGCAAGCGGCCCCTGATTGCCGGGGGGCTGGCCCTGGCGTCGGTGGCGACCCTGGTGGGGGTGATGCCTCGTTCGGTTCTGCTGGAGCCGCTGGCCAGCTACCCGGGACTGTTGGTGACGGCGGCCAGAGGTGCCAGACCCGACGGGCTCTGCCTGTTCGACAACCCTCGGGACCTGTGCGGGATGCCGGTCCGGATGGGCGAGTCGGTGAACCACTTCCACCTGGTGGTCGACCGGCTGGAGCAGTTGAAGGCGCAGGGCAAAAGGGTGGCGGTGGTCGACGAAACCGGGGCATTGTTCTACCTGGCGTCCGGCACGCCGTCGTTCAGCCGGTACCCCCGCATATTCGTCGCGATGTACACCCACGAGATGGCGAAGGAGGTCCAAGATGAACTCTTGGACTTCAACCCGGACTACATCCTGACCAGGTCCCGGACGGATCCGCCTAACTTCGACATTGAGGACTGGCCCTACTCCAGCTTCGGGGTTGCCCCGGCTTCTCCGCACGAACAGTCGTGGGAGAGTTTCGAAAAGCTGATCGGGGAGCGCTACCAGTTGGACAGCGAACTGTTACCGTTCGAGCTGTTCAAGATCAAGGAGCCCGGTTGACCGCCACCCAAGAGCTCGAGCCCGACCTGGCCACGCCGCCGCGGGCGCCCGGGCCGAAGTCGCAGCGATACCTGGGCCTCGACGG
>JAJCYE010000128.1 GCA_029263075.1 Actinomycetes bacterium
AGGGTGACCGCAACCCCGCCCTGCTACCACCCTATGTGACTCTACGTCACTTCTTCGGATTTGCCTAGCGAGATGTCACGCAAAGCGTTCGAGGTGGAACATGATTACCGCCGAAAGCGCCAAACCGGCGGTCTCGGTGCGAAGGATCTGGGCCCCCAGGCTGACTGGGACGGCGCCGGCATCGATCAGTTGGGCGATCTCATCCCGGGACAGCCCGCTCTCGGGACCAACCACAATCCCGACCTCCGGGACATCGGCCAGATCCATCAGAGCGGCGCGCAGCGACCGATCGGCGTCCGGGTCGGCCACCAGCACCGCCGGCATCGCCTTCACCCGCTCAAGCAGGGCCTCCCGGTCCAGGGGGCCGGTCACCTGGGGAAGCCACGCCCGCTCCGATTGCTTGGAGGCGGCGTGCGCCACCCGTTCCCAGCGCAGCCGCACCGAATCGGCCTTGGCGTGGTCCCATTTCGGCACACTGCGGCCGGCGGCGAAGACCACGATCTCGTCGACCCCCAACTCCACCAGTTTCTCCACCACCCAGTCGACCTTGCCCGACTTCGCCAGGCCCTGGAAGACCACCAGCCGGGTGGCCGGCGGCGGGACCACCGTCACCTCGTTGATGGTGGCCGTCACCTCTGCGCCGGTGGAGGTGAAGATGATTGCCTCGGCCATCCGACCGGCGCCGTCGCCGACGTGGATCTTGTCGCCCTGCCGGGCGCGGCGGACTTTCAGGTGGTGGGCGTCGGTGCCCCGGAGATAGACGGTGGTTTCGGTGAAGAGGGTGGGATCGGTGAAGAAGTGACCGTGGTGGTCGGTTGGGCTCAACGAAAGGCGTTGCGAATTTTGTCGATCAGCCCCTGGTGCTCGGACACGTCTTCGCCGCGAAGGGCGGCGAACTTGCGGATCAGCCCATCCTCCTCGGGGCTCAGGCCGGAGGGCACTTTCACCCCGACTTTGATCTGCAGGTCTCCCCTGCCGCCACGGCCCAGGTGCGACACCCCGGCGCCCTTGACCACCAGGGTCTCGTCGGGTTGGGTTCCCGGCGGAACCTCAACCTCAACCGCGCCGTCGAACGAGTCGATCTTCAGGGTCGTCCCCAAGGTCGCCTGGGTGAAGGGGATCTCCACGACGACCACCACGTCATCGCCCACCCGGTCAAAACCTCGCACCTGCTTGACCCTCAGTTGGACGTAAAGATCCCCGGCCACCCCGCCCCGGGGCCCGGCCTCTCCTCTGCCGGTGACCCTGAGTTGCATGCCGTCCTCCACCCCGGCAGGGACATCGACCTTCACCTCTTCTTCGCGCTCGACCCGTCCCTCCCCACGGCACTCCACGCAGGGGCTCAGGATTTTCTGGCCCAGCCCGCCGCAGTCCGGGCAGGTGGAGGCGGTGACAACGTTGCCGAAGAATCCTCGCTGCATAACCCGGACCGTCCCCGACCCGGCGCAACGCTCACACTTGGACGAACTGGTCCCCGGCTCGGCGCCGCCGCCGCTGCAGCGGGTGCAGTTACGCAGGCTGCGGACCGGGAAACTCTTGGTTACCCCCGAGACCACCTCCTCCAGCGTGATCTCCAGCGCTACCACCAGATCCCGGCCACGCTGGGGACCGGTCCGGCGATTCATGCCGAACGGGTCGCCGCCGAAGAAGGAGGCAAAGATGTCGAACGGGTCGAACCCGCCCTGGCCCCCGGCCCCCGCGGTGCCGAAGCGGTCGTAGTTGCTCCGCCGGGTGGCGTCGGAGAGAACTCCGTAAGCCTCCCCCAGTTCTTTGAACTTGGATTCGGCTTCCGGGTCGTCGGGGTTGGCGTCGGGGTGGCACTCACGAGCCAGCTTGCGGTACGCCTTCTTCAGTTCGTCTTCTGAGGCCTCTCTGGAGACACCCAGAACCTCGTAATAGTCGCGGGGCATATGTACTAAGTTAACCGGCGTTTTCGAGAAGCGTGCTCAACCGGCGGGCAACCGCCTCCACCGCGGCGATGGTATGCGGGTAATCCATGCGGGTCGGGCCGATCACGCCGACGCTGCCCTGGCGGTCATCGCCCGCCCCATAGGGGGCGAAAATAACGGTGCAGGCCCGCATCTGTTCCACCGGGACTTCCTGGCCGATGAACACCAGCACGGTGGCCGAGTCGCTGACCGCCGTCATCAAGCCCGACAGAACCCGGGGGTGCTCCAGCGCATCAACGATTTCTTGAACCGTTTCCATGTCGGAGAAGTGTCCGCGGGCGAGGATATTGGAGGTACCGCCCCGGAAGACCCGCTGGCTGGATCCGGCTTCCACCACATCTTCGATCTCATCGGCCACCGACTTCATCTCCAAGGTGACGTTTTCAATATCTGCGATGGCTTTGGCCAGCGCGGTGAAGTCGACGCCATCCAGTTCAGCGTTCAAAACCCGCGCCAGATCCTCCAACTGGTCTTCGGTCTGCTCATCGGCGAACTCCACCACACCCTGCTCAACTTCGCCGTTTCGGGCGACAAGCAACATGGTGGCCCGGCGGGAATCCCGCATGATCAGGTCGAGACGCCGGAGACGGTTGCGCCGTGATGGCGGCGCCACTGCGATGCCCGCGGCCTCGGTGAGGGTAGATAGAACGTGCGACGTGGAGTCCAGGGTGTAGTCCAGCCCGCGGAACTCGGCATCCAGCACCACGTCGATGGCCCTGCGGTCCTGGTCCGAAACCTCCGGCCAGGTGGTGCCGGGCCAGTTGTCGACGAACCAGCGGTAACCAAGGTCGGTGGGAATGCGGCCGGCTGAGGTGTGGGGCTGAACGATGTAGCCGAGTTCTTCCAGCACACCCATGTCGTTGCGGATGGTGGCGGCGGAGACCTGGAGTTTGTACCGCTCCGCCAAAGTCTTGGAGGCCACCGGTTGGCCGCTCTTGACGTACTCCCGGACGATGGCGCGCAGGATGGTCGCCTTCCGCCGGTCCAGAGCGCGTCCGGCTGCGCCCGGCATTGATGGGTACGTCAGCGACATTCGAACCTCTCCTAAGACCTCACTTGTCGTTCAACTTCAATGCCGCCATGAAGGCCTCCTGCGGCACCTCGACAGACCCGACGTGCTTCATCCGCGCCTTGCCTGCCTTCTGCTTCTCCAACAATTTGCGCTTTCGCGTGATGTCTCCCCCGTAACATTTGGCGATAACGTCCTTGCGGAATGCCTTAATTGTCTCACGGGCAATTATCCTCGACCCGATCGACGCTTGGATGGCGATATCGAATTGCTGCCGGGGAATCAACTCCCGCAACTTCTCCGCCATCTTTCGGCCGTAATAGTAGGCGTTGTCCTTGTGGATGATCGAGCTGAAGGCGTCAACCGGCGAGCCGGCAAGCTGGATCTCCACCTTGACCAGGTTGCCGCCGACGTAACCGATGGGCTCGTAGTCCAACGACGCGTAGCCCTTGGTGCGGGATTTCAGTTGATCGAAGAAGTCGACCATCATCTCGGCCAGCGGCAGGTGGTACTTGAGCTCCACCGATAGTTTCGACAGGTGGCTGAGGTTTTTCATCTCGCCCCGGCGGCCCTGGCACAACTCCATGATCGTCCCGACGTACTCCGAGGGGGCGATGATCATCAGTGAGGCCATCGGCTCCTGGATCTCCATGAACTCGCCGGGGTCGGGCATGGCGGCCGGGCTGTTGACCCACTGCAACTCGCCGCTGTTGAGGACCACCTTGTAGGCGACGCTGGGCATGGTCACCAGCATGTCCAGGTCAAACTCCCGCTCCAGGCGCTCCTGGATGATGTCCATGTGCAGCAGTCCCAAGAACCCGCACCGGAAGCCGAAACCCAGCGCCGGGGAGGTTTCGGGCTCGAAGACCAGGGCGGCGTCGTTCAACTGCAGCTTCTCCAGCGACTCCCGCAACTGGGGGAACTGGTCGGAGTTGGTTGTGTACAGGCCCGCCCACACCATCGGCTTGGGCTCCCGGTAGCCGGGGAGCGGTTCGGTGGCCGGCCGCAGGGCGTCGGTGATGGTGTCACCCACCAACGCCTCCCTGACGTTCTTGACGCCCGGGATGAGGTAGCCCACGTCACCAGCCTCGAGCATCTTGACCGGGGTCATGTCGGGGGCGAAGACGCCCACCTCTTCGGTCTCGTGGGTGGACCCGGTGGCCATCATCTTGATCTTCTGGCGGGCGGTCAGCGTCCCGTCCATCACACGAACGAACGAGACCACCCCCCGATATGCGTCGTAGGTGGAGTCGAAAATCAGCGCCCGGGACGACAGGTCCGGCTCGCCTTTGGGAGGCGGGATCCGCCGGACGATCTCCTCCAGCAGCTCGGGGACCCCGGCACCGGTTTTGCCCGACACCCGCAAAAACGAGTCGGCAGGCATGCCTATCAGGTTTTCCAACTCCTCGGCCACCCGCTCGGGGTCGGCGGCCGGGAGGTCGATCTTGTTGAGGACCGGGATGATCTCCAGACCGGCGTCCAGAGCCAGGTAGAGGTTGGCCAGGGTCTGGGCCTGGATGCCCTGGGCGGCGTCGACCAGCAGGATGACTCCGTCGCAGGCGGCCAGCGCCCGGGAGACTTCGTAGGAAAAGTCGACATGGCCCGGGGTGTCGATCAGGTTCAACTCGTAGATGTGGCCGTCTTCGGCCGGGTAGTGAAGCCGGATCGACTGGGCCTTGATGGTGATGCCCCGCTCCCGCTCCAGGTCCATCTTGTCCAGATACTGGGCGCGCATGTCCCGGTCGGGCACGGCCTTGCATACCTGGAGGATACGATCCGCCAGAGTGGACTTTCCGTGGTCGACGTGAGCGATTAGGCTGAAGGCCCGGGTGAGAGAACGATCTTTCATCTATGTTCGAGAGTAGCAGGGACCAACAGCCAGAAAGCGGCTGCCCGAAACGATGCGTGCCCGGACGGCGCGGCCGGGATGCTAAACTGCCTGGTAATCCAACTCTTTCAAGGGATAACTCTGTTCAATGGCAAATATTAAGTCGCAAAAAAAGCGTGTCATCACCAATGAGAAGCGGCGCCTTCGCAACAAGGACTACCGCACCGCTCTCAAGACCTACATCAAGCGGTTCAACTCCGCGGTAGACGGCGATGACGACGCACTGGCCCAGACCGAGTACCGCAATGCGGCTCGCGCACTGGACAAAGCGGTATCCAAGGGGATTCTCCACGCCAACAACGCGGCGAACAAGAAGTCCTCAATGGCGCACCGCCTCAACGCCCGCTAAACACCCCGCTATCTAGCCCTACCGGCCGGTCGGCCGTTCGGCGCGCCTACCTTTTGCGGGTGAGGGCGACCACGGTCCGCTCCAGGGTCAATCCCTCGGGTTCTTCGCTGCTTTTTACCTTCAGGTCGGCCTCGGCCAGCATTTGATACGCCGCGACCAGAGCCTCCACCCCGAAGCCCCGGGCCTGCCGGCATAACTTCTCGGCCAACCACTCGGGCTTGCCCAGCGCCTTGGCCACCTGCTTGGGAGAACTCTCGGCGGCCTCCAGGAGTTGGCGGAAGTGCCGGTTCAGGTTCCAAAACAGCATGGTGGGCGACTCCCCCTGCGCCACCAGGTAGTGCATGGCCTCCAGGGCCGCGGGGCCCTGCTTTTGAGCCACTGCGTCTATGAACCCGAACAACTTCACGTCCGCCCGCCCCCGGAACTGCGCCGCGATCTCTTTCGGGGTGATCCTGGCACCCGCCGGCATGGCCAGGCTGAGCTCTTCCAACGCCTGCGACAGCGCCAGGCGCTGCTCCCCCACCACATCCACCAGGGTGCTCATCGCGTCGCCCGACATGTGCAGGCCCTTCGCCGCCGCTTGCTGCTTCACCCAGGGGAACAGGTCTTTGCGCTTGCCCTTCTCCACCTCAATGACATGACCGGACTTGCGGGCGGCGGAGATCATCTGGGCCGGCATCTTCGAGCCCACCAGCACCAGCGTGGCGTCCGGTTCGGGGTGCTGAAGGCAGGCGATCAGCTTGCGCTGGGCCTCCGCCGGTAACCGCTCGACCTCCCGGACCACAATGGTCCGGCGGTCGTCGAACATCGACGGCGTGGCGATGGCCTGCAGGACGTTTTCGATCTCGTCCAGGGGGCCGAACTGGTTGATTGAGGTCTCGCTGAGGCCCTTGAGGAGTTTGTCGACCGCCACCTCGGTCAGGTGCGGATCATCCCCCACCACTACGTAGCTGGAGAGATTGGGCTTGACGGCGGATGCGCTCACCCCGAAATCCTAGACGCTACGGGTGACTAGAATCAGTTGATGACCGACCTACGCAACGCCTGCCCCCGGTGCGGGGCGCAGATTGAGGCCTCGATCGCAGAACGCATCCCCGCCGGCGACACCGGCAACGGGGTGGCCCGGGTGGAGTACGAGGAGCGTGACTGCCCCCACTGCGGAACCGGGCTCAAGCGGCGGATAGGCGGAGAGTGGCTCCCGGCCTCGGAGGAAGAACTTTAATGTTGCGATTCGCTCACCAAGACGACCTGCCGTTCCTCAAATGGATGCTCTACGAGGCCTGCTTTCCCGAAGGAGGCGAGCGGCCGCCGTTCGAGAAGGGCATTTCCCAACCGGACGCCTGGGTCTACCTGGACGGCTGGGTCCGCAAGGGTGACGCCGGGTTGATAGTCGCCACCGACGCCGGAGGCCCTATGGGCGCCGCCTGGTACCGGATGTTCACCGCCGACGCGCC
>JAJCYE010000129.1 GCA_029263075.1 Actinomycetes bacterium
TTTGGACTCTCATTGGTGCACCATGAGTTTTAGCGCTGAAAATCCAGGGCCTGGACGTCGAGAACCCGCAGGGTTGTTGCAGCTTCTCGGTGCACATCGGGGGACGGCCAAGGACTCTAGCTCTTTGAGAGCCAATGTGAGTTCCGCTGCCCCTGATGCATCGGGAACCCAAGACCGGCTTTGGGAACATGCCCGACTGAGGGCCGAACAATGAGAGACCGGCATGGGGTTCTCAGCATCTAAGAAGTTGTCGTGCAGACTGGCAATCGAAGGGAGGCGCAATGAAGGTCGGCTTGGACTGGGCCAGTGAGATCCACCACGTGACGGTGATCGATGACGCCGGCGGGATAGTTGATTCCTTTCAAGTGGAGCACACCGAGGAGGGACTCTGTCGCGCTCTTCAGCGGCTGCGTAAGCATGCGGTGCCGTCTGAGCTGGCGGTAGCGATTGAGCGACCAAGCGGACTGGTCGTTGAGCGCCTCTTGGAGGCCGGACACCCAGTTGTACCTATTCATCCCAACGCCTTCAGCGCCGCCCGGCCACGTTGGGGAGCGTCGAGGGCAAAGTCCGATCCCAAGGACAGCTACTGCCTGGCCGACTTCTTGCGAACTGACGGTCACCGTTTCCGGGTGATTAAGCCGCTGTCGGGTGGAGCAGAGGGCTTGCGGGCTCTCTGCCGACTCCGTGACGATCATGTCAAGGCCAAGGTCGCCGCCACCAACCAGCTCGCCTCGTTGCTGGATGCACATTGGCCGGGAGCTGCAAGGATCTTCGGTCGTTTGGACTCGGTCATCGCGCTAGCGTTCTTAACCGACTACCCAACGCCGAAATCAGCAACACGCTTGGGGGAGTCTCGTTTGACCATGTTCTGCCATCGTCACTCCTACTGCGGACGTCGCAGCCCTACCGAATTGCTTCAGCGCCTTCGGGATGCGCCGGTGGCGCCGACAATCGTGGCGCCAGAGACTCTTGCCCAGCTGGTTAGTGCCCAAGTCCGGCTACTTACCAGCCTGCTTGCGACCATTGCGGATCTCGATAGTGCCCTGGGAAGAGCATTACTCACAGACCCCAAGGCTTCCCTTTTGAAGCATCTCCCACGCATCGGGAAGGTGAATCTGGCCCAGGTTGTAGCCGAGGTGGGCCCGGTCCTGGAGCGCTCGGCAGATTGCGACCATGCCTGCGCCGAGGTAGGGGCGGCTCCTGTCACCAAGAAGTCTGGCAAGAGTGAGGCGGTCAACTTCCGCTGGGCAGCTAACACCAAAGCGCGTAAGGCGCTGGCTACCTTCGCCGACAACTCCAGACATGCCTCTCCATGGGCCGCGGACCTTTACAAGCAGGCGCGCGCCCGGGGGAAGCGGCATCCACATGCCATCCGCATTTTGATGCGGGCTTGGATGCGTGTGCTCTGGGCTTGCTGGCACAAGGAGTTGGCCTACGACCCCAAAAATCACGGCGGGGAGGTGAGGATCGCAAAGCAGCTTCCCGAGAATCCTGCCGCGTAAGGTTGACTTGGGAAACTCACATGGGAAGGACCATTTTCAGGGGATCCCGTCAGCCGAACCAGCTTTCCACCGTCATGGGGAATTAATGCCTGACGGACCAAATACGGACCAGATTTTCAGATCGAGGGAAATTCTAACCTGATTCAGCCCGAAACGTGCGTAGAAACTGGTGGGCGTACGAGGATTTGAACCTCGGACCTCTTCCGTGTCAAGGAAGCGCTCTCCCCCTGAGCTATACGCCCTTGTGCCTCTACCTTCGCACCGATTGGGACTCCGGTGCTTTACGCCTCGCTCAGCGAGGCGGCGGCTTTGGCTTTGGTGTCCTTGAGTATGGAGTATCCGAGCCAAATCAGCGACAGGCCGAATATCTTCAAACCATAGTGCATACCCTGCCCCAGCACCACGTCCGGGCCCCAGCGGAACCTGAGACGTGGGAAGGCGCCGATTGTATCCAGGAACACCCCTACTACCAGGCTCACCATCATCAGCAGGGTCGGACCCCTCGTGAGGACTCCGGCCATTAGTGTAGCGGCGCCGAAAATAAGGATACCTACCACCAGGGCGACGAAGCCGAACTTGATCAGCCAGGTCCCGCTCTGCAGGCGGGTATTCCTAACCAGATCCTGAAACGCCATGATCGAGAACATCATCGTCAGGATCAAAGATCCCACCACCGCCAGCATCAGCCCTATCCGGCCCAGCTTGCCATCTTTGCCACCCTGGGCAACCCGGAATCCGGCCAGTGCCACAGCCAGGGCAATCATCGTGACCGGCAGGAGGACGAACGGCTGGGTCCCCAGCGCAAGCTCGCGGATCAGGACGGGGGCGATGACGGCTACGCCGGCGAAAATTCCTGCGGTCCCGCCCCGGCCCTTTACCAAAGACGCGGCCGGCGGCCGCCGGGAAGCTGCCGGCCCGGAGGGGGCAGCAGTTGAGACCAGGGTGTCGTCCGCGGGTGCGTTCACCGGAGAATCGTTCAGCTCGTCCGGTGCAGTTGCGGTCGCCCGCTCCTCGTCCTCCATCGGCTTCGCCCTCCTTTCTAAATGTTGTGGGCCCAAATGACCGCTCGGCCTGCCGAAACACATGCCGCCTTCGAGCCCGTAACTCTGATCCTATATCCCGCAGCCTGCCAAGCACTCCACAACGGCGCTACCCTTGACCTACCACCAACGCAAGGAGGTTCCTCATGCCTGCTCCCAGCGGTAAACCCCTCCGTCGCTCCAAACGCCACCGGATAGTGGGCGGGGTCTGCGGCGGCTTTGCGGAATGGCGAGGCATACGCCCCACTACGGCACGAATCTTGTTCCTCGTCTGCACCCTGGCAATCCCCGGCATCTTCGTCTACTTGGTCCTCTGGGCGATCATTCCTCAAGAATCCTGAGCCCAACCAAAAGGGTCCCCCGCGAACGGAGAACCCTTTCTTTTGAGAGGCGGCGTCCAGAATTGAACTGGAGTGAACGGTTTTGCAGACCGGTGCCTAGCCACTCGGCCACGCCGCCATGCTTCCCGGAGCAGGCACCACCCGCCCGAGGACCCTAGCTTAAACCGGATTGACGATATGGGGCCGGGCTCCCCGCTCAGGAAGCCGGGTCGAACTCCATGTCCAACTGCGACGAGGTTGCGATCCTTGCCAGCAATCCGAACTCCACCAACTCCGAGTTCCGGTATTGCGGACCTTTCCTGCGACCGATGAGGGCTGCAGTATTCGAATCGAACAGTGGGGCCGCGGCCAGCTCAAACTTGCCCTGGCCGTCACGAGCCGCCGGGCCGGCCACCCAGGACTCGGGCATCCAGTCGGCGGGAGGCAGGCGCATGGCGCCCTCTAAGGGCAGCCAGGACGACGACACCCCGGCCAGGGAGGGCGCCCCCAGGCTCGAACTCATCACGTTCACTTCGTCGTCCCCCGCAGACAGGACCACACACCAGTCCGAACGCAGGGCTTCGGGTAGGCGCTCCACCAGGACATCGAGAACCGCATTCGGGTTTTGGGTTTCCGCCATGGCGGCGGCAAGCTCCAGTGGCGACAACATGTCCCGGAAGGCCTCGAGTGGCCGCAATTCTTCGACCACCAGGCCCGGAACCAGCTCGGTTGCAATACGCAGGGCTTGTTGCATCCCCTCCGGCGCTTCGACGAGCAGGTCGTCGACCGCTACGCCGGCGGCGCTGTCCACAACGTCCAGCGTGAGAATGTTCGCCCCACCTTTTCCGAACGCGGTCGCCACCGACCCCAAAGTACCGGGGCGGTCGGGAAGAGAGATCCGCAATGTGAATAGCACCGGCTAATTCTGCACGGCAAATGTTAAAACCGGCAAACGTCCGGTTGCGAATTTTGGCACCGCCCTGCCGGCGGGGCTACGGCGATTAACCCGGACGGTAGGTCGCCCAGACGTTATCCCTGAAAACCAACCAGACGCACCAAACCAGCCATCCGATGGCCGTCCACTTAATAAGCTTGACCAACAAGGTTCCCCCTAAAAATCTTTCGACTTACGCTTTTCTTGTCCCACATAATCCACTGCTTTGTACTGCTCCGGCACCTTTCGGGTGCTGAGAAGTGTGTCCAGCAGTTCAAACTGCATCTCTTCAAGCGCAGCGGCGATGGGAGCGAGCGCCCCGGCCGCGGCGGCGCTTGCTTCGCCCGTCCGGAAGCCGCCGATCGGCAAAGCCACTTTCCAGGCGACTATAAACGCTGCGTCCCAGGCCGAGTCACATGCCACCTCGACCGCGGCATCCCGTGCCGCATACCTGAGGCCGTAGCCGGCGGCGGCGGACGCCGCCTTCTG
>JAJCYE010000130.1 GCA_029263075.1 Actinomycetes bacterium
ACCGCAGGCTCGGCGCTGTAGGTGAGCACCGTCCGGCCGCCCTTCTCCACATACAGCACCAGCGACCCGTCGACCACCACCACCAGGGCACCCGCCTTGCGGCCCGGGCGGTGCCCGGATGCCGGGGCGTTCTCGGCAACCTGCCGATCCGGCCAGGGCAGGGCCGCTCCGAACGGGTTGGCGGGGTCCGGCGCGGCCAGGACCACGGCGCCGGTGGGCTCGGGGTTCCCGGACGCCAGCGACCGCATCCGGTCCACCGCTCCGGGCATGGCAAACTGGGCCGCCCCCAACCGCTCCACGAAGTAGCCCCGCCGGCAGTGGCCGGACTCCTCCATCGCCTTGAGGACCGGGTAGACCGCCGAGAAGCCGCCCGGGACCCCCTCGGCGACCACCGCCCCCCGGGTCAGGACCCCGTGGCGGTCTAGGAGTTGGTCGGCGAGGGCTCTCAACCGGCGGGTGGGGTCGACCGACCTGTCGGGGAGGAGGCTCCACCGCCCCACCCCCGACGGGGGACCCTGGCGCACCGGCAGGCTCGGCCCCCGCCTCAGGCGACGGCCGGGACGGGTGGACGGGCTGCTGCGGCCGACCCCCTTGAGCGCCCGGAGCGGGGCGACGGTGTCGTTGGTCACCAGCCCCGCCCAGACCAACTCCCACAGCGCGTCCAGCAGGACCGTGTCGTCACCGATCCCGGATGCCGTGGTCAACTGCCGGAAGAACATCGCTCCCCCGCCGGCCAGCGCATCCAGGACCCGGCGGGCTTCGTCCGTAGGCTCGTCGGCCCCCGGGGCGGGCATTAGCAGCCCGGCGTGTCCGGCCAGGTAGAGGGCGACCCAGCCGTCGTCGCTGCCGATGGCGCCGCTCCCCGCCCACAAAACCTCCCCGGCCGCAGTCAGCTCGTCGAGCATCGCCGCGTTGTACCCGGGGACCCGGGCCGGCAGGACCAGCCGCTCCAGCGAACTCGCCGGAACCGCCGCGCCCTGGATCTGCTCGATCGCCCGGATCAACCCGTCCAATCCCCCCAGCGTGCGGACCGACCCGACCCCCTGCCAGACCGGCAGGAACCGGCCGAGCACCGCGGGCGGCGCCGCCTCGACCTCCTTGCGCAACTTGGCCAGCGACCGCCGGCGGATGGACCGCAGGACCTCGGCGTCACACCACTCGGTCCCCGCCCCCCCGGGCCGGAACTCGCCCCGGACCATGCGGCCTTTGGACTCCAGGCGGTTGAGGGTCTCGGTGACCACTGCGGTGCCCAGGCCGAACCGGGCGGCCGGGTCCGGCGCCTGGAACGGGCCGTGGGACCGGGCAAAACGGGAGATGATGTCGCCCAGGGGGTCGGCCACCGGATCCAGGAAGGCCTCGGGGATCCCCACCGGCAGCGCCGACCCCAGAGCGTCCCGGAACCGCCCGGCGTCCTCAATGGCGACCCACCTCTTCTCACCGGCGATCCTCAACTGCAACGCCCGGCGGCTCTGCTCCAGCTCGGCCGGCCACCCGGCTTCCGCTCCCCGATCCAGCAGTTCCTGCTCCGACATGTCGCCGATCATGCGCAGGGCGTCGTGGGTGTCGTCGGCCGACCGGATCCGGCGGTTCTCGGTCAGGCGTTGCAGTTCGAGTTCGATCTCGGCCAGCGCTTCCGGGTCGATGAGTTCGCGCAGTTCGGAGGAGCCGAGCAGCTCGGCGAGGAGAGCGGTGTCCAGCGAGAGGGCCTGGGCCCGGCGTTCGGCCAGCGGGGCGTCGCCGTCGTAGATGAAGGCCCCGATGTAGCCGAACAGCAGCGACCCGGCGAACGGCGAAGCGTGGTCGGTGTCCACCTGGACCGTCCGCACCTTGGCCGACCGGATATCGGTCATCAGCCCGGTCAGGCCGGGGAGGTCGAAAACGTCCTGCAGGCACTCCCTCATGGTCTCCAGGACGATGGGGAACGATCCGTACCCGGAGGCAACCTGCAGCAGGTTGGCGCTCTTCTGGCGCTGCTGCCACAGCGGCGTCCGCTGGCCCGGGCGGCGTTTGGGGAGCAGAAGCGCCCGGGCGGCGCACTCCCGGAAGCGGCTGGCAAACATGGCGGACCCGCCGACCTCGGCGGTCACCAGGGCCTCGATCTCCTCCGGGTCGAACAGGATCGACTCCAGGGCCGGGGCCTCGTCGGCCTCCGGCAGGCGGACGACGATCCCGTCGTCGGTGTGCATGGTCTGAACCTCCAGCCCCAGCCGGCCCCGGATCTGGTTCTCGATGGCCAGCGCCCACGGGGCGTGGACCCGGGCCCCGAACGGCGAGTGGACGCACAGCCTCCAGTCGCCCAGTTCGTCCCGGAACCGCTCGACCACGATGGTCCGGTCGGTGGGCAGGTGTCCGGTGGCCTCCACCTGCTCGGCCAGGTACCGGATGAGGTTGTTGGCCGCAAAGTCGTCCAGGCCGCCGGTCCTCAGGCGGGCGTACGCTTCGCCCGCGGGGGCGTGCCCGACCTCCCGCATGAACTTGCCCAACGCCCGCCCCAACTCCACCGGGCGGCCCAGGGCGTCGCCGTGCCAGAACGGCATCTTCGCCGGGGCCCCCGGAGCCGGGGTGACCAGCACCCGGTCGTGGGTGATCTGCTCGATCCGCCAGTTGGAGGCGCCCAGGGTGAAGACGTCGCCGTTGCGGGACTCGTAAACCATCTCCTCGTCCAGTTCGCCGACCCGCTTGTTGCCCTCCCCCCCGGCCAAGTAGACGCCGAACAGCCCCCGGTCCGGGATGGTCCCGCCGCTGGTGACCGCGAGCATGCGGGCGTTGCCCCGGGCCGACAGCTTCCCAGTGACCCGGTCCCAGTTGATGCGGGGCCGCAGTTCGGCGAACTCGTCGCTCGGGTACAGGCCGCTCAGCATGTCGAGCACCCCCACCAGGGCACTGGTGGGCAGCCCTTCAAACGGCGCCGCCCGGCGCACCAAAGCCTCGGCCTCGTCGACGGTCCACTCCTCCATCGCCACCATCGACACGATGTGCTGGGCCAGGACGTCCAGCGGGTTGCGGGGGTAGCGCAGTTCCTCTATCTCGCCGGTTTTCATACGCTCCACCACCACCGCCGACTCCACCAGGTCCCCCCGCCACTTGGGCAGGATCACCCCCCGGCTGACCGCCCCCACCTGGTGCCCGGCCCGCCCGACCCGCTGCAGCCCGGAGGAGACGCTGGTGGGCGCCTCCACCTGCAGGACCAGGTCCACGGCCCCCATGTCGATGCCCAACTCCAGCGAGGAGGTGGCGACGACGGCCTTCAGCAGCCCCATCTTCAGGTCCTCCTCGATGAGCTTGCGCTGTTCCTTCGACACCGAACCGTGGTGGGCCCGGGCGATCTGCTCGCCCGCCAGTTCGTTGAGCTGGGCGCAGATCCGCTCCGACAGGCGCCGGCTGTTCACGAAGACGATAGTGGAGCGGTGGGACCGGATCAGCTCGACCAGCCGGGACTCGATCGAGGGCCAGATGGTGCGGTGATCGGGGTCCCCGGCCGCCGAACCCTCCCCGGCCGGTTCCAGTTCCTCGCCCATCTCGGCCATGTCCTCGACCGGGACCACCACCGACAGGTCGAACAGCTTGGTGGAGGGCGGGTTGACGATGGTCACCTCCCGGGGGCCACCCAGGAACTTGGCCACCTCGCCGAGGGGCCGCACCGTGGCCGACAGGCCGATCCGCTGCGCCGGTT
>JAJCYE010000131.1 GCA_029263075.1 Actinomycetes bacterium
AGCCGTCGCGGGACGGGGGTTCGATTCCCCCCGCCTCCAATGGAAGGAAACAAGCACGAACGCCGCTTTGCATTTCGTCCTACATTTTCTATACTGGCTCCAGCCTGAGAAACGGAGCCAGCCATGCCCAAAACCAACGGCGAACCGCCCCGCTTGCGAGTCCCGCGACAGGGAACCAAACCGCTCCAGGTCGTGACCGACGACGACGGGCAACCCGTCCTCGATCTGCCCCACTACCTCGCATGGCATAAGGCGACGGGGACGTTCTACGTCGGTGGCTCCAAACCGCGAGTCTACCTCAGGACCCGCGACCGACTCCAGGCGATCTTCCGATTCCGCGAGTGGATACGTGCCAATGGCTCGGACGTGGGCGATGCGTATGTCACGGTCTTCCACGAGCCGCATCGGCATCCGGAGCTTTCCGAGCCCGTCAGGCTGGTTGACATTCTCGACGGCAACCGACAGTTCGTTAGGTATGACTTGCCAACCGGCGACTTCTGGCGGTTGGTGCGGGAAGCCGCCCTATCCGATCCGGAGACCTTTCGACAAGAAACGGGTCTTCGCGTTGTCGATCAAGGCATGGCACCATCCGCGAAGCTCTCAGAAATCCTCGACGCCTACCTGAGCAAACGAAAGAAGCCGAGCGATGACGAAATCAAGAAAGTCCGACGCTACTGGGATTTCTTCGTCGCTGCTGTGGCTCCGGCTAAACAAGTTCAGGACGTGGACGCCGACGCTCTGACTCGCTGGGAAGACGCCGCGTATGCCAAGTATAACAACGATGGTAGCCCGAAGACCCTCGCTCATCGTTTCGAGTATGTCCAACGGCTCTTCAACTACGCGGTCAAGAAACAGATCGACACGGAAGAGTGCCAGCGGGTTGTCGCTGCTATCATCAGTGCCAAGGCGGAACTTCCCGGTCTTCGCAACCTGAATCCGAACCCGATCAGCGTGGACGCCCTCCACGCCCTCTTGGATTCGGCGGATAAAAAATGGAAGGCAATTCTGCTAACAGCCTTGAATCTCTGCTACTACCCCGTCGATGTTCGGACGCTTCCGAAGGCTGCGATCAACCTAAAGACTGGCGTGGTGATCTTCGATCGAGCCAAGACCGGACAGACCACGCGAGTCGGCATCCTCTGGAAACAGACGAGAGTGGCGTTGCGGAATTACATGGACAGCCAACCGCATGACGGTGAAGAGGTGTTCATAACGCAGTATGGCAAGCCCTATACGGCTCAGGGACTACGCACCGCGTTTCGGTTCCTTCGTGACAAGACCGATGTAGGCTCCTCCATTGAGCTTGCCCACGTCAGAGACGGAGCGTACTCGGCCGCGATCGAAGGCGGAGCGACGGAGACGATTGCGAAGATACTCGCAGGGCATAAGATCACCGGCATGGGCGATGCCTATATCAAGCGGAATCCCAAGATGGTCGCCGATGCCGTCAAGGCAATCGAAAAGCACTATTTACGCTCCACTCCTGAGTAGTACATACCCTCACACGCAAACCCCCTAGTCTCTACCTCCTTGCTTTGCGGCGAGTAGAACCTAAGCGTTGCTGTCGCGGGGATTGTCGCAATCGTGCATGCCTGCTTTCGGGGCAATTCAAGAGACGGGTGCCCGGGGCTAAAGAAAAGAAGCTCGGTTCTACCAACCTCCGCCGGGGAATGTCCGCGACTGAGTTCCAGAAAGTCAAAGAGCGTTGCCTCGTCCCACATCTGTGGCACCGCCTTAGAGATAGTAGGCTTGATAGTGTGAAAGTCATTTGCTCGCACGACTTCCATGACTGAGTACTGTTCTGTCCCAACGTAGCCTTTGTACTGATATTCTAGAGTAACGTCCATCAGCAGCACGTCTCCATGACCAACGTTGGCATATGTCGACCCGCGCCCGGTCGAGAATTCGAGAACCTGTACTTCGTCCTTGCCAAACGCTTCTGCATACTTGGTGTAAGTGAACGTGACAGCAGAGCCAACGAGTGCAAGGAAGGCCGCCGCCTTGCCAATGTGAAAAACGCCGTTCAGCCATCGCCTCTGCAATGACTTGCATACCGGGCACAGGGAAGCCGCTGAGTCAATCTCTGAACAACATGCTAGGCACTTCTTTGCCATGAGATGGGCTCCATAGTCGGCGGAAACACTCCGTCCCCGCCGTCCGCAAGGTAGATGCCATGATTCGCCTTGTCAATGTCATCGGTGCCGAGTACCTCGACGGGGAAGCGCCGGAGTAGAACTCGAAAGCGGGACTCTGGACGATACGCCAAGAGCCCCGCTCTCCGCTGGCGAAAGCAGGCTCCCGCCCGCGCAGGGCTACGCTATTGTCACTGAGTGAGCTTCCAGATTGCCAGGATCACTGCCAGGACAAACCCTGCAGCCACAATTAACCGCTTATTGTAAGCGTGCCGCTCGACCTCTTCGCTGCCCGTTGGTAGCCCTAAGTGCCTGTCGAGTTTGCGTGCGAAGTCCGCGTCCTTTTCCGACTCGTCGAGCCACTCCGAGATATACTCATCTCGCGCCGCTGGATCGGAAGTCAATTCGGAAATCGCCTCCGCCTTCTCTCGGCCAACTCGGGCGTAATACGCTTCGCTCTCGCCGAGCACCTGTAACTGCCCCGTAAATGGCACTAAGAACTCAGGGAGCTTGCCCCAATCTCCATCAGACCATCGTCTTAGGGCTCGCTCTCGGCGTTGACGCTTTGTCTTGAACATGCCGCTTACGTCACCCACGGAGCCGCTACTCGCAAGCCCGAAATTTCGCCGGAAAAATAGTCCGTTCCTCTCACTCCATTAGAGCCCAAACAACGGCTTCTAAGCCGTCCAACCTCTCACCAGTCCAGCAAGCCGAGATAGTCGCTCACAAGCCAGCACAAGGGCTCAAACAGGCAATTGCGACAGCCTCGACCACGTCCAGGATTCAGCGAATCCGCGTCAACATTATCCCGACATTTTCTTGAGTGAGAGGGGTTGCGCATAGCGGTCATTTGTGGCGCCATAGGGCTGGCGAATCGTCGCCAATAGGAGCCAGCCAACCATGAAGACAATCTGCTACATGCGGGTCAGCAGCCCCAAACGCAACGGCAAATCTCGCCAGAAGACCGACAGCCAAAAGCTCGCCCTACGTCGATACTGCCAAGCCCATGGCATACAACGTCCGACGTATATCGAGGATCATGCGACAGGTAGGAACGAGGATCGTCCAGGCTTCCAACAAGCCTTAGACGCTTGTCGCAACGGGAGTTGTAAGCGGTTGATCTGCTGGAAAATCGATAGGCTCGGGCGTTCTGCCATTTCCTGCATGCGGACGATAGCGGAACTCATGGAGCTTGGAGTAAGAATCGACGTGATCACTCAGGGCATCACGTTCGATAATTCGCCGTACAGCAAATTCTTGATCGGTCTGTTTTCAATTCTGAGTCAGCTTGAGTCAGACCATGCGTCGGAGAGGATACGCTCCGGCTTGGCTGTCGCTCGCCACAAAGGGGTTCGCTTGGGACGCCCACTCGATCAGAAAAAACGCGGCAAACTGGAGCGTTGGGACAAGGCAGGAATACCCGTCAAGGAACAAGCCAAACGACTAGGCGTCACTCCCGCTGCCGTTTACGCCATGCGCAGCCGCATGGAACCTGATCCTTCCAATGGAAACGGTAGGTAACGAGGCTGGTGGGGATTTGCAGGCGACCGAGGTACGGTTACCATGGTCGCCACTATGAGCATATCAGAGAAGATCGGCGGCGCTGCCAAGTTGCTCGTCGAGGTACGTGACGCGGAGTTGAGAGTGGAGCTAGTAGCGGCATTGCTTGACGCTCGAAGTGACGCCCTGGACTTACAGGAAGAGAACGCCAAGCTCCGCAAGCAAATCGAGGCTCACGACAAGACGGACGCAATCGACAAGCAGCTATACTATGCTCGGCATGCATACTGGCGGAAGGACGAATCGATCGACAGCGCGTATTGTCAGGCTTGTTGGGATAGCAAGCGCATGTTGATTCGCCTCGCACGTATCGCAAAAAGCCATGCAGCCCGTTGCAAGGCATGTAATAGCGCCTACGACTTCGTCTATAGCAGCGCTCGCCCGAATGAGGGTGATCACGCCACTGCCCCATAGCCCCGCCATCGGAGTGTCACTCATGGATTGGCAATCTGTTCTCACGTCGGTGGTCTCATCAGCCGCCTTTGTTGCAGTCGCTACGTTCTCTCTGAGGCGCTTCATCGACCAGTCGCTTCGGTTCCACTTCGCTAAGCGGGAGAGGAGGTTTGAGACGTTTCTGTCGCTTCGCAGCAAGCGTTGGGAACGCATTACGGACGCGCAAATGGCATGCTACAAGACGACACTCGGCCAAGTCTACGCGATCCGAAACGCGTGCCGTGACATCCGCGACAATCTGCCGCAAGACACTGAAGGTGGAGAGGAGCCGTTGAGGAGCCACTTCGATCAGTTCTTTCGCACGCTGGAGGACAACAGGGCAATCTACCATCCTGCGGTTTGGAGCCTGGTCCATAGCTACCGCCAGCTAGTCATATCCTTCCTTCAATGCACGAGACGATACAGCTCGCTCCACCGCAACGAGCACTCCGAGTTCCTTCGTGCCCACGAGGAAGAAGCCGTCGTCGAAGCCTATTCCGAACTCGACCGCCTGTACGCAGTGATGACCGCCATCATACAGGAGTCCATCGGAGTAGATGACCCCTTTCTCGACTTGGCCAACCGCACAGTTGAGCCGTGAGCGCAGCACTGGCCCTTCTCCAAAGTGCCCCCCTAATGGCACTCGCCTGCCTCAACATAATCATTAGTTAATGCAGAACACAGAACCAATCCCGTCGCGTCACGCGACAGGCATATCGTGCTGCTATACAAGCACATTATGCATGCACGATCCAATGTAATCATTTCGCTCCGCACGCTGTTTCAGACTCACGCGGATCAACGCAGAAATCAGCGTTATGCAATCGCCCGCATGAGCCTGCGATCCTCTGTGTGAGTGCCATAGAATAGGCACTACCCACCCCAATGACCCACCAATGACAGGCCCGAAGAACCGACCCTACGAACGAAGTACTCGCGCGTGACATGCGGACCACCGAGGGCTGACGCGTTCCGCAAGTTCGAGCATGCCGAGCGGCTGTTTGATCTGCCAGCAACCATGGAGGCGTCGCCGTCTACCGTTGCATCGCCTGCCCACAATTCCAGCAATACGAAGACATCGCCCTGCTCACGATCCAGAATCGGCGGGCCGCAAGCGTTAGGACCACAATCAGAACACCTGTTCCCGTGATAATCCCCATCTGTAGTCTAGCGATCCGACGGGAACCGTGCTGCCACTGTCGGTACTCAAGTTCGCGTTCTTTCCGCCGGAGCTTGCGCTGTTCGAAGGCGTGCCGCTTCGCATCTCTCTTTGCCTCGTCGATCGCGCGTTGATACGGGTTGCTGGCGAATTGGGCGAGTCAACCTGAACTGCCCTCGACCGAGGACACGGCCTTGACGACTCCTCCGCCCTCTCGCTCCTTCCTCAGATCCTCGACGCCCGGAGGGAGAAACTCCTTCCAGTTCTCTGGAACTGGTTCGTTTGTTTCAAGGAAGGTCCCGTTCCCGATTCGGTAGCTCGGCCTCGGCGGCCTTAGCCCAGGGTCCAGCGCACAGTACCAGACGATGGCGGCGGCAAGCACAACAGCGTCCAGGATCGCAATCGTCCAGAACCGTGAGCTGCCCAACCACGGTATGTCACGCACGCCGCAGCTGGGGCAGCGCCCCGGCAGCAATGAGGTAGGCATCAATTGGCCCCTCCCGTCATGCTGATTAGCGGGCGGCAAGGCGTCAACGCACGCGACCCCAGGCGGACGTTCTTCGCCACAATGCCGTCCGTATGGCTACGATCACGCGTCCGTTGTCACAAGACAGACTGAATCCCCGCAAGTCGAAAGCCAAACGCGGGCAACTGAAGCTGGGGCGGATGGGCGCGAAAACGCCACAGGCTCTCCCTGTACGCTTTCACTGGAAGCGATGGGCTGGGGCAATTGGGCGAGCTGGAAGGCGGTCGATTTCGCGTGCCTGCTACGTTCCGGCTTTCATCGCCGCCGCCGTGACCCGCTTCGGTACAGGCGGTTAGTCGCCGGCTGCTCTGACGAAGGTCACCTCACAATCAGTGCGCAACGGAAATCGATTGGCCATGCGGCGTTCGTCGGACAGATACGCTGCGCTGGTGCCAACGTCCCAGTCGAATCGCCAGAGCTACGGGCACGCCGTCTTGTCGGCCCGCTGGCGCGCCGATCCGCGCGGCCCGACAAGGCGGAGTGCAACCAAGCCGAAGAAGGTCAGGAGCATCGCCGGTCCGATGGGGCCACACAACCCAGGTCCGCTGCCAGGCGCGGCGCCATCTTCTGCCGCGTGAACGACCGCCGTCTCTTTCACCAAACCCTGGTCGCGCATCGTGGCCACGTCGAATCCCTGGCTACCCGCATACTCAGCGGTTACGAAGACATCGACTTCGCTCGCTACCAATTGGATGCCGCCATCGTGGGTCGCCAAGAACGTTGTCTGTGTCGGGATCCAATCGCTCCCGACCTCGGTGATCACGAACTGCACCGCCTGCGTGGCATCTGCGACTTCCGCCGACAGGGATTCATAATCGGCCACGAACCCGGCGGGCGGGGCGACCGAGACCGTCACGGACCAACTTCCGATGCCCTCGAGTACGAACGGATAGAACTCTTGAACCGCGTCCCAGACGACGTATTCAGGCTCGATAATCACCAACTCCGCGCTCGGCGGAATGGCGACGGTCGTCGATTTGCCGGGCAGGCTCACACCCTCCGCCGTTACAAGCTGGAACAGCGATGCCGTCCGCATCTCAGCCGCGGTCACGTTGTCCAACGTAGTGCCCAGCGGGTCAGGGAGTGCCGTGTCGGTCGGATCATACGCGACGAGCACGAAATCACCCGCCGGAAGATCGGCGGCGCACTCCCCGGCGTTGTTTGTCGTGCAACAGTCAACCGGCACGCATTCCGCGAGAATGCACTCGTAGGCCCGGTGTGTGACGCCGCCACACGCCGACCGTGCACAGCCGCCAAGCGACGCATCGAAGGCACACACGTCGATTGCCGCCATGTGCTCACGTGTGGTTTCCGGATATGACCCCGCTCCGATGCTGTAGCGAACCACAGTAGCGGACACACCCGCCTCGAACACTATCGGCGCACCGCCATCGTCGTCGTCGCCGTCGTCATCGCTGTCGTCGTCGTCACCGTCATCATCATCGTCGTGGCCGTCGTCATCGTCATCGCCGTCGTCATCATCGTCGTGGCCGCAGCATTTGATCTTCGGCGTCTTCTTGTGCTCCAAGTGGTTGCCCTTCTCCTCCATCTCCACGGTTTCGAGGGCTGCGTTAGCACCGACGTCGAGGCTCACTGTAAGCGTAGTGCCGACAATCTCCGGAGTGCCCACGACGTGAGCCATATCCAGGCGGAACTCGCACTTGCGGAAATCGAACCTGGCGTCGACTTCGATCCCGCCCTCCACCTCTTCGTCGAACTTGAACTTCCGCCGACTCGCTGCCCCTTCACGCTCGAACGAGCCGGCCGGTATGACCAGCGTGAACGCATAGCCATGACCGTCTTCGATCAGGTAAGCGGCATCATCAAGATCAAGGTCGATCAGCAGGGCCGAGTCGAAGCTCCCGCGGAGTTGGATGTTGTTACCACGATCGTCCTCATCTTCATCATCATCGTAGATCTTGATCAGATCCGTCACCGTATACGCGCCGAAGACATCGCCGATCCGCAGCGGCTGCGAGCACGACGTGTGAATCGTCTGCGGCCCATTCACGCCGTCGTCCACCACCGTGTTGGGCGGCAGCACGGGCGTATCGTCATCATCGCCATCATCGTGACCGCCGCGATTTCCGCGATTGCCGTGGTCGTCGTCATCATCGTCGTCGTCGCCGTCGTCGCCGTCGTCGCCGCCCTTGGAACCCTTGGAACGCCCGTCAGAGGTCCCACCATCGCCTCCGGACACCGCGACGTTGCTGTCGGCACCCGAAGTCCCCCCCACGGACGACTGGCCGGACTCAGACCCGGTTGGTGCTTCCTCTTGCTCGTCCGGGCCATCCGGATCGGAATCGTTGGTCCCACCGGACTCGGAGGCGCTGGCGGACACCCGACCCGCCGGCTTGGACTTCTTCGGGGTAACACCGGGACCCGCCGCCTCGGGCGCCACGCCGGTTGGATCCGGTTCCGGGGTGACTTCCGGGGTCGGCGCGGGGCTGGAGTCCGAGCCGGGTCCGGCCGACGGCGTGGGACTAACGGTTTCGCCGGTTTCGCCGGAATCGCCTACGGGGGTCTCAGCGGCACACGCACCGAGGAGCATCAGGGCCAGCGCCAAGAGCACGCCGATGAGGATCTTGCGACTGTTCACTACGAGGACCTTCCAAGGGGCGGGAAAAAGAGAATCTTCCTCTCAATTCGGCGCCCGTGCAAGCTGAAGTATCGGGCCCGGGTCAGGGCTTGGGGGTCAGGGTCTCCCCAGCAACCAGCGCGAGCGTTCCGGCCGGGCTGGACCCCTGAGCAGTCAGGGTAAGAATCTCAACCGCGGCGTCGGTCACGATCACGGTGTGCTCGAACTGAGCCGTCGGAAGAAGGTCGTTCGCCGCAACCGTCCATCCGTCGCTCCACATATGGTGGTTGGGAGATCCCGCGGTGATCATGGGCTCCACAGTAAAGGTCATCCCGGGCTCGAAAGGCGTGGTGTCCCAGTCATGAACCGTGTGGTTCACGTGGGGGGCGGCGTGGAATACCGAGCCGATTCCGTGGCCCCCGTAGTCGACCACCACCCCAAAACCGTGAGCGAAGGCGTAGGGCTGAATGGCCGCACCGATGGCGTTTAGGGTCCGGCCCGGCGCCACCGCGGCGATCCCCAACAAGGTGGCGTCCCGGGTTACGTCGATCAACGCCTGCAGCGACGGAGAGATCTCTCCTACACCGAAGGTCGCCGACGTGTCTCCGTGCATGCCTTCAACGTATCCCGTGACGTCCACGTTGACGATATCTCCCTCCTGGAGGGGTCTATCATCGGGAATCCCGTGGCAGATGACCTCGTTCACCGAGGTGCAGATGGACTTTGGGTACCCCTTGTAGGTCAGGGTCGACGGGTAGGCGCCCCGGCTGATGAAGGCCTCGTGCGCCACCTGGTCGAGGTAGTCGGTGGTAACTCCCGGCGCAACCTCGCGCCCGACGGTCTCCAGGACCTCGGCAGCCACCCGGCAAGCGACCCGCAGCCTCTCCAGCGACTCCCCTGAATGCACCTGGAACGAGGATGACGTGACGGGAAGTTGTCCATTGACGTAGTCGGGCGGCGTTATGGAGGACGGGACCGCCAGCAGCGGGCCGACCCGGCCCGGCTGCACCGGCCTACGGCGCATGGCCCTCTGGTCGCCGTGACACCGCTTGAACTTGCGGCCCGAGCCGCACCAGCATTGAGCGTTTCCCCTGAGCCGGTTCATCTGCGCCCTCCCCTGCCGCTTCTGGCCTGACGCGCCCAGCACCCGGCGTGATAGTGGCGGCGTTCTTCCGGCCGCCCCGAAGGAAGCGCCACGGTGTGCAGGGTACCCGGTTCCACCCAGCCTTCACAGTAGGGACAGCGATACCGCTTTTCGTGGTTGGAGGTATGGCGGACCTCGAATCCGTCCACCCGGCCGGCGGCAGGACCCAGCAGCGAGTCTTCAAGCGAACGAAGGTCCAGACCCGACCCATCCCGGTTTTTCCACGGGCCGGAACCCCCCCTGCGCGTTCTGCTCGCCATGGGCCTAGCCGTCGTTCTGACTGGCAACGTACTGGCCCACCGCGTCGACCCAGGGGATCAGGCCTCCGCATCGGGGACAGGCGGAAGCGTCGTTTTCAACATCTATGAAGGCAATGTCCCGCGGGGCAAGCTGCTCTTTGAGGTGCTCGATTAGGTTCAACGGCTGGGGTTCCGTAGGGCTCGGGAGCATGCCCTCCTCCTGCATCCAGCCGGAGAGCGCGCCCACCTCATGGCCGGACAGTTCGGCGACTATGGGCGCCACCAGATAGATGGGGATCCAGAACTGAAGCTGCTGTCCGCAACGGTGGCGGATGCCGAGCATCATGGCCCGGTCGGTGGAGGACATGTTGATATTGTCCCGCAGATTGCCATGGTCGGGAGCACGAGGTTCGGTTCGGTCCGTCTTCAAGTAACCTCATCGTGCGGGCCGAAGGCCGTTTGTCGCCGACGGCGCGGGGAACAAGCCCAACAGCGAGCCTCAAGGAGGACCGATGGTTTCTGTGAATTCAACGATGCTGCCCCTTGGCAGCAAAATGCCCGCCTTCGAACTTGCGGACCCCGCCGGAGAGACCCACTCGAGTTCCGGTTTACAGGGGAACCCTGCGCTGGTGATGTTCATCTGCAACCACTGCCCCTACGTTAAGCACATTCGCCCCCGCCTGGCCGAAGTCACCAAAGATCTGGCCGGTAGGGGTCTGGCAGTGGTGGGGATCAACAGCAACAACGCCGAACTTTACCCCGACGACTCCCCGGAAGCCATGAAAGCCGAGGCGCTGGAGTTCGGCTACACGTTCCCCTACCTTGTGGACGAAGATCAGAGCGTAGCCAAGTCCTTCCGAGCCGCCTGCACCCCCGACTTTTACCTGTTCGACGCCAACGGCGCCCTCGCTTACCGCGGGCAGTTCGACGCCAGCCGCCCGAAAAACGATCTCCCGGTAACCGGGGATGATCTGGTGGCCGCAGCCCAAGCCCTGTTGGAAGGCAGGCCGGTGCCGGAGGACCAGCGGCCCAGCATCGGATGCAACATCAAATGGAAGCCCGGCAACGAGCCGGACTACTTCGGCTAAGCCAATCGCATGAAACGACCCGGTCCCCGTCTGGTCAAAGCCCTAGGGGTAGCCGCAGTCGCCGGCTTGGTCTCCCTGGCCGCAATCCAACTGGTTCCCTACGGCAGGGATCACAACAACCCCGGTGTCCTCAACGAGCCGCAGTGGGACTCGCCGGTAACCGCCGACCTGGCCGACCGGGCTTGCTACGACTGTCACAGCAACCGAACCAGGTGGCCCTGGTACTCCAACATCGCTCCGGTGTCCTGGTTCGTCTACCGCGACGTGATCAACGGCCGGGCCGAGCTCAACTTCTCCGAGATGGGGCGCAAGGACAACGAAACCGACAAGGCGGCCGACACCGTTGAGGACGCAGAGATGCCCCCGTTCCGGTACACCGTGAACCACCCGGAGGCCCGCCTGGACGATACCGAACGCCAAGCGCTGCTCCGGGGGCTCCGCCGGACACTAGGCGAGGAGGATTGACGGTGGTATCTTCGGAATATGTGCCGGAGTATCAAGAAGCTTCGCAACCCGCAGGAGCCCGCGACCCCCGAAGAGGTCCGGGCCGCCGCCCTGCAGTTCGTCCGCAAGATCAGCGGTTACCCCAAACCCTCCTCCGCGAACAGCGAGGTTTTCTACGCCGCAGTCGGCGAGATAACCGAGTCGGCGGAGCGACTGCTGGAAGGCCTGATCAGCAGGCCGGCTCCGGTAAGAGATTCCGTCGAAGCCTAGTTCCCACGGATTCCCCGAACGTCGGGTCACAAGTTGACCGGTCCGGGCAGTTCACCCCGGCCCCTCTACGGGGGAATCGAACTGGGCGGCACAAAGGTAATCTGCTGCGCCGGCCACTCCCCGGGGGAGATTCTGGTCTCGGACCGCTCCCCCACCTCCACCCCGGCATCGACCCTGGCCTGGGCGGTTGAGCGATTGGAAGCCTTTCAAAGGACCCACGGCAGGCTGGAGGCGGTGGGGATTGCCGCATTCGGACCGGTGGACCTCCTGGAATCCTCACCCGCCTATGGCACTCTGCTCGCCACCCCGAAGCCGGGGTGGTCCGGTGCCGCGGTAGTCGGCCCGGTCAGGCGCTCCTTCAACATCCCGATCGCACTGGCGTCCGATGTAGAGGCGGCCGGCCTGGCCGAAGGCCTCATCGGCGCGGCAATGGGGGTTCGCACCCATGCCTACGTAACCGTCGGGACCGGGATCGGGGTGGGGGTGGTGTCAAACGGAGCGCCGGTGCGGGGTGCCCTGCACCCCGAACTCGGCCACATCGCCGTGCCACGCCAGCCAGGAGACGATTTCCCGGGCATCTGTCCCTTCCACTCGGACTGCCTTGAGGGCATGGCAAGCGGACCGGCGATCCAGGCCCGCTGGGGCCGTCCCGCCGAGGAGATGACCGGGGACCTGCGGGAAAAGGCGATGGCCCTGGAGGCCGCCTACCTGGCGGACGGTTTCAGGACCATCGTTTTAGCCTTCGCGCCGCAGCGGATTGTGGTCGGCGGCGGCGTGGGGCTCACCGGGGGTCTGCTGCCCCGGATTCGAGATGCATTGCGGGAAACACTGGGTGGGTACCCCGGCCCGGACACCTTCACCGGCGCCGGGTTCATCCGCCCGGCCAAGTTGGGTGGGATGGCAGGGCCCTCCGGAGCACTGGCCTTGGCCGGAAGCGCCCACCACGGGCACCAATCCACCCCGAACCTGCCCGGCTGAACAATAATGCGAAACTGGTTTTACGCAGAGGGCCTGAAAGGAACAGAATCCCCATATGGACGAAGACGAAAAACGATTCCAGGACTACCTCATGGCACGAGACGCCGACGGCCGTCCGGTCTGGGCCCCCGACCCCAACGAGGTCGTCAAACCGAAGTTCTCGGAACGCCCGATGACTCACTTCATCAAAGCGTTCCTGCACATCGGCGACAGGTAGCCGCTAGTCGTCTATCGCCTGGTAGACCGAGGTCCAAAAGTCCTCGTAGATCCCCGACGGAAACTGCTCAACCTGGGTCATAAGAATGGCTTGCAGGTCTTCCGATGGATCGGCGTACCAGGAGGTGCCGGTGCCGCCATCCCAACCGAACCGGCCCGGAACCGAAGCGATATCGTCCCGGCGGGTGACCATCGCCACCCCGAACCCCCAACCGCGGCTGTCCCAAAATCCCGGGAAGAACGGGGAGGCCGCCTTCTGTTCCGGCGTGATGTGGTCGGTGATCATCGTTTCAACGCTCAGGCGGGAGAGGATGCGCTCGCCGTCCAGGCGGCCCTTGTTCAACATCATCCGGCCGAACCGGGCGTAGTCGCCCGTGGTGGACGCCAACTCGCCCCGGCCGGACCACCCACCGTCGTTTAGATCGTCCGGGATCTGCTTGAGCCGGCCGGCGCTCTCGCTGAACCGGTAGTGGCCCGCCAGGCGCTCCATCTTGGGCTCGGGGACGGTGAAGCTGGTGTCGGACATCCCCAGCGGCCCGAAGATCCGGTCGCCCAAAAACTCCTCCAGCGCCTGCCCCGACGCCCGGGCCATAAGCACCCCCAGCACCGAGTAGGAGGTGTTGTACATCCACCGTTCGCCCGGCTGCGCCAGCAACGGGAGGGATCCGAAGCGGCGGATCCACTCCTCGGGAGGGAGGGCGGAGTTTTGCGGGCCTATCGTGCCCAGCTGGAGTTTGTTGACCGCCTCGACAATCGGCCAGTTGTCGCTGGGCTCCATGATGCTGCCGAAGCCCATGCGCTTGGTGAGGAGATCCCGCAGCGTGATGGGCCGCTTGGCGGGCTCGGTGTACTCCAGCGGGCCATCGGCGAGCTTGAGGACCCGACGGTCGGAGAGTTCGGGAAGGAGCCTGTCGACCGGCTCGTCCAAGCCCAGCTTGCATTCCTCTACCAGGATCATCGCCCCCACGGCGAAGATCGGCTTGGTCAACGATGCGATCCGGAAGATGGTGTCGGCCGCCATCGGCCCACCGCCCACGCTCTTGGACCCGATAACGTCCAGGTGTTCCTCTCCCCGCCGGCAGATGTAGGTAACGATCCCCGGCACGTCGCCCCGGTCGACGAACTCGGACATGACGTCGTGCATTCTCCGCAACCGCGCCGCGGATAATCCCCCGCTACTCATCCGTCACCTTTCTCTCGTTCCAACCCAAACTACCCGAGACCACAACTATCGCCGTACCGGCCGCGGGCTGGACCAAGACAAAACAAAGTTGGGCCCCAAACATGAATCCGGGGGCCCAACCGTGAATCGTTGCGGGGTTTGAAATTAGGTGTTGTTAAGTGCAAGCACCATCATGATCGCGAAAACCACCAGGGCGAAGCCGATGGCGATGATCGGGTTGACGTTGTAGTTGTGGTTCATGTCTATTACCCCCCTAACGGGAACCGAGTTCCGGCTCCCGGGACATCGTCCAATTGCAATGAACATCGACAGGATACTTATTTTCAATTTTCGAGGCCACCCCGAGGATTGAGTTTGGCCAAAACCCGGCTACACGCCGGCGAAGTTGAGGGACGTTCAACAGGTGGCCGCTTTTGGGCAGGCGCGGTGTCCTGGTGACTACTTTGGTACCCCCGATGGGTTTCGAACCCACGATCTCCGCTTAGGAGCAGGCGCGGTGTCCGAGCGCAGCTATTTGGTACAAGTGGCGCAGACTCTTTCCGACCCCTGGAATTTAGCCGGGCAGTTGATTTCACGCTGGGATGGACAGCCGGTGAATTCCGACCGGCCAACTCAAAGCAGCCAGCCCGGCGCCGACAGATTCAAAATCGGCTGCCAGAAGCAGCAATTGCCGAACTTGCCACAACCTATCAAGCCGGGGCCACGATCAAGGAGCTGGCCTTAGCTACAAACTGGATCGAACGACCGTGATGCGACACCTTCGGAAAATGGGTGTCGATACTCGTTAAGAGGAATCCAACCTAACGCCTGATGGCAACGCCTAGCTATGACGACGTGTGTCAGCGCTCATGGAGGAAGTTCATTAGGCGGTAGTAGTGTCCACCAACGTGGTGTACGACGGGGAGGCGAGTAGCCAGATCCGTTGAAAAGAAGGACCACCGTGACATCCTCCAAATCCTGTGAGATGAAAGAGGAGGTCAAGGTGGTCGTTACAACCATGGACGGTTTGAGC
>JAJCYE010000132.1 GCA_029263075.1 Actinomycetes bacterium
TAGGGAGTACCCGAAGACTCCGGTGGCGTTCACCACCCGGGTGATTACCACAGCATTGGCCGCGACCGGCGACTCGTTGTCGTAGGCGGGGACTATCGCCGCCCCCATTGCCACCGAGGCGTGGTCGATCCGGGCGAACGATCGTTCTTCAACCGCCCTCCTGTTCCACAGGCCGGCGTAGACGCCTTTGACCGCGCAGGCCACCGACTTCGGTTTCACCTTCCGCTTGACCTCGCTGCCCTCGATCTCCTCCTCCACTACACAACCCCGGTCCTCGCGGTCCTCCTTGGCCACGGTGGCGGAGTAGCTGTCGTGCAGGCCCGCCCCGTCGAAGTTGGGGATGTCCTCGGCGTTGGCGCTCGAGCGGATTTTCACCTTCCCCACCCCCGGCAGTGCCGACTCGAACGCGGCTTTGATCGCGGCCAGATCCTCCTCAGGCAACCGGCCGCGCATGAATAGGCCCTGAACCTCGTCGGCCAGCATCGCCCGTTCCGCGGGGGAGAGCACCCCCGCCTTCTCGGCGGCGATCAGAGCCTTCAATTTGGCTCGCAGGAACGCGTTGGGAACGTGGTTTACGAAATTCCGGTAGAGGCTGAGCGGGAGGGCGAACCCGAGGGGCACCAGGTCGTATCCGAAGGACCCGCTGGGTGTTCCGGGTTGGTTCACCCTACCCAACGCATCTTCATGCACCAAGAACCCCAGGTTGGCCGCTTTGCCTCCATAGCGGGAGGACATGGCCAGGGCATCTGCGGCCGTGCCTGCGGCCATCTCGTCGTAGGTGCGGATCTTCGTCTCCTCGTCCCAGACCAGCGGGACCCAGGGACGGCTGTTGCGCTCCTCCAACCTGGCGGCGACCTGCTCGTCGGACGACTCCTCCAAGACAAAGTCGTCCCCGGCGACCACCAGGTGCACCGGCTTGTCCGCAAACGGCGCCAACCTTGGGTTCTCGGGCCCGGCGTCCCGCAGGACCATGTTGGGCGTGCCCCGTTCTTTGGATTTGAGGTTGACGTGCGAGTTGGCGTCCTGGACCGCCTTGGTCATCACCCCGGCCACCACCGAGAGGTCCAGGGGCAGTTCTTCGAACACCGGGATGTCGGCAGGAGAGAGATCGTTGCTGCTTGCCGGGAAAATTCGCAGGTACCCCCACGCCTCGCCGGTGTTCATCGGCAGATAGATGATCGAACCCAAAATCTGGTCGATGGGGACGACTTCGATCCCGGCATCGGCCAGCGCCGCCTTTACCGTGGAGACGGTCTGCTGCTGGCCGGCCGGGACGAAGGCGAAACGGGCGCCCGGGATGGGCATGGCGGCCTTGACGGTGGTTGCCGCCAGCAGGATATCGGCCTCGCGGATCAGGTCCTGCGGGTAGAACTGCAGGCCGTACAGGGGGGAGGTGCTGCCGTCCAGGAAGTAGGTGTGGACGACGCCGGCGATGTAGCGCGACTTGGGTTCGGTGAAGTAGGTAAGCCGGTTGAACTCGTCCAGAGTTTCCGGGGCGCCGATGGCTTCCCGGGCGAAGTAGTAGTGGTAGCGGGCGGAATCCGGAACCCGGCCCGACCGGGTGAAGCTGCCGTTGATGAAGTGGGGAGCCGGCTCCGGGGGTCGTAGGTCGATCAAAAATTTGGCCAGGCGCCCGTTGGCGACCAGGTCGCCCGCCGGGACCGACAGTTCTCTGAAGGCTTGCTCGGTCGGGATCTCAAGGTTGTCCAAGGGGAATCGCGAGGCCGGCCCCGGTGCGGCGACGGGCGGTGCAGTCAGGGCGGCGGTCCGGGCAGCTTGCGATGGGGCAGACCTGAGAAATCCGAGCATAAACCCTCCCTACCTAAACTTGGGGGGACCGAGCCTACAACGTTGCAGATCCCGCGTTCCCCTCAAATGCAGCCGAGCCCGCCTCAAATTTTCGATCCTGATCTGCCTACACAAAAACAGGCCCACCCCGGGTTGGGGTGGGCCTGTCCTAGGGAGCGGTTGGCTAGTCGCGGCTCATGAAGATGCGCAGGACGTACCAGAACATGAGGGCCACCGAGGCGAACAGTTCGAGGGCCGCCGAGATGTACCGGTCCTCCGGGTAGGTCCTCAGGACCTTTGAGGTGGAGTAGAGGATGGCTCCCCCAGCCAGGGCCACCATCGCCACTGAGAAGAACGTGCCGAGTTGGAAGCCGAACAGAACCGAACCCACAATGAGCAGCAGGGCCACAATGCCGCCCCAGCGGATGAAGCTGCTCAAGAATGAGAAGTCCTTGCCCGTGGAAACGGCGACCGCAGTCAGTCCGGCGAACCCCAGGAGGGTGACCACCGCCGCGCTGGAAATGGCGCCGGGAGCGATGTTGTCGGCGATATACAGCAAGGGCACAAAGATCAGGGATTCCGCAACGACATACGCCACGAGCGCCGCGTACTGCGCCGATTTCGACCTGGCCCGGGCGGCGGCGCCACTCGCGAGCATGCCCACGATGATGAAGCCACCCATGATGACCAGCCAACTGGTCCGGAAGATGGCTTCGGCAATGGATTCAGCCAGCCCGGTAGCGAACAGGAAAACCTCAATCGCGGTAAAACCCGCGATTGCCCCGAACAGGTGCCCGTAAGTTCGCGAGATAAACCGTGTTCGGGCGCTCGCATCCAGGGAACCTACCGGCGTCCTGATCGGCGTAGACGTTGGATTTACCATGAAGCCACCTCCTATTTCGGGCGCCGCCGGAGACAGTTACTCCGGTCGCAGTCCCTGTAAAAAGTGTACTCCCGGTGCAGTCCGGAGGCGATCCTCCTCTGAACGGCCGCGAGCGGTAGGCGGTCGTTAACATCTAGGTATGCTGATTTCGAAGGACTGGCGGCCTGCCACTTCCGACATTCCCGACTCCGCCGGGGTCTACCTTTTCCGGGATGCCGGCGGCAGGGTTATCTACGTCGGCAAGGCCAAGACCCTCAAGAACCGGGTTCCCAATTACTTCGGGACAGGCCTGCACCCCCGCACCGCATCGCTGCTGGACCACGCGGCTGAGGTGGAGTGGATAGTCACCACCAACGAGGTGGAGGCGCTGCAACTCGAGGTCACCCTCATCAAGCAGCATCAACCCCGGTTCAACGTCCGGTACCGGGACGACAAGTCTTACCCCTACCTGACCATCAGTTTCAGCGAAAAGATCCCGCGAGCCAAGGTGACCCGGGGCAAACGCAACAAGTTGGACCGCTACTACGGGCCCTACGCCCACGCATACGCGATCAGGGAGACCCTCGATCTCCTCCTTCGGGTCTTCCCCGTCCGCACCTGCAGCAAGGGCGTGTTCGACAGGGCGGCCCGCACCGGGCGGCCCTGTCTGCTGTTTCATATCGGCCGGTGTTCCGGACCGTGCGTCGGGGAGGTCTCCCCGGACGAACACCTTGAGATAGTGAACAAGTTCTGCGCCTTCATGGAGGGCGAACACGACACGATCCTCAAGGACCTCCAGCAGCAGATGGACCAGGCCGCGGGCGCGCAGGAGTACGAGCAGGCGGCCCGGGCCCGGGATCGCCTCATTGCGGTGCAGAAGGTGATCCAGCGCCAGGAGATGGTGGGCACCCGGAAGGAGGATTTCGACGCCGTTGCCTTTGCCGGCGACGACCTGGAGGCGTCGTTCCAGGTGTTTTTCGTCCGCGGAGGCCGCATGGTGGGACGAAAGGGGTTCATCGTCGACCGGGTGGAGGCCCTGACTGAACCGGAGCTGGTCCACACCTTCCTGGAGTCCCTATATGCCGACTTCCAGGAGGTTCCCAAGAACGTGCTGGTGAGCAGCGCGCCGGCCTCCGCGGAGGTTTTGGAGGCGTGGCTGTCCGAACGACGAGGATCGAAGGTGCAGATCAAGGTGCCTGAACGAGGCTCCAAGCGCCGGTTGCTGGAAACGGTCGAGCGCAACGCCAAAGAGGGGTTCGACCGAAACCGGCTCAAACGATCCGCCGACTTCGCCGCCCGTTCCAAGGCACTCACCGAACTGCAGAAGGAGCTGGGCTTGCCCGAGGCGCCGCTCAGGATCGAATGCTACGACATCTCCAACCTGGGGCCGACCGACGTAGTGGCGTCCATGGTGGTTTTTGAGGATGCCCTGCCCAAAAAGTCCGACTACCGCAAGTTCAAAATCGGCGGGGTGGCCGGCCAGGACGACTTCGCATCGATGGGAGAGGTCATAGAGCGCCGGTTCGCCCGGTATCTCAAGGAGAAGGATCTGCCCGTAGAGCGCAGGGGCCGTTTCGCCTACCCGCCCGGGCTGGTGGTGGTCGACGGGGGCAAGGGTCAGCTGAACCGGGCGGTCGAAGTTATGGAGTCGTTGGGGATTTCCGGGGTTCCGGTAGTGTCGCTGGCAAAACGGCTGGAGGAGGTCTACGTTCCCGGCCGCCCCGACCCGATCATGCTGGCGCGAGGGTCCGAGGCGCTCTACTTGATGCAGCGCCTCCGCGACGAGGCCCACCGGTTCGCGGTCACCTTCCAGCGCCAGCAACGCGGAAAGCGGATGACCGAAAGCGCCCTGGACCGCCTGCCGGGTGTTGGGCCCGCCCGGCGCCGGGCCCTGCTTCGGCACTTCGGATCAGCCAAGGGGTTACGGGCGGCAACCGCCGAGGAGATCTCGGCGGTTCCCGGCATCGGCAGCGGACTTGCCGAAAAGATCTACGAAGGACTGCAATCCGCTGTCTAATGGGGGAGTGGAGCAACCGCTGGCAGCCAAGCCCCGATTCACAATCATCACCGGCCTGTCCGGGGCGGGCCGGTCGGAGAGCGCCAAGTGCCTTGAGGACCTGGGCTACTTCGTAATCGACAACCTCCCGCCCGCTCTGATCGAGAAGATGGCCGAACTGGTGACCGTGCCGGGCAGCAAGGTCAGCCAGGTGGCTCTGGTGGTGGATGCCCGGGGAGGGGAGTTTTTCCCCGAACTCGCCAAGGCGCTTGCCCAGTTGGCCGAACGGGGAGTGGAGCACCGAATCCTGTTCCTCGAGGCGCGGGAACAGAGCCTGGTACGCCGGTTCGTCCAGACCCGCCGGCGGCACCCCCTGGCGGAGGGGGACCGGCTCATCGAGGGCATCGAAAAGGAACGGCAGATCATGTCGCCGCTGCGCGACGAGGCGGACGTGATCATTGACACCAGCGACCTCAACGTCCATGAACTGCGGGACAAGATCTCGTCCCTGTTTGCCGAGCAGCACCCGGGCTCCGACATGGCGGTCAACGTGATGTCGTTCGGCTACAAACACGGCCTACCGATGGACGCCGACATTGTTCTCGACTGCCGGTTCCTCCCCAACCCTCACTGGGTTGAAGACCTACGTCCCCTCAATGGGACCAACCGGAAGGTCCGCGGGTACGTGCTGAACGCTCCCGACACCGGACCTTTCCTGTCCAAAGTCCGGGCGATGATAAGCAGCATGCTCCCTGGGTTCGTACGGGAGGGACGCCACTACCTGACGATAGCCGTCGGGTGCACGGGCGGCAAACATCGGTCCGTGGTCATCAGCGAAGAGATTGCCCGCTACGTCAAAGAAAAGGGATTCGGCTCCACCGTGGTCCACCGGGACCTGGACAAGGAATAGCCCAAAGCCCCGGGCGGTCTCAGAAGCAGAGGATCAACAAGAAGCAGACTTTAGCCGGGGGCGAAGCAGCCGCAAACTGAGATGCGGGCGCCGGGAACCAGTCCGATGCTTCACCGCCCATTACATACGGGTGCTGGGGCGAAGGAGTTTGGCTGGACGTAAGACGAGCCGACTCGTTGGCGGCCCAGGGCAGAGCCTCCCGCAGAGTCACGTGCCCATCGCCGTTGGCGTCGCCCGCCCCTTCCAACATGGACTTCTGCACCAGATTGCCGACCCAGACCGACTTCGCCCAGGGAGGGTACTCAAAACCCTTCTCCGTCTCCTGGGAAGCCCCGGTAAAGAGGCGGCGTGGGCTGGAGATGCCGTGGTCGAACCCGGCCGACTCGCAGTTGGACAGATCGATCCAAGCGTTCCCCCGCAACCGGGTCATGTAGCCGGCAAACTCGTCGTCGGAGATGAAGCGGTTATCGGAGGCCCACAGGTACTCGTGCAGCCCGCCCGTTGAGTCGCCGCCGGTCATCTGCTTGGTATGGCCGGAGAAGTGAAAAACGCAGTAGGAGGTCTCGGCGCAGTTGTCGACCAACCACTGCATTCCGCCGCGGATTGCGGCCGCAGTGGCAGTACCGTCGGTCAGCACACGCACCCGGTCGTCCCGCCAGCCGTTGGCCCGGAGAAGCTCCTGGAAGGCGATGGCGTCGCCCACCGCACCGATGTTGTCCCGGGTCCGCCCCACGTGGTCGTTGACCCCAACGATGAGGGCCCACTTGTCGTCGCCCTGCCGGGGTGCCGACAAGGCCGGGAGCGACACGCTCAGGAATAGCGAGGTCAAGATGCCGATGAACACGGTGCGCCGCACAAGTTCCCCCTCGCCGATGAACACGGTGCGCCGAACAAGTTCCACCTCGGCACCGATTTGGTGCGCAATCCTAGCATTCCGAATTTTCGGGTCCGTTTCGGAAAGTGGTTAGATGTTTGGGTGTCTAACAAGCTGTCCACGTCTACCCGCCGACTAATTTCGCGTTTGTTGGCCGGGGGCGCGTTGGTGGCAATTGTCGCCGGGGCCATCCTGATAGGGCACCCGTTCTACACCGACGTACAGGCCGGGAAAGCACAGACTCAGCTGGCCAAAGACCTACAGACGGCCAGCGCACGGCAGGACTTCGAGTTAAATCGGATCCAAGAGCACAGCCCGGTTACCAGATTAAGGATCCCCCGACTGGGCGTGGACACCGTTGTGGTCGAGGGCACCTCCAAGGAGGCCCTGGATGTTGGCGCGGGTCACTACCCCGAGACTCCGCTACCGGGGAGCAACGGCAACGTCGCCATAGCCGGCCACCGCACCACCTACGGCAAACCGTTCGCCGATCTGGACCAACTCCAGACCGGCGACCGAGTTGAACTGGACACCCCGATTGGCCAGTTTGTCTACGAAATGGTCGCCCCTTTTGATGGACACGCCAACCCCTGGGTGATCCGGCCGGACGACTGGACCGTCATCGCCAAAACCGACAAGCCGATGCTCACCCTTACTACTTGTCACCCCAAACGTAGCGCCGCCCAGCGACTGGTTGCCCGGTTCCAACTCGTTGAAGGTCCCGGCGGCGAAGAAGTGTCGGCAAATACGTCAGATGGCGTATCCCCTTTGCCTGCTGAGCGTTAACCCAATCGATAGATAGATGTTCTGGAAAGACAACGCTCAATCCGATAGAGTCACCGCAGCAGTGCAGAAGACTGGCATTGACTCACGCGGGGAACGGTGCCCGTTGCTAGGTATGCGCTAGTTTTCACGTTTTTGGGGTGGAGTGAATCAAGAACGGCTCAACAAGGCTTAACAAACGGGGACTTCACTGGAACTGTGAACCCAAAATGGCAAACCAACGTCGTGTTTGGCCAGAACGATGGCCTTCATAGAAGGAGAAAACGAGTGCGGAAGAAACTCCTGAGAAGTACAGTAATTTTACCGCTTGTATTGATGATCGGGGCTTTGAGCGGACCGGCTTTTGCCACCCCCCTCGCATCTGCAAGCGCCAGTGCTTACGGTTTGAAGATTGACCTTCTCAATGCACCCCTAATCCCGGAAACTCCGACGTTTTCTGTTGGCCCGGCTATCGGCCAGGGTGCAGACAACCTGGTTGACGTAGACCTTGACCAGACCGCCTTCGTCGGTGCAGCCGGTGCAAAAGCAGTAACCCGGGCCGCAACTTCGCTCGATGCCGAGCTCCCCGATGAATACCTCACGGTGACCCAGGGTGGACCGGCCAAGCCGGCCCTTTACAACGGACAGGCCTACGCACGCACCGCCGGTGCCGTAGCGCTCGCATCCGAAGACCCCACCACCGACGCTCTGCTCAGCACCGTTCGGTCGCTTATCGGTGACGCAAGCGAAGTGCTCGCAGTAGACGGCGTCAGCTCTGAGGCATTGGTCTCCTGTGTTGGGGGACAGCCAGTACTGGTCGGTGGTTCCCTGCTGACCGGCGTGGAACTGCTCGGATTGTCGCTGACCGACTCCCTGGACGGCACCACCAACCAGGTTGTTGACCTGGGCGGAAGCCTCCTTGAAGGACTCGGGGCAACCTTGGTCGCCAACGAGCAGATCAAGACCCCCAACGGCCTTGAGGTCAACGCTCTTCGTCTCACCATCCCGAACGTCATCAGCGTGACCATTGCTCACTCCGAGGTAAGCGGCACCACTTGTGGCCCGGTTACGGAGTGCAACGACGGCATCGACAACGACGGCGATGGCAAAATCGACTTCCCGGCGGACCCGGAGTGCAAGTCGCTCGACGATGACAGCGAGGCCCCCGAGTGCTCCAACAACAAGGACGATGACGGCGATGGCAAAATCGACCGCTCCGATCCGGGTTGTTACGACAACGGTAGATTGACTGGGACCTACGACCCCAACGACGACAACGAGGCAGACATCCTGCCCAGGACCGGTGGCAACAACGCTCTCATGGGCTTTGTAGTCCTCGCCGGTGGTGGCCTGATGCTGCTTGCCAGCCGCAAGGTTCGCAAGTCGGAGGGCTAGTACCCAAATAACAAGCTCAACACAAAAGCGCACCCCTTCGGGGGTGCGCTTTTGTGTTGAGCGGAGGGCCGGACCGAGGTCAGTTGATGCTTCTTAGAAGTCCTCTTCCGGGTTGTCGCCGGGCTTGCGGCCCCATCGCCACCGGGGTGTAGGCCCCTTGCGGAAAGAGACCTTAAGCAAAGCGAAGGTTGCCAGGAAGGTGAACAGCAAGAACAACGCGGCCTCCCGCCGCTCTACGGCCTCGGGCGCATCCAGGAAGGCGGGGATCATGGCGACAATTACCACCACATACCCGACGACCACCACCCACCCCTGCCAGGTGGCCGGGGTGAACCCCCAGCCGTAACGTTTGCGCTTGAACCAGTACCGTGTTTTGTCCATACCCAAGGATAGGACCGGAGAGGCCTGGCTTCTAGCGGTTCCGCTCCTTGCGGACGAACATCGCTGTTCCGATGCCGAGAAACGCCAGGAACATGGCCGCCATCACTACCAGGTTGGTTACCGGACTCAGCAACACAACTTTCGAGTACTCCGGCTTGCCGAAATAGTAGGTAGAGCGCATGAGATCCACGGCGTAGCGCATCGGCGCCAGGCTTGAAAAGAAGTTGAGTACGGGGGGCAGGTTGGTGATGGGGTTAAAGACGCCGGCCAGGAAGAATTGGGGCAGCAGCAGAAACGGGAAGACCTGGTTGGCGGACCGCTGGTTGCGCAGGTTCGAGAGCACTATGACCCCGAAGCCCGCCCCCAGAAGGCAGGCCAGGAGCGCCACCGGGAACAGGGCCAAAGCCCGGGGAATCGTCATTCCAACGCCCAGGACGAAACTGAGGAGCACCAGAGCCAACCCCTGCGGCAACGCGACCATGGTTTCACCGACGGTCTTGCCCAGGATTATCGAGTAGCGGGAGATCGGGCTGATGAAGATCTCTTGGCTGAAGTCCTCCTCGCGGTCGGCGATCAGAGAAATCACGCCGCTGGCGGCCGATTGAAACAGCGTCTGGGCCAAAACACCCGTGAAGGTGAAGGTCAGCAGGTTGAAGTCGGCGTCGCCGAAGCTCGCCTGCAACGATCCACCAAGAACTGTAATGAAGATCAGGGGGAAGATCAGCGAAGAAACCAGGCGGGCCGGGTCGCGCAGCAGCTTCATGAAATCCCGTTGGGCGATGGCCAAGATCGCGTTAATCTGCCGCATCGGACCTCTTGAGGACCGCGATATAGGCGTCCTCCAATGTCGGCAGGTGGGTTCTGACGCTGGTGAGCGGGGTGTCGATGGACTTCAGCACCGCGTGCACCGTCGTCCCGTTGAGCGCCACCTTGAACTCATTTCCCGGAGTGAAGGAGATCTTGAGGTCATCCAGTTCCCGCCTCAGCGCGGCGGGGTCGGCCGGCGTGACAAGCAGGTATTCCTCGACCAGGTCCCTTTTGATGTCGAGCGGAGTGCCGAAGGAGACGATCTTGCCGCCATCGATGATGCAGATGGTGTCGGCCTCCTCCGCTTCCTCCAGGTAGTGGGTGGTCAGAAAGACGGTGGCGCCGGTCTTTTCACGGATCTCCTTCAGGTACTCCCACAGGTTGCGGCGCGAGTCCGCGTCCAGCCCGGCAGTGGGCTCGTCCAGAAACAGCACTTTGGGCCGGTGCATAAGGCTCCGGACTATCTCCAGCTTGCGCTTCATCCCCCCGGAGAACTTCTTGACCGGCTTGAACATCTCAGCCTTCAAGCCCAGGATCTCCGACAGTTCGTTGAATCTGGCCCGGTACTCGGCCGGCATCAGCCGGTAGGCCGGCCTCCAGGGATAGAGGCCGTAGAGGATGGCGTGAAACCGGACGTTCTCCTCGGCGGTCAGGTTGAGATCCAAACTCGGCTGCTGAAACACGATCCCCACCTGTTCTCGGACCAGGTTGGACTGCGATTTGGAGTCGAATCCACCGATGGTCACCGTCCCTGACGTGGGAAGGAGGGTGGTGGTCAAGATGGAGATGGTGGTCGTCTTGCCGGCGCCGTTGGGACCGAGCAGGGCGAAGAACTCGCCTTCGTGAACGTTGAACGAGATCCCGTCAACAGCATTCACATCGGCCTTCTTGTAGCGCTTGACCAGGTCTTGGACTTCGATCACCGCGCGGGAAGAAGCCGGTCCGGACGCCGGGGTTGGTTCCTTGGCCGTCTCCGGGGTGTTTGACTGCGTCATCTTCTGCCTAGGTTAGGGGAGTAGGGAGCTTTCCCGGACAAGCCGGGCGTACGGATGGAGCGGTGTTTCACGGTGTTTCGGGGCTACTGGGGGAGAGTCGGGGGGTGTCCCCGCGACCGACGGAGGTTTTGGTTGATAATGCATACTACCGCCCGGTCTTAAGGCCGTTACTTGTGGCGAGCGACGCGCCCCGGGCATTGAAATCTCAGCCGACTTGGAGGTAGGCGAATGACTGTAAAGGTGGCGGTAAACGGCTTCGGCCGCATCGGACGAATTTTTCTGCGCTCGGTTCTGGAGAACCCGGAGTGCGGGGTTGAGGTAGTCGCGGTCAACGACATCGCCTCGCCGGACATTCTCGGGCACATGCTGAAGTACGACACCACCCACGGCACCATGAAGGAAGATGTCACCGTCGACGACGAGGGTATTCACGTCGGCGGCCACACCATCAAGGTCACCTCCGAACGCGACCCTGCCGACCTGCCCTGGAAAGAACTCGGGGTTGACGTGGTTATCGAGTCCACCGGAATCTTCACTGACCGGGCCGGCGCCGCCAAACACCTGGCGGCGGGCGCCCGTAAGGTCATCATCTCCGCTCCCTCGGGCGACCCCGACGTCACCATCGTCCTGGGCGTCAACGAGGACGAGTACGACGGCTCCAAGCACGATGTCATCTCCAACGCTTCCTGCACCACCAACTCGGTTGCCCCTATGGCCAAGGTCCTCATGGACAACTTCGGCATCAAGTCCGGGTTCATGACCACAATTCACGCCTACACCACTGAACAGCAACTCCAGGATCAGATCGCGCTGACTCGCAAGGGCAAACCAGACCTGCGCCGCATGCGTTCGGCCGCTCGCAACATCGTCCCCGCCTCCACCGGTGCAGCCAAGGCGCTGTCCGTAGTCATCCCCGAACTGAAGGGCAAACTCGACGGAATGGCCATGCGGGTCCCCGTTCCCGATGGTTCGGTAACCGACCTGGTCTGCGTGCTGGACCGGGACGTCACCGTTGACGAGGTCAACGATGCGTACCGCAAAGCCTCCGAGCAGGACAACTGGAAGGGCCGTTTGGTCTACACCGAGGACGCGATTGTGTCCGGGGACATTGTGGGCAACCCGGCCTCCTGCATCATCGACGGCCTGTCGACAATGGCCAACGGCAACATGGTGAAAGTCATCGGCTGGTACGACAACGAGTGGGGCTACTCCAACCGCCTGGTCGACCTTGTAGCGAAGGTGGGCGCTTGAGCCTCCCCTCTCTCGATGACCTCGACGTAAACGGCAAGCGGGTCCTGGTCAGGGTCGACTTCAACGTCCCGCTAAAGGACGGCAAGGTGGTTGATCCCATGCGGATCAACGCGGCACTGCCCACCATCCGCCGCCTGCTGGACGGTGGGGCCACGGTGATCCTCTGCTCGCATCTCGGCAGGCCCAAGGGCCAGGTAGACCCCAAGTACTCGCTGGAGCCCGTCGCACGGGCTCTGGCGGACCTGTTGGGTAAGCCGATCCGGTTGACCGAGGCCGCCAACGGACCGGCCGAGGATCTGGAGGGAATGGCGCCCGGAGACGTGGCACTGCTCCAGAACCTCAGGTACGACCCCCGGGAGGAGGCCAACGACCCCGAGTTCGCCAAAGAACTGGCGTCCCTGGCCGACGCTTACGTCTGCGACGCTTTCGGTGCGGTGCACCGGGCCCACGCATCGGTGGCCGGGGTGCCGGCGCTGCTGCCGAGTGCAGCGGGGCTCCTTTTGCACAAGGAGGTCTCGGTCCTGTCGACCCTCTTGACCAGCCCAAAGCGGCCGTTTGTGGTCGTCCTGGGTGGGTCCAAGGTGTCGGACAAGCTGGGGATCGTCAAGAACCTGCTGACCAAGGCGGACAACATTCTCATCGGCGGCGCCATGGCCAACACCTTCCTTGCGGCCCAGGGCCACGACGTGGGCAAGTCCCGCATCGAGGCCGACCGCCTGGATGAGGTCAAGGCAGTGTTGAAGGCTGCCGATGAGGCGGGGGTCCAGATGGGGCTCCCCGACGATGTGGTGGTGGCCTCGGAATTTTCGGAGAATGCCGAAGGGGTCGTGGTCGAGGTCGACCAGATCCCCGCCGGCTCCATGGCCCTCGACATCGGCCCCTCAACGGTTTACCGCTTCGGCGAATGGATCCGGGTGGCGTCAACCATCCTGTGGAACGGCCCGATGGGCGTGTTCGAATGGCCGGCTTTCGAGGCAGGCACCCGTGAGGTCGCCAAGCTGGTGGCCGGCGCCGAAGCCTTCACTGCCGTCGGCGGCGGCGACTCCGCAGCCGCGCTGGCCCAGTTCGGGCTGGAGGGCGGAGTAGACCACCTCTCGACGGGCGGAGGCGCCTCTCTGGAGTATCTGGAAGGCCGGGTGCTGCCCGGAGTGGCCGCGTTGATGAAAGGCCAGAACTCATGAGCCGAAAGCCGATCATGGCTGCCAACTGGAAGATGAACAAGACCCACATCGAGGCCATCCACTTCGTGGAGGAGTTCCGCAACCGGGTGGAGCAGAAGGGCCTCAACCGTTCCGACGTAGTCATCTGCCCCCCATTCACCTCACTTAGATCGGTCCAGACCGTGGTGGATTCAGAGGACCTGGATGTCGCAGTCGGTGGCCAGAACATGTACCACGAGGATGCCGGCGCCTACACCGGGGAGGTCTCCGGACCCATGCTTACCAAGCTGGGGGTCAAGTACGTGATCCTCGGCCACTCCGAGCGCCGGGACTATTTCCAGGAGAGCGACGAGACCGTCAACATCAAGGTCAAGGCCGCTTTCCGTAACGGCCTGACCCCCATCTGCTGCGTGGGGGAGACCCTAAGAGAACGTGAGGAGGGTTTCACGAACTCCAAGGTCGAGTGGCAGGTGGTCCACAGCCTTGCCAACCTGACCGACGAGCAGATTGCGCGGACGGTTGTAGCCTACGAACCCATCTGGGCCATCGGCACCGGCAAGACCGCGACCGCACAGGATGCGCAGGACACCATCTGCGTCATCCGGACGGTAATCCGCGACCACCACCCGGATGTCGCCGACCAGGTCCGCATCCAGTACGGCGGCAGCGTCAACCCGGGCAACGTCGATGAACTCATGGCCCAGCCCGACATCGACGGCGCACTTGTGGGGGGCGCGAGCCTGGACCCGGTACAGTTCGCCCGGATCGTCATGTTCGAGTGATAAACTGGCGCATCTTTCTAATCGACCTGCAGGGACCCCATGATTCTTAACCTCGTAATCGGGCTGCACCTAATCGTGTCGCTCCTGCTCATCCTCTTCGTCCTGCTTCACGCCGGACGCGGTGGCGGCCTCTCCGAGATGTTCGGCGGGGGAGGCGGGGCCGGCGGACTGGGCGGTTCTACCGTGGCCGAAAAGAACCTGGACCGGATGACCATCGTGACGGCCCTCATCTTTACCGCCACCACATTTGCCCTGGCCTTCCTGATGAAGGGTTGAGGGCCGCACCAAAAACCGTAGTTCTGTGTTGTTGCATCGTTGTGCTTGGCGCGTGCAACAGGCTGGGGATAGGCAACGACCCCTCAACGCCTAACGGCGGCTCGATAGTTATAGGGCTGTCGCAGATAGGAACCCTGGACCCGCCCCGCGCCGCCGGCGGCTCGGCGTTGACCCTGTTGCGGACCGCTTGTGACGGGCTCGTCGGACTGGATCCGGATTCCGGTGCCCCCCGTCCGGCACTGGCCGCCGGCTGGACCCTGGAGATGGGCGCCCGCCAGGTGATCCTGGATCTGCGTCCCGGACTCACTTTCCAAGACGGCACCCCGGTAACTTCGGCAGCCGTCCGGGAAGCGCTGTCGCGGGTGGCCAGACCTTCCACCGACTCATGGTCTGAACTGGTTTCGAAGGTCGAGGGGTTTGCCGAGGTCCAGGACGGCACCGCCACCCATCTCAGCGGTGTGCGTACCCTGAGCGACCTTGAGGTGCAGATCAATCTTTCGGAGCCGTACTCGGACTTTCCTACCGTGCTTTCCCACCCCGCTTTGTTGCCGGTATCCCTTGACTCATTGAGCAACAACCCGGACGGACCCTCCGAGCCGACCTGTGCCGGTCCCTACGTCATCGAGAAGGGGCTGGAGGCCGGCGACCTACGGTTGGTGAGAACCACCGAGAGCGTGAGCCGCAACGACGCATTTAGGGGCCGGGGCCAGGGGCTGGCGGAGAGAATTCTGGTCCGCTACTTCGAGACACCCGAAGACGCCTATCAGGCCTATACCGCCGGGAAGGTCGACATAGTCCCGATCCCGGACAGCCGGTTGGGAGAGGCCTTGGCGTCGGTCCGGGGCTACACCGGCATATCCACACCCCAGATAACATTCCTGGCCTTCGACCCGGCCAACCCGGTCACAGCCGACCCCCGCTTCCGCCAGGCCGTGTCGCTGGCATTGGACCGGCTTGTCATCATCGACGCCGCCTACGGCGACCAGCGCCACCCGGCCACCCGCTGGCTCCCGGGGACCTACGGTGCGGGTATTGGCTCAACCTGCTCCGAGTTCGCCCGCCGCATCGCAGATCCGGACAAGGCCGGGAACCTGCTGGCCGGTTCCGGGTTCGAGACCAAGACCAAGATCCCCCTTGTGTACGACTCCAACGCCACCGGCAGGCTGGTCGCAGAAGCCCTCCAACTTCAGATGCAACAGACGCTCGGAATCACCTTGGAGCCGCAAGCGCTGGAGGGGGAAGATATTGTCTCTTCGTTCAAGGCGCGCACCTCGGCGGCAATCTGGATCATGGACACCGACATCGAACTCCCGCTGCCGGACCAATTTCTGGGCGACCTGTTCCGGACCGGGTCGGAGAACAACCTGCTGGGGTTTTCGGACGGCACCTTCGACGACCGGGTGGGGAAAGCTCGCACCTCCACCGAACCGGAGGACATCGAGAAGTTCTATGTCCAAGCCGAGAACGCACTCTGTGCCCAGATGCCGGCCATCCCTTTGTGGACCTCGGTCAGCCACTGGGCGATCAACCCCGACAACGTGACCTTCGAGGGTGACCGGAAACTCAACTTTTTGGGTGGGCCGATCCTCCGGCACGCGCTGGCGAAGGGCTGAGCGCTCCAATTACCCGGATCCGGCGCCGCCGACTGCTACAGTCGGCGAGGTGTCCTTGAGTTCCCGGCGACTCCCCGCCCTCCTGCTGGTTTTGGTGTTCGTGGCTGTCGCGTGCGACAAGAACGGCGGGACCGAAACCCCTAAGGCAACTCCCACCGGTCCATTCGAACTGAGCGTGGCGCTGACCGATCCGGGCATGCTGGACCCCGCCAAGATCACCACCAACGCCGCGACCATCATCGGCGCCCAGGTCTGCGACACACTGCTTGCGTTCGATCCCCGGACCGGAGCCCTGAAGCCGGGCCTGGCCGAGACGTGGACGGTCGCCCCCGACGCCCGCAAAGTTACCTTTCAACTGCGTCCCGGCGTGACGTTCCACAACGGGCGGGCCGTCGTTGCTGAGGACTTCGTCTACTCGCTGTCCCGGCTGGCCGACCCGAAAACCGGCTCTTCCGAACATTTCCTGGTCGACAAGGTGGCCGGGTACGCCGAGGTCCGGGCCGGCGCTACCCCAACTCTGGCCGGCGTAAAGGCGCCCTCCCCGCAGACCCTGGAGGTGGAACTGACCGAACCCTTCGCCGAGTTTCCGTCGATCATGAGCAGCTTGGTGGCCGGCTCCGCTCTCCCCAAAGAGGAGGTCGACAAACCCGCCGGCGAGTTCGCCGCCAAACCAGTCTGCACGGGCCCCTACCAGGTGGAAGCCCCCCAGACGGACGAGGGCATCAGGCTGGTTCGCAACGACTCCTACCACGCCTCCAACGGAGCTTTCCGCAACGGCGGCCGGGGGTTGGCCGACGCCATCAACTTTAGATTTGTTGCATCGGACGCCGATGCCTACCGGTTGCTGGATGAAGGCGTTGTGGACGTCAGCCCGGTGCCGGTACAGGATCTGGCGGCTGCCGGACGCATAGAAGGAAGGCTGAGCAGCGGGGTCAACGGCCACGTGGCGTACATTGGCCTGCCGGTCAAAAAGGCGCCGTTCGACAACGCCGACTTCCGCCAGGCGCTGGCGCTTTCGGTTGACCGCCGGTCGATTATCAGCGGCCTTTTGGGCGACTCCCGACGGACTCCGACCGGCCTGTTGCCGGCCAGCGCCGGGTCCAGCGCCGCGGCCGGGGATTGCGCCGGACTGGGGACCGAAACCGCGGACCCACAGGCCGCCCAAGGGGCGCTCGGCCGGGCGGGCGTAGAGGCCCCCACCGAGATGACTGTGTACTTGAATTCGGGCGGAGGGCACGAACAGTGGCTCCAGAAGGTCGCCGACAGGTGGGAGGAAGACCTGGGCATCAAGTCCGTCCTGAAAACCGACGATTGGCAGCCGTACCTGGACTTTTTGGCCGGATCGGGTGCCGACGGACCCTTCCGGCTGGCGTGGGCGATCAAGTACCCCTCACCGGAATCCCTCCTCGCCCCACTGTTTTCAACATCGAGCCTGGACAACTTCTCGCGCTACTCCAGCGCCGAGTTCGACGCGGCCATGGCCAAGGCACGGGGGACAGTCGACGACACCCAGCGGGCGGCAGCGTACGCCGAGGCAGGCCGGATTCTTTGCAACGATATGCCGGTAATCCCCATATGGTTCGGGCAAGACAACCTGGCTTTCGGCAAGGGCTTGACGACCGGCGGCGGGTCACGTTTGGACATCTTCGGGGATCCGATCCTGAGGGAACTGCGCCCGTCCTAAGGACGGGTTGGC
>JAJCYE010000133.1 GCA_029263075.1 Actinomycetes bacterium
GAGTACCGCAGGAAGGCGGCAACATTCGAGTCGGCGTCCGCTCCCTGGATCCACTGGAACCCGCCCTCGGCAAAGTCGTTCTCCCAAAGCGCCGGCTCGGCGACATAGGTCCGGTTCAGTTCCCGGACCAGCTTTTGGACACCGGAGTGTTCGGGATACTGCAACAGGTGCCAGTCGACACTGCGGTCGTGGGACCACTCGTCGGACTGCGCCACCTCGCCGCCCTGGAACAGAAGTTGTTTGCCCGGGTGGGCCCACATCCATCCCAGCAGCGCCCGCAAGTTGGCGGCCTTTTGCCAGCGGTCGCCCGGCATCTTGTTGATCAGCGAACCCTTGCCGTGAACCACCTCGTCGTGGGACAGCGGCAGTATGAAATTTTCAGTGAAGGCGTAGAGAAGGCTGAAGGTCAGGTCGTTGTGGTGGTAGCGGCGGTGGATGGGGTCCTCGGAGAAGTACTTGAGGGTGTCGTGCATCCAACCCATGTTCCACTTGAAACCGAATCCGAGCCCGCCGGTGTAGGTGGGCCGGGAAACCCCCGGCCACGCCGTCGACTCCTCGGCCGCCATGATCACGCCCGGGTTCGAGGCGTAGACCAACTCATTCAACTCCTTGAGGAAAGACACGGCTTCGAGGTTTTCTCTCCCGCCGAACTCGTTGGGGACCCACTCTCCGGCCTCCCGCGAGTAGTCGAGGTAGAGCATGGAGGCCACTCCATCCACCCGGATTCCGTCGATGTGGAACTCCTCCAGCCAGTACAAGGCGTTGGCCAGCAGGAAGTTGCGCACCTCGTTGCGGCCGTAGTTGAAGATCAGCGTGCCCCAGTCCTGGTGTGCACCCTTGCGGGGGTCTTCGTGTTCGAACAAAGCGGTGCCGTCGAAGCGGGCCAGCGCCCACTCGTCACGGGGGAAGTGGCCGGGAACCCAGTCCAGGATCACGCCGATTCCCGCTGCATGCAGGGCGTCGACCAATGCCCTGAAGTCGTCGGGGGAGCCGAAGCGTGAGGTGGGGGCGTAGTAGCCGGAGACCTGGTATCCCCAAGACCCGCTGAACGGGTGTTCGGCGACCGGCATGAACTCCACGTGGGTGAAGCCCATGTCCTTGACGTAGGCGGGGAGTTCGGTGGCAAGTTCCACGTAGGTGAGTGGCCGGGCGCCGTCCTCGGGGTTGCGCTTCCACGATCCCAGGTGCACCTCATAGATCGAGACCGGTCGGTCCAGCATGGTCTGCGAGTTCCGCTTTTCGATCCACGGGCTGTCGGACCAGTCGAAGGAACTTTCGGTGACGATGCCAGCGGTTCCGGGCTGGACCTCTGCGGCGAAAGCAAACGGATCCGCCTTGGTGATTAGGTGGCCCTCTGTGGTCAGGATCTCAAACTTGTAAAGGTCGCCGGGCTGCACGCCCGGGATGAACAACTCCCAGATACCGGAGCCTCCCAGCGAGCGCATCGGGTGGATGCGGCCGTCCCACAGGTTGAAACTGCCGACGACCCGAACCGACCGGGCGTTGGGGGCCCAGACCGCAAACGAGGTCCCGGCGACCCCCTGGTGGACCCGGGGGTGGGCTCCCATGACGTTCCACAGTTCGTGGTGTTTGCCCGACCCGAACAAAAAGCGGTCCAGCTCTCCGACGGTCGGCGAGAACCGGTACGGGTCATCAATGGTTACAACCGTCCCGTCCGGGTACTCGGTTTGGAGCAAATAGGGTTCCGGGTGGTCCCAGTCGGGGACCGCTTCTCCGGCAAATATTGTCTCGCTTACCCGTTTCATCTTCACCGGCTTGGCGCCCGGCACCAGGATCCGCATCGCCGCGGCGTCCGGACGGAGGGCGTGGATGTAGGAACGGCCGCCCGTTTGGTGGTAGCCGAGGACGGCATGGGGGTCATGATGTTCGCCTCTGGCCACTGCGGACAGGCCGGTTTCGACGCTGGCTGAGATCGGCTTTTTGCTGGAAGAGGACTTGCGAGCGTTCATCGTCGGTGTCATCTCCTTAGTTCCTACCCCGGCTGTCACATTACCAACCTATTGCTGCCAACCCCCCCCGATGAGCCGGATCGCTCGCTAATGTCCGGACCCTAAGACAACAGCAACTCCAGGTCGTCCCGGCCGATCTGGCGGATCAAGCTGTTGTCGGCGCCGATGATGGCGTCCGCCAGCGCCCGCTTGGAGTCCTGAAGTTGCAGGACCTTTTCCTCCACGGTCCCCTTGGCGATCAGCCGGTAGGCGAAGACCGGGTTGACCTGGCCGATCCGGTGCGCCCGGTCGATGGCCTGAGCCTCAACCGCCGGGTTCCACCAGGGGTCGAGGAGGAAGACGTATTCGGCCGCGGTGAGGTTCAGTCCGAGCCCACCCGCCTTCAGGCTGATCAGGAACAGCCGGCAGTCGGGGTCGGTCTGGAATCGCTCGACGTGCGCCTGGCGGTCTCTTGTGCGCCCGTCCAGGTACTCGTAGGCCACCTTTTGTTCGTCCAGTTTGGGTCTGAGAATCCCCAACATCTTGGTGAACTGGCTGAACACAATGGCCTTGTGCCCCTCCTCAACCACCTCCAGCAACTGGGGAAGCAGAACGTCCAGTTTGGCGCTTGACTCGCCGGATTTGGTCGGGTCGATCAAGCCCGGGTGGCACGCCGCCTGCCGGAGCCGCAACAGGGCCTCCAGGACGAACATCTTCGATTTGGCCATTCCCTCCCGGTCGACCCGCTCCAGCAGGTCCCGGCGGTAGTGGTCGCGCAACTGGTCGTAGTGCTTGCGCTGGGGTCCCTCAAGTTCGCAGAACTGGGTCTGCTCGGTCTTGGGGGGAAGGTCCTTAGCCACCTGCTCCTTGGTTCGCCTCAGGATGAACGGGCGCAATGCCCGGGCCAGCGCCTTTTTGCCGCTGTTGTCGGGCGATCGGTCGTCGACAAGGCTGGCGAAGACCTTGGCCGCTCCCAGCATTCCGGGGTTCAAAAACTCGAACAGGCTCCACAGCTCCCCGAGGTGGTTTTCGATAGGCGTTCCACTGAGGGCCAGCCGGTGGTCGGCCTTGAGCAGGCGGGCCGCCTTGGCGGAGGCGGTGGCGGCGTTTTTGATCGCCTGCGCCTCGTCCAGGATGGCGTAATCGAAGCGGAATTCCGTGAGGTGGGCCACGTCCCGACGCAGCGTTCCGTAGGTGGTGAGGATGACGTCGTACTCCTCGAAGTGGGCCCCCGGAGCCAGGCGGGCGCCGGTATGGTCCAGGACCCGGAGCTTGGGAGTGAACCGCTGCGCCTCCGCTTGCCAGTTGAACACCAGGGAGCGGGGGACCACGATCAGCGACGGCCCGTTGACGGTGCCCGCCAGTCTCATCTCCCTGCGGGCCTCGAGCAGTGCCAGCACCTGAACGGTTTTTCCCAGCCCCATGTCGTCGGCCAAGCATCCGCCAAAACCGAAGTCCTGCAGGAAGCCGAACCACCCCAGACCCTCCTGCTGGTAGGTCCGTAGCTCTCCTTGGAAACCCGGTGGCGCAGGCAACGCCTCCACGCCCTCGAACGAGCGCATCCGTTCCCGGACCCGGGTGAAGACCTGGTCGACCTTGATGTCGGGTTGGGACGCCAGCAAAGCGTCAAGCAGGCTCGCCTGGGTGAGCTTAAATCTCAGTCCGTCCCCATCGACCTTACCCATGCCTGCCACGACTGAGAACCGTTGGATCCACTCCTCCGGCAACAGACCCAGGGACCCGTCGTCCAGTCGGATGAAGTCTTCGCCCCGCCGGACTGCGGCAAGCAGGGCGGGCAGAGAGGCGATCTGGTCCCCGAACTCCACCTGACCCTTGAGTTCGAACCAGTCGATCCCCGAACTGACGCTCACCTGAGTCAGGCCTGCGCTGCGGTAGAGGCTTCCTTCGGCCTCCACCCGCCAGCCGAGTTCGGTGAGCGACCGGACGATGCCCGGCATGTTCCGGGCGCTCAGATGCATTTCCCCCTGGGAGTTGGGTTTGACGCCGAGGTCGTGGAGGGTGGCCTTTGCGGCCTCCTCCGCCGACCGGTCGCGCAACAACAGCCGGCGTGGGTCCTGCCTGAGAACTCCGCGGCTGGCGTCCGTGGCGGAGACCGTCTCGTCTTCGTAGTTGAAGTGAAGGTAGGTCAACAGATCCTGCTTGCTGGTCCACGAGTTCCGGGGCTGGCGCTTGATTTGCAGGAACGGGGTGGGGGTGCCCTGGACTTCGGTGTACTCCAGGTCGGGCGGGATCTTGACCTTGGGAACCTTCGGCATCTTGACCAGGTGTTGCAGGAATTGATCCGCCTGAGCCCGCGGGACCAGGATTGCGCCTTGCCGGCGCAACAGTGGCACCCAACTGAACGACCCGAAGTCGTCGAACCCGGCGACGACGCCGTCGCGGCCCAGCAGGTACCCGCTGGAAAGCAGCAGTGCCGGTTCGGTCAGGGGCATGGTTTCATCGCCCCGGCGAAGGCAACCCTGAACCCGGAACGGCTCCTGATCGGTCCCGCCTTTCATCTCTATCCACAGTTCCCAGCGGGGCCCTTGGTCCAAAGCCAGGACCGGGGGTTCTTGTTCCAGGACGGTGAGGAGCCTGCCCCGGCCCGTGCTGCAGATCAAAGGCAGGACGACATCGGTCATGGAGGAGGGAACCGTGATGCCGGTTCCCGGGATCGACCGGTCCCGGCTGTAGCCGTAGTAGCCGTGGCTGCTGGACCAAGGATCGGCGGTGCCCAGGATCATCGACAGGATCTGGCGGTCCTCAAGTTGATTCAGGGCAGCCACCTTGGCGGCAGCGATTGAGAAGGGCCGGGGTTTGTTCCACGAACCGTCTTTGAGAGCCTCCTGGTAGACGACGTCGAGCGTAAGTTGGTTTTCGGTCACAGTTCGGTTCACGTCGACCAGGTAGAGGATCTGGCGCGGTTTGCTCTTCTTCCCGGTGGTCATCCGGTCCTGCGCCGACTGGATTGCCCGCAGTTGTGAAACCCAGGCGTCGTAGCGTGGTGCCGGCGACGACTCCCGGCGGAACGTGTCCAGGGTGCGGGCCAGGTCCTCGTCCCCCAACTCCAGATCCCCCAGGTCATCGGTGCTCAGGGCGGTTTCGGTCGACAGGTAGCCGGCGGCGTCGGCGGCCAGGAACGCCGCCCACAGGTGTTTGCAGATTCCGGCGTCGCCCTCGAAATAGGGGCAGCCGCACTCCACCCGCAACTCGCCGTCCTCGCTGGAAATGTCGACGGGGTACATCCGGCTTCCCATGACGTACGCCCGGACCTCCAGGTCGTTGGCCCGATAGACGTGGACCGCGCCGCGGCGGTGCAACTCCTTGCCCCGCTCGCGGATGGCAGAGGGCACGGTAGCGCCGAGTTGGTCGGTCAGTCCCATTGGGACCCAGGGGAGTTGGGGGATATCACAATCCGACCAGCCTAATCGGTGATGAGGCCTCCGGCGCTGGTACGATCGTCCTAACGGCGGTAGTTTGCCGTCAATGAAGTCTGCAGAAAGGTGTCCGGTAGCTACTTGAGCTCCGCAGAAGTTGTAGATCGGGTTCCTTCCAGGCCCAGGCTGACAACGGCCGGTATGGCTATCTGGCTGGGGTCGGAGGTCATGTTTTTTGGCGGCCTTTTTGCTGCCTACTTCACCCTCAAGGCCAACACAACCCCGTGGCCCGGCGAAGGCGTACACCTGGACGTGACCCTTGCCGGGGTATTCACCGCTGTCCTGGTGGCGTCCAGCTTCACTCTTCATCTGGCCGAGCGTTCGGCGGTGCGCAATGACCTCGCCGGCCTAACCAGGTGGACCGTAATTACGTTGTTGTTGGGTGCGGCGTTCATCGCCAACCAGGCGTTGGAGTGGTCCGGCTTGGAATTCGAGATGTCATCCCACCCGTTCGGTTCGCTTTTTTATCTGATAACCGGATTCCACGGGCTGCATGTTCTCGGGGGGCTGGCCGCCATGTGCCTGATGTTGGTCTTCATGCGCCGGTCGGGGAAGGTCGACCACTCGGCGATAGAAGCCGTTACTTACTACTGGCACTTTGTCGACGTGGTGTGGGTGCTTGTTTTCTTCGTCCTGTTCATAGCTCCGTGACCGCCGTTCGACGCATCCGGGTCCTGATGTTTGCGGTTGGCATCTGGGCCGGCGCAATTTCCGGTACCGCCGCGGCAGCGACGCCGGCCGCCGGGTTGGAGGAGGGGCGGGTTCTGTTCGAAAACGCCTGCGCCAACTGTCATGGAGCGGGAGGAACCGGGACCAACCTGGGGCCGTCGCTGGCCAATGCCGGCGCAGCCGGGGCCGATTTTATGCTTTCGACCGGCCGCATGCCCCTGGACGACCCGCACCGCCAGCCCGTTCGCAAACCCGCCGCGTTCGACGGCGAGGAAATTTCTCAAATCGCCTCCTACGTCGCGTCCCTGGGAGACGGACCGCCTATCCCGGAAGTGGACGTGGAAGAGGGAGACCTGGTTCTAGGCCAGCAGCTCTACGCCGAGAACTGCGGCGCCTGCCATAGCTCCGCCGGTGCCGGGGGAGCGGTGGGAGCGGGGTTGGAAGCGCCTGCACTGAGGCACGCCACACCGGTGGAAGTGGTGGAAGCGATGCGGATCGGCCCGGGCGCCATGCCGGTCTTCCAAGAACAGACGCTCAGTAAACAAGACGCCGACTCCATCGCCAGCTATCTGGTCTATCTTCGTGAGGTGCCCGACCCCGGGGGCTTGGGGCTGGGGCGCATCGGACCGATTGCAGAAGGTGCGGTGGTCTGGCTGTTGGGAATTGGAATGGTCGTGCTGATCTGCCGCTTCGTCGGAGAAAAAGAGTGAACGAGATAAAGGGCGAGGATCAGGCGGTACGGCGCATAGCGCTGGCCTTCGGCGTGAGCACCCTGGCCGGCCTGGCGCTGGCGCTGGTTTACATCCTGGGGGGCAACGTCCAGGCCGAAGGAGTTCTGCTGGCGCTGTCGCTCGGTGGGCTGGGCTACGGGCTGGCCGAGTGGGCGGGCAAGCTCATGTCTCAAGGCGCCGAGGTGGGCGACTACGAAGATGCGCCTCCGCCGGGAGCGGAGGAGGAGGTTGCCGGGGTGGTCTCCGAAGGATGGGAGGCCTCCTTCGGGCGCCGCAAGTTCTTGTTCCGCATGCTCGGCGCAGCCGCCGGCGCCATGGGGCTGGCCCTGGTGTTCCCCATTCGCTCGTTGGGTCCGAGCCCGGGCACCTCGTTGCTCAGGACTGCGTGGCGCAAAGGCAGCCGGATGGTCCGGGAGGACGGCCAACTGGTCAAGGCCACCGACCTGGCGGTGGAGGGCGTGCTCACCGTCTTCCCCGAGGGTCAGACCGACCAGGCGGACTCCCAAACCCTCCTGATCCGGGTCGACCCGGATCAGCTCAACTCGCCGGACGGTCGCGAGGATTGGACCACCGAGGACGGCCTGATTGCCTACTCCAAGATCTGTACCCACGCCGGGTGCCCGGTGGGCCTGTACCGGGTTGCCACCCACGACCTGTTCTGTCCCTGCCACCAGTCGACTTTTGATGTCCTGGACGGCGCCAAGCCCATCGCCGGACCGGCGACAAGGGCCCTGCCCCAGTTGCCGATCGAGGTCGATGAGGACGGTTACATCGTGGCGAAGGACGACTTCTCCGAGCCCGTCGGCCCGGCGTGGTGGGACATGAACCGATGATCGTCCAGAAGACGGTCCGCTTCCTAGACGAGCGCCTGCGGATTACCGGGTTCTCCAAAAAGACGCTGCGCCGGGTCTTCCCCGACCACTGGTCGTTCCTGCTGGGCGAGATTGCCCTCTACCTTTTCCTGATCCTCATCGGCACCGGGATTTTCCTCACCTTCTTCTTCTCGCCCTCCGCCCGGGAGGTGATCTACAGCGGGTCGTACACCCCACTGCGGGGCGTTCACATGTCTCAAGCGTACGAGTCGCTGCTCGACATCAGCTTCGAAGTGCGCTCCGGCCTGGTGATGCGCCAGATCCACCACTGGGCGGCTCTGCTGTTCCTCGCCGTCCTGGTGGTCCACATGCTGCGGGTATTCTTCACCGGCGCTTTCCGCAAGCCCCGGGAACTCAACTGGATCGTCGGGCTGACCCTGCTGACCCTGGGCCTGCTCGCCGGGTTCAGCGGCTACAGCCTCCCCGACGACCTGCTGAGCGGAACCGGCCTGCGGATCGGGTACTCGGTGGCCCTGTCGATCCCGGTGGTGGGGACCTGGCTGGCGTTCTTGGTGTTCGGGGGAGAGTTCCCCTTCGGCAACATCATCTCCCGCCTGTACGTCATCCACATCCTGCTGATCCCCGGAGCCATAGGCCTGTTGTTGGGTCTGCACCTGGCGATGGTGTGGCGGCAGAAGCACACCCAATTCCCCGGGCCGATGAGAACCGAACAAAAGATCGTCGGCACCCGGATGTGGCCGACCTACGCGGTCAAGGCCGGGGCACTGTTCTTTTTGACCGCCTCAACCGTGACTTTGTTGGCGGGACTGTTCCAGATCAACCCGGTGTGGATTTACGGCCCGTTCGACCCGGCGCGGGTCAGCGCCGGCGCCCAACCCGACTGGTACCTGGGCTGGTTGGAGGGGGCGTTGCGGCTGATGCCCGCCTGGGAGGTGAGAGCGTTCGGTTTCACCATCCCCAACCCATTCTTCCCGGGCCTGCTTATCCCGGGCCTGACCTTCAACATTTTGTACGCCTGGCCGTGGATCGAGGCCAAATTCACCAAGGACACCGCGCCCCACAACCTGCTGAACCGCCCCCGGGACGTTCCGGTCCGGACCGCGCTGGGAGTGGCGGGACTGTCGTTCTACACGGTGCTGTTCGTGGCCGGGGGCAACGATGTCATCGCCGGTCTGTTCAACCTGCCGCTGGAGCGGGTGACGCAGGGCCTGCAGGTGATGGCGTTCGCCCTCCCGCTGGTGGCCGGGATTGCCACCCACCGGATCTGCAAAGAGCTGAAGGGTCGGCCCCCGAAGACCGGCGACGAACCGGGCCACGTGATCGTGAGAACCGCCGACGGCTCCTACGAGACCGCGGAGCCGGAGAAGGTCTAGCCGCCGCGCAGCCGCGAGTTCGAACGTCGCCTAGCCGGGACTGGTCGTAATAACGTCCCAAAACTCCCTGGGTGAGTAGACCGGTATCTGCTCCTTAAGGCCGAGGAGATGTCCGTCGCCGGTTACCAGAGCACAATGTTCGGTGGACGCCAGCGCTATCAAGTAGTCGTCCGCGGGGTCCGGCGATTTGACCGGCGGCTGGCCTGCCGGGTCTTCGGCCACTTGGCCCCGCCGGAGCAGGTCAATGAACTCCCGGCTCTCTTTTAGCGGAATGTTCGAGCGGATCTTTGGGTAGGCGAAGACGCGTTCCAACTCACCTATGACCTTTTCGGAAATCACCAACTCAAACTCCCCCTGTAGCCAAGCCTTCAGGAGCGCGGCCTGCGTCCCCTGACTCGAGAGCAGCGCGGAGATGAAGACGTTGGGGTCGAAAACCGCCCGCCTCATTCGATGGCTTTGCGCCTGGCCTCATGTTGGGCGGCTACGGCAAGTGCCATCGCCTCCTCCTGGTTCAGGGAGGCCCGGCTCCAGAGGCGTTCCAGAAGGTCGAGGCCGAGGTCTCGCCGCAGGGCGTCCTCGATAACCTGGCTGTCTGGCTTGCCGGTTCTTGCGGCTTGCACCTTGACCGCGCGCAGAACTTCCTCGTCGATGGTCAGGGTGGTGCGCACTTTTGACATCATGACATCTTAGCATCAATGCATCAAGGTGCGGACTATGTTGGGGGTTAAGCCAGGCACTCCTCGGCCGGGTCGGGCGGGGGAGCGGCGGGGGCTTGTGGCGAGGTCCGGATCCCGCCGAAGCCCTTGCCCGTGACCAGAACTACGTCGCTGGTTTTGACCGACGAATCCTCTTTCAGTTCGGTGGTTCCGATTACGTAGCCCTGCAACAGCGCCGCCTTGGCGTCGGCTCCCTTGGCGAAGCGGATCAGGTTGGTGGTCCGGGCCGTTGCGTCGCTGGTCCCGTCCCCCACGAAGCCCACGCCGCCTAGCTTGGCCAACGCCGAGCCCGCCTCGCCGGGACGCCCCGAGCCGTTGAGGACCTGAACCCGCACGTCGCCCGGGGTCAGGGCTTCTGCCGGGGCGGGCTCCACCTTGGGCGGGGGGTTGAGGAACCGGTCGATCATCTGGCCGGCCTCCGGCTGCTTCAACTTCTGAACCGCCGCGGCCCCCACCCGGGCGCCGACGGTGGGGACGGTCATCATCTCGATCCCACCGGCCCCCAGCGACCGGAACGTGGTCCCAAGACGGATCAGGTCCATGGTTCCCATCCCCTGGTCCAATACAACGTCTTCGACGAAGGAGTCGAGCAGGCTGTTGGCCGTGAGCGGGTTGCGGATGCCCCGGGAGATCGCCTTTTTGATCATCCGGCGGATGAAGTCCTGCTGACGGGCGATCCGACCGAAGTCGCTGGTGGGGTCGGTCTTCCACCTGCCGTCCTCCAGGGACTCGTAGTGCCGGCTGCGCACGTACGCCAGTCCCTGCCTGCCGTCCAGGTGGACGCAGCCTGCGGTGGGGACGTTCAGTTCGGCCAGGATGTCCCGGGCGGGGGCGGGGAAGTTGATGTTCAGCCCGCCTACTGAGTCCACGATGCCGCGGAAACCGTCAAAGTTAACCTCGACGTAGTGGTCGATAGGGATGCCCAGCGAGGCGGTGATGGTCTGGACCAGGCGGTCGGGTCCCCCGGCGTAGGCGGTGTTGATCCGGTTGCTCTTGCCGGTCCCGGCGATGGGCAGATAGAGGTCCCGGGGGATCGACAGGACCGATGCCGTGTCCGTGTCGGGGTCGGTCCGCAGCAGCATCAGGGCGTCGCTGCGCTGCCCGGCGATGTTGCCGAAACTCTCCTGACCCGGTTCCAGGTCGGCCCGGCTGTCCGAGCCCACCAGCAGGACCGTCATCGAGCGGCCCGAGCCTGCGCTGAGCCCTACTGGGGCTACCCTGCGGACGTCCCCCAATCGGGACTGGACGTACAGACCTCCGGCCGCGACGGCAGCGATGACCAGAACCAGCAGGAGGCTGACGGCAACGGTTATCCTCCGCCCCCAGCGACGGCGGCGGGGAGGGCGCAACGGCGGGGGCGGGGGACCCGGGGCATACGGATCCGGGCGGACCGGGTAAAGGACCGCAGTCGGTTCGAGGTTGGGGTCGCGCGGGGGATAGGGCGGGTAGGTCACGTGCTATCAGTGTCCCCCGGATTGCGATCAGACACCAACATCGGCCCGGAGTTGTTAGTAGTTGCGGCCCTTCAGCGCCACCCCGACCACGGAGACGATGAGCACGATCGCCCCGGGTGCGGCGAGCCATGGCCCCAGGACCAGCCCCGCGGCGAAAGTCCCGGCGCCGAAGGCCACGCCGAGCGGCCACAGGCTGGGGGCAGGCACCGAGACCACAGGTCCGGCGCCGTCTCCGGGACCGGCGCCCGCGACGTCCTCTGCAAGCTCCCCATGTTTGCGCAGCTGCAGCCAAAGGTAGCCGCCGACCAGAAAACAGGCAGGGCCGCACAGCAGCAACAGCGTTCTCCCCGCCGGTTCATAACCGGAGAACCAGTAGAAACCGAAGAGGATCCAAAACCCTACCCCGGCGCCGGCGAACAGCCGGTAGGCGACCTTCATCGAGGTTCGTCTGGGGTGGAGGTCGCCTGGCGCAGGTCGAACACCGGCCGCTCGGAATTGATCGGGGGAACCTTGTGAAAGTTGTGCGCCGGTGGCGGTGAAGTGGTTGCCCACTCCAGATGGTGGCCCTCCCAGGGGTCGTCGCCCGCCTCAGGGCCCCGTTTAAGCGACCACCAGACGTTCAGCAGGAACGGAATGGTCGAAGCGCCCACCAGAAAGGCTCCGATGGTGGACAGCCGGTTGAGCTCCTCCCAGCCGGTGGACGGCAGGTAGTCCGCGACCCGGCGGGGCATGCCCCGCAAGCCCAGCAGGTGCATGGGCAGGAAGGTCATGTTGGAGCCGATGAACAGGGGCCAGAAATGCAGGTGGGCCATCTTCTCGCTGAGCATCCGGCCCGTGAACTTGGGCCACCAAAAGTAAATACCGGCAAACAGGGCCAGCACCGCGGTCGGGAACAGGACGTAGTGGAAGTGGCCAACTACGAAGTAGGTGTCGTGCACGTCGAAGTCGATGGGCGGCGAGGCCAGCATGACCCCGGTTAACCCTCCGAACAGGAAGAAGAGCAGAAAGCCCACTGAGAACAACATCGGTGACTTGAGCGTGATCTGCCCGCGCCACATGGTGCCGATCCAGTTGAAGAACTTCATGCCGGTAGGGACCGCGATCAGCATGGTCACCGCCGAGAAGAACGGCAGAAGCACCGCTCCGGTGGTGAACATGTGGTGAGCCCACACGCCCATTGATAGCCCGGCGATGGCCAGCGTCGCCAGTACAAAACCCTTGTACCCGAAAACCGGTTTTCGGGAGAAGACCGGGAATATCTCGGTCACCACCCCGAAGTAGGGCAAGGCGACGATATAGACCTCCGGGTGCCCGAAGAACCAGAACAGGTGCTGGAACAGGACGGCGCCACCGGCCCCGTCGTAGAAGTGGGAGCCCAGGTTGCGGTCGGCGTAGAGCATGGCCATCGCTGCGGTGATCACCGGGAAAGCGATGATCATCATGAAGCTGACCACAAGGATGTTCCAGGTGAACATCGGCATGCGGAACAGGGTCATTCCGGGCGCCCGCATGAAGAAGGTGGTTGCGATGAAGTTGACCGCACCCAGGATCGAGGCGGTGCCGGTTAAGGCCACCCCCATGACCCACAGGTCTCCGCCCGGCCCGGGCGAGTAGATGGGGCCGGAGAGGGGCGGGTAGGCGGTCCAACCGAATGAGGCGGCGCCCCGGTTGGTCAAGAATCCCGAAACCATGGTGATGCCGCCGGCCAGGAAGATCCAGTAGCTCAAGGCGTTGAGGCGGGGGAACGCCATATCCGGCGCCCCGATCTGCAGGGGGACCAGGTAGTTCGCCAGCCCCACGGCAAACGGGACTGCGAACAGGAACATCATGATGCTGCCGTGCATGGTGAACAATTGGTTGAAGCCACCTTCGCCGACTATCTGCTTGCCGGGCTCGGCCAGTTCGGCCCGCATGAGCATGGCCAGGAAGCCGCCCAGCATGAAGAATCCGAAAGCGGTGACCATGTAGAGGATGCCGATCTTCTTGTGATCGGTGGTGGTCAGCCAGTCGAGCAAACCTCCCCGGGGGACCGGTGGAAGGTCTTCGTGCTCGATGCGATCTTCGGTCAATGTCACTGGCGGTCTCCTGCTGAGGTTTGCCGGCCGACCCAGTCATCGAACTCCGACTGGGAGACGGCGTTCACGGTGAACCTCATCTTGTCGTGGTTGAGGCCGCAGTACTCTGCGCAGCGACCGCTGTCGTAGGTCCCGGCTTTGGTCACTGTCATATCGAATTCGTTGACCCGGTGGGGAATGGCGTCGGTTTTGATCAGGAACTCCGGCAGCCAAAATGCGTGGATCACGTCGGTGGAGGTGAGATTGATGCGGACCGTTGCCCCCACGGGCACCACCATCTCGGCCGGGGCTTCAGTTTCGCCGACCACGTCGACGCCTTCCTGCTGGTAGTCAAAACGCCACTGCCATTGAAAGCCGGTGACGTCAATGGTCAGGTCCGGGCTGGCCGCCAGGGCGTTTACCGTTTCGGTCCCCCTGATGCTGACGGTGAACAGCACCCCCACCAGGATCAGCGGGACCACGGTGTAGAGGATCTCCATCGGGATGTTGACCAGAGTTTGTTTGGGAAGCTCGTCGCTGCGGCGGCGGTAGCGGATTAGTGTCCACAGGATCAGGCCCCAGACAAGGATCCCAACCCCGGCCGCGGCCAGGGTGAAGAAGCGCCAGACGTCGGTGGTTGCGTTCCCCTGCTCGGTGACGCTTTCAGGGAGGCCGAAGTTCGGGCCGCATCCGGAAAGAACGACAAGTCCGGCGAGCGAGAGCAGTAGCCGGACCTTGCGGTAGGCGGTGGACGATTTACCAGGTGTTGCGGGACGGATCAGTGGCCCCTTTCGTAGGTCTCCCCGATGATACCCACTGCTGGGGTTCCCGGCGCCGCTAAGGCTGCTTTGTTAGCTTGACCAGCGCCACCACCAACCCCGCCTCCACGAGTTTGGTGGCTACTCCCAGGACCGTGAACGGCTCGGTTTGTCCGGCGGAGGGCCCAAGAAACGGTATGCCCACTGTGCGGGTGACCATGTACAGGGTGATCAACAAGATGTTGGCGACGATGCCCGCCCGGTAGAACAGCCGCCCGTAACGTGCGCCGTCGCGGTGCCCGCCGGTCTCGTCGTAGTTCCACGGCTGAACGATGAGGACCAGGCCGTACAGGAACTGCCCGGCGGCGGCAAAAAGGAAGAACAGGCCGTAGCCCCACCACTCGGCCAGATGTTCTTGCACATTGAGACCATGGATAAGACTGGCCGCTATGGACAGTCCCACCGCCGATCTCACCAATCCCGGGCGGGAGGCGCTCAGGTTTTGGGGGCGGACCAAGGCTCACTCACGGGTCCAGGGTATCTTCGGCCGGAGGGCCTGTAGCGTCGGCCTCGTCAGCGGCCCTTGTTTCGTCACTTCGCCGGCCCTCAACTACGTGTTCGGCACGTGGCTCGAACATCGCCTGAACCTGCATGAAGGCGTTGGAGGCGGTGCTGGACTGGGCATGCCGGTCCCGGTAGAACAGCCAACCCCGCCGTTCCATCCACAAGGCGGTGCGGTGGAGGCTATAAAGTCCGGCGGATGCCCCGAGGACCCAGGCGATCAAGGTGATATTCACCCTTAAAGATTGCCACTAATCCCGCCGGTCTCCGGCGGATTGGGGTTTGATCGATGGATCGGCCGCCAGGCTCTGGAGCCAGGCAAGCAGGGTTTTTTGGTAGTCGATCCCGAACTGCAGCACCTGCCTTACGAACGGGTCGTCGCCGAAGGACTGCTGCATCACCTCAAATTGATGAAGGGCCTGCGCTCCGCCCTGAAGTTCTTGTTCCAGGATCTCGGCCAAGCGTTCGGGGGGCAGGTGCCGGCCAAAAAACACCGTCAGCAGCAAGGGCATCCTCACGATCGGGGATCCCGGATCCCGAACAATCCAGTTGGCGAACGCCTCCCGGCCGGCGGGGGTGATCGAGTAGGGCCTGCGATCCCGGGGGCCGGCGTCGCCCGCCTGCACGTAGCCCCGCTCGGCCAAGGTGCGGAGTTCCCGGTAGACCTGGCTGCGGGTCACGTTCCAGAAGTTTGCGATGGACTCTTCAACCGCGGCGTCAAGCTCCCAACCGGTCATTGGGCCGTTGCTCAGGAACCCCAATAGGGAGGCGGCGGTAGCGTTGATTTCGGCAGGGCTTGACATTCTAAATTAGAAGGTACACCATTGGAGGACCTTCCACATTGCTATGCGAAGAGTAGTGGTCCAACAATCCGTGGCGCCCATAGGAGGAATCATCCATGAGTGGTTTCCCAGCATTGACGAATATCGTGCCCGATCTCGACTACAACCCCGGACCCCAGGAGATTGAGCGGAACACCGAGGCGGCCCGAGAGGTGGTGCTGAAGGTGGCGGACATGCTCGACGGATTATCCGACACCTCCATCCCTGTGCCCCGGTCCGAGTGGAACGTGGGGGAGCAGGGCGCGCACATCGCGTTTGCCAACATCGGCTTCGGGATGTTCGCCATGGGCCTGGACTACCCCTACTCGGACGGCACCCAGGCCGGGCTGGCGGAAGAAAACGAGATATCCCTGGTGGGGTTCCCGGAGCGGGACGGAACCGCCCTGGCCGAACACCTGCGGACCGCGGTTGAAAACTTCATCGGCGCGGTCAAGGCAGGGGACCCGGATCAACTGGTCAGCACGCCGTTGGGCAAGATGCCGCGGGGAACTCTCTCGTCGTATTTTTTGATCCACAACCTGATGCACGGGTGTGCGATCTCCTCCGCCCTGAACCACGACTTCCCCTTCAAAGCCGAACATCTGCCCATGTTGTGGCCGCTGGTGGTGGCCAAGTTCGACCAGTTCGTGAACCCCAGCGCCAGCCGGGGGGTCGCCGGTACGGTACACGTCAGCGTTCCGGGCCACCTTCGGGCGGCGTTTCGGATGGAGGATTCCCGGCTTGCGGTCCTGCCGGTCACCTCGGGCGACGCCGACTGCCTGGTGGAGGCAGAGCCCACCCACTTCTTTTTGGTGCTGATCAAATTGTTGACGGTGCAGGAGGCGGTTGACCTTGGTCAGATAAAAATTTCCGGCTCGAACCCGGGCTTGTTCGGCCGGATCATGCACGCGGTAGACGTTCCGTAGGACCCGGCGTGTTCTAAGCTGGAGCCATGGAGTTCGAAGAAGTGCAG
>JAJCYE010000134.1 GCA_029263075.1 Actinomycetes bacterium
GCGACGTTCTCCAGGACCGACAGGTGGGGGAACAGCAGGTAGTCCTGGAAGACGAACCCCACCGACCGGCCCGACGGCTCCAGCCTCACGTCTCGGGAGGGCTCTTCCACCACCTCGCCGTCCACCGCCACCCGGCCCGAGTCCAGCGGCAGCAGACCGGCCAGGGCCCGCAGCAGTGTGGTCTTGCCCGACCCGTTGGGTCCCAGGATGGCCAGCACCTCTCCCGACCCGACGGTGATGTCGACCTCAAGGTCCAGGGCGCCGAGGCGCAGCCCGACCTTCGCCTCCAGGCTCACGGGTTCGGCATAAAGCGGTCGCGCAGCAGCACCAGGACGGTCAATGAAACCGCCAGGAGGACCACGCTCAAGGTGATCGCCGCCTCCAACCGGTTTTCCAGGGCCAGGTACACCGCCAGTGGGATGGTCTGTGTCCTGCCGGGCAGGTTCCCGGCAAAGGTGATGGTGGCCCCGAACTCTCCCAGGGCCCGGGCCCAGGCCAGCGCGGCGCCCGCCCACAGGCTCGGTGCAATCAAAGGCAGCGTCACCCGCCGGAACGTCACCCAGGGCCGGGCGCCCAGGGTCGCGGCGGCGTCTTCGAACCGGCGGTTCATGGACCGCAGGCCCGCCTCCACCGTGATGACCAGAAAAGGCATGGCGACGAAGGTCTCCGCCAGGATCGCCCCCGCCGTGGTGAAGGGGAGGGTGACCCCGAAAGCTTGATCCAGCCACCGTCCGGCGAAGCCCCGCCTGCCGAAGGCCAGCAGCAGGGCGACGCCCCCCACCACCGGCGGGACGATCATCGGCAGGGTGGTCAGGGCCCGGACCAAAGAGCGGCCGGGGAACTCCCAGCGGGCTAGCGCCCACGCCAGCGGTACCCCAAAAACCAGCGAGATGGCGGTGGCCGCCAGGGAACAGACCAGCGACAGCCACAGGGCGCTGCGCACCGGCGGGGATGCCAGTTCGGTCCCCAGTTCACCCCACGGGGTGCGCAACAAGAGCCCCACCAGCGGCAGCAGGAAAAACAGCACGGCGATGCCGACCGCCAGCTTCGCGGCTCCGGTCGACACCTTCTCCAGGGTGGCCGACAGCCTGGTGGGCGTGCTCATTGCTCAGGCAGGGATGAACCCATGGTCGGCCATGACCTGTTGGCCCTCCTCCGACAGGACCAGGTCGATGAAGGCCCGCCCGACCTGGGCGTTCCGGCCGTTCTTGACCAGGGCGATTGGGTACTCGGCGTTTACGTTGAGGTCCTCCGGGATGGCGAGGCCTTCGGCCCTGCTGCCCGCCGCCTTGATGTCGGTGGCGTAGACGATGCCGGCGTCGGCCTCGCCCAGCGTTACCGGCCCGAGGACCCCTTTAACGTCCACCGCCTCCGAAACCGGCCGGATGGTGACACCGGCATTGTCCAGGGCTTCCCGGGCGTAGTGGCCTGCGGGGACCTGCGGGGCCGCCAGCACCACCTTCAGTTCGGGATTCGCCAGGTCGGCCAGAGTTTTGATCCCCTTGGGGTTGCCGGGGGCCACGACGATCTCCAGGCGATTGCGAGCGAAGACCTGCGCTGAACCGTCGATCAACGACCGGTCGGCGACCTTATCCATGTTGGCCCGGTCCGCCGAGGCGTAGACGTCGGCCCCGCCCTGTTCGGAGATCTGGGTTGCCAAGCCGCTGGAGGAGCTGAAGTTGAAGACGATCTGGGCCGACGGGTTGGCGTCCTCGAACAGCTTGCCGATCTGTTGGAACGACTCGGTCAACGAAGCGGCGGCAAAAACGGTGGCGCTGCCGGACAGTTGTTGGCCCGCCGGAGATCCCGGGTCCTGGTACCCCACTTCGGGCCGGCAACCCACCAGCAGCACAACGGCGAGCAGCCCGAACGCTTTCAACTTCATCTCTTAGGACTCCCTGGGTAGTTCGATGACGACGTTGGTGGACTTGACTGCGGCAACGGCCAGCATCCCCGGCTCCAGTTGCAGTTCGTCGGCGGCCTCTCGGGTCATCAGCGACACCAGGCGGTGGGGGCCGGCCTGGATCTCGACGTGGGCCGCCACCCCGTCCTTCAAGACCTTGGTGATGATTCCGGGAAAGTGGTTGCGGGCGGACTCGACGTTGATGTTTTTGAGTTCACCGGTCTGGGCGATTCCGGCGACGAAGGCGGCCAGGACGGCGCCTTCGACGATCCGTTTGCCGGATTCCGATCGTGTGGTGGCGAGCCGGCCTCCGTCGGCCCAGCGCCGGACCGTGTCCACGCTCACCCCGAGCAGTTCGGCCACGCTCCCCATTCGATAACTGGTCACGTCCGGAGTATCCGCCGATAGACCGGCATCTGCAAGCGAATATGTGGAAAAGACTCGCAGATGCGTCTTGTTGTCGCTCATTAGTCCATGATGTGCAGGGTGGAGCAAGTTCTTGCCAAGTCGACCCCGGTTGCGCCACAATCTTCTGGCTCAACTTCGACGACCTTGTGTGGCGAAAATGGACCTGGGCCGGGACGACAACCCGCCCGAGCCGTCAGATCTGCAGCGCATGATGGCGGACCTTCGCAAGAAGGGCTGGAGCTCGGGCCGGCTCGACAAGATAGAGGAGCGCTGGGACCGCACGCTCGGTTGGGGCGGCTGGGTGGCCGGCGAACAGATACGCCGCAACGGCGAAAACGGCGTCCAACAAACACAGCCCGATCCCTGGTCCCCGGTGGAGTGGGACGGCGCCCGCTACCGGATAGACCCACCCGACCCGGCGCCGGATGCCGTGATCAACTGCGCCGAGCGGGTCCACCTGTGCAAGGCGGTTTGCTGCAAGCTCAACTTCGCGCTGACCCCCGGAGAGGTCCGTTCGGGCAAGGTCAAGTGGGACCGCAAACTCCCGTACCTGGTGGCCCACGCCGAGGATGGTTATTGCGCTCACCTGGATCACCAGAAGGGCTGCAATATTTTCGAGGACCGCCCGGCCCTGTGCCGCCGGTTCGACTGTCGTACCGACGGCCGGGTTTGGAAGGACTTCGACGGGATGGTTCCCAACTCGGAGTGGATCGACGGGGTGGTGGCCAACAGCCAGCGGGTTGTGGTCAGACCCAAAGTCCCGCTCCCGGTGGTTAAGGTCACCTCCGGCGGGGAACAAAACACCCGCTGACGCCGGGTCTTGCAACCGGCTTCCCCTTAAATGGGAGGCCGGAGCCGGTGGTGGCGGCGGCGGGAGCGGAGAATGTGTCACGCTGTCAGGACGAGCTGTTACTAAAGAAAGTGTTTTTCGGGAACATTTCTCTCTAATTCCCGGTTGTTGAGACAATAGAGACAACCTCGTTGCCAAACCCAGGAGGACAATCTTTTGTTTAAGCGCTTCACGTTCCGAGTTGAACTCGACGGTATGGATGACCTTCAGGCCACGGTTGACGCCGCGGAGAGAGCCGGATTTAAGCTGAAGGCGATAGAGGGAATGACCGAACCGATTTCCGCCATCGATGTTGACGGTAACGAGCTCAACATGGGTGATTTCGTCCTCGACTGGTGGAAGCGCGGCGGAGAAGAGGGCGGCCTGGTCATCAACCTCCGGGAGGACGTGAATAACCACCTCTCCCGTGAGGAGACCCTGGAGCCCGACTACGTGGTGGTTCTTACCGATCGCGGCGGAGACGTCATGTTCGACCTCAAGGACATCTCCAAGGACAAGTGCGAGTGGTTTCTTGAGAAGATCACCTGTGGCGACATCGACGGCGCTCAGGAGATTTTGGAACTCGGCAAAGAGTCCGGCGGTAAGGTCGTCTCCAAGATGGGCCGTGACGGCCGGTACAACAGGGAGATCCTCTGGAAGCCGTTCCGTAGCCGCTACTACAACCCTCCGACCGAAGACGGCCTGTCGGTGAACCCGGCGGACGACGAGTTCAAGAAGATCAAAAAACAACGCCAGACCTTTGAAGAGCGCAACGCAGAGTTGAAGTCGATCTACGGAGACGCCTTCGTCAATGCGGTTCCGGAGAAGCCATTCCACACCAGCCGGAGCCAGAAGCTGAACCCCTTCGCCGCCAAGAACTTCACGGTCAAGCAGAAGGTCGACGACCTCAAAGATGCACTGGCGCCGACCGCGCCGGAGACCGACGAAGAGCTGGACAGGGAGACGGCGGGCAAGGAGTAGGGTTAGGGTCCGCCTTTTCCCGCAGCGTCCCGCTCCAGGAGGCACCATGAACCCGACTCTGACCGACGAGGTCAGGCAGAAGTACGCCTGGACCGCTCGGGATGTCATCCAAAGGGAGTTCTCGCAGTTGACCGTCCTGGGCGCCTGCTGCGGAGGTGGAACCGATGGCGCGTGCTGCAGCACCACCGAGCCCGGCCACGTCCACACACAAGAGCCTGCCGAGGTCTTCGGTCCCTCTCTCTATCCGGCTTCCAAAACCGCGGGGCTGCCGAGCCTGGCGGTCTCGGCCGGATGTGGTTGTGGGGATCCCACCGCTTTGGGAGTCTTCGCCGAAGCCCAGACGGTCCTCGATCTGGGGTCGGGATCCGGCGTCGACGCCTTTTTGGCGGCGGGGCTGGTGGGCGCCGCAGGCAAGGTCTACGGCATAGACATGGTCGGTGAGATGGTCGCTCTGGCCAACTCGGCCAAACGCTCCGCTCGCCTGGATAACGTGGAGTTCCTGGCCGGGGAGATGGAGAAGGTCCCGCTGGACGATGCTTGCGTGGATGTGGTGATCTCCAATTGTTCGATCAACCTGTCTCAGGACAAGCCTGCGGTGTTTGCCGAGATCGCCCGGGTGTTGCGTCCCGGCGGTGCTATTGCGCTCTGCGACGTCTTGGCATCGGACGCCCTTTCGCCCGGCGACCGCGCCGCCCGGGGCAGCTATGTGGACTGCATCGCCGGAGCGCTCAGCGTTGGGGAGTTGACCGAACTTTTGCAGAAGGCGGGCATCGAAGACGTCCGGATCGACCTCACTCACGCGGTGGCGGACGAGATGTTCGCAGCCACTATCACCGGTCGCAAACCCTAGAGGTAACCCTGCCGCGGGGCGGGGGTGAACCGGGGCGAAGGCTGCTCTAACAGATTGGAATCACGATGGAATCTTTGAAGGAAAAAATCAGGCAGGACCTGACCGCAGCCATGCGCGCCCGGGACGAGATAGCCAAGTCCACGCTGCGCAGTGTCATTACATCTATCAGCAAGGCCGAGGTCTCAGGCAAGGGTCAGACCACCCTCAACGACGACCAGGTGATCGGCGTGATCCGCTCCGAGCTGGGAAAACGTAAAGAGGCGGCCGAGATCTACGAGAAGGCTGGCCGCGATGAGTTGGCATCCCGGGAACGGGCCGAAGCCGAGATCCTTTCGGTCTACATGCCCGAGGAGATCAGCGACGAGGCGCTGGCGGTCATTGTGGCCGAGGAGGTTGCTGGTGTCCGCGCTGCCGGCATCGAGGGCGGCCGGGCGATGGGTGCGGTTATCAAGGCGGTCCGGGAGCGGGTCGGCGCCGCCGCCGATGGTTCCCGCATCTCCCAGGTGGTTAAGTCGGCCCTGGCGTCGTGAACCTGCGCCACGTCCTTCAGGCCGAACTGATCACGGCGATGAAGAACCAGGACAAACCCACAATGATGGCCATCCGGTCGGTCCTGTCGGCCATCGCCAACAAGGAGGCGGTCGACCTGCCGCCGCAGTCCGCCCCGGCCGGCGATCCGGTGATCGGTTACGCCGATGTCCCCCGCCGGGAACTCACGCCGGCGGAGGTCCGGCTGGTGGTGATGGATGAGGTGGACGAGAGGCGCAACTCCTCGGAGTACCTGCAGACCGCCGGCAAGCTGGAGCAGGCCGAGGCGCTGAACAATGAGGTAGCAATCCTGGAGAGATTCCTCTACCTCACCTAGTCGCCGCCCTACTCGACGGTGTACGGCCGGTCGCTGGGGAGCAGGTTGATCCAGGTGGTGCCGGCGGCGAACTCGATGGTCTGCCCGGCGTCGTCCACGAAGGTGGTCTGACCGGCCAGCGACGCCCGGACCCATTTGCCGTGGATTGCCTGGCCGAGGCGCAGGACCGTCGCCTCCCCGGTGCCGGTGGTCGATATCTCAGGTGAGCTGCCGCTGCGGTCGACCGGAACCTTCATCACTACAACGTTGGCGCCGCTGAGCTGGGTCCCCGACGCCGCTTTGTGCGGGCTGCCGCCCTGGGAGCGAAGGTACTTGCCCGATGCCGGATCCCAGCTGTAGCTGACCACGGCGGCGCCGGAGTAGGAGAACGAAACCTTATTTCCCGGCGGGATGACAACCGGGGGGGTAACGGGGCTGGGCGTCGCCTCAGGGGTGGCTGCGGTGGCGGTGGTCTCGGTGGCGGTGGCTTCCGGAGCCGGCTCGGCAGCAGGAGGGGTCGCCTCAAGCTTGGGGTTGAACACAATGCCGGTTTGGGGAGGTCCGGTCACGTCTTTGGAAGCGGGCCGGGACCGGATCTTGTCGGTGGAGGTAAACAGGTTGTGGGGGGCCGAGCGGCCGCCCCTGCGGGCGTAGGCGGGGCCGTTGGAACCGTGGACCAGATCCACGACACCGGCGGTTCGCTGGACCTTGGCCAGGTTGTTGGGGGAGGCGCCGGAGTAAGCGAACAGCACCGGCGCGTACTGCACCAAAAGGTCGGGGTCTACGGACCGGGCGCTACGGACCGGGCCCAGGTCGGTGGCGTCGCCGCAGTGGAAGATCCCCATGAAGCGGGTAAGGCCGCCCTCGACCAACTCCTCGTACACGATGTCGGCGGTTTCCAGGCCGGCTTGCGGCCGGGCCGCGGGGTGATTATCGATCTTGACCGCCATCGCCGGGCGGTTGACGTCCAGGCCTTCGGGCGCCTCGGCGCCGGTCAGCGGGCACCGGATGGGTTCCGGAGGAGGGGGCGGTGCGGCCTCGGTGGGGGTCTCGGCGTCGGGCGTCGGCGTGGGTTCGGGGTCGCTTTTGCACGCGGTGGCGGCAAGGGCTACCAGTAGGACGAGGACGAACAGGCGTAGGCGCATTGGGCGGAACTCTACACCGCCGCCGGGTGTCGCGTTGGACTCGCGAAAAGTCGACGGGTCGGTGGGCGCCGGAGTACTACGGGGTGACCCGGTTCAGCTCCCTGGCGGTGTAGCCGGTCCAGATCCCCTTCTGGAAGTAGATATCGGACTCCACCACCGCACGGACCGCATCCTCGCCCTCAATGTTGAACACCATCACTGAGGCGCTCATATCGGCGAGGGCCCCGGCGACAATCACCGCCCCGGCGTCGATCAGTTTGCCCACCCGTGCCAGGTGCTCCTCCCGGAACGGCCCGCGCTTTTCGGCGGCGCCCTGGACGTAGGCTGCTTCGACGATCCAGACTTTCGATATGTTCATTGCCCCAGTCTACGGAAGCGCAGGCAGGGTCTGCTTCCGGTGCAGCACCTCGGCAAACAGGTCGCCGTGTTTTTCGACCCTCTCCAACGCCTGGGCCGGGGAGAATTTCAGGTCGTCGGGGTTGGCGGATTTCTCGGTGGCCGTGACCTCGTCCCAGGTGATCGGTGTCGATACCGTGGGGGTCTGCTTGGCTCTCAGTGAGTAGACGCAGACCGTGGTTTTGAAGAAGTCGTTTTGGCTCCAATCGATGAGCACCTTGCCGGTACGTAGCTGCTTTTTCATGTCGGAGACCACCAGATCGGGAAGTTGCTGCTCCATTACGCCGGCCACCGCGTGGGCGAACGCTTTGGACTGTTCGTAGGTGTCGGCTGAGTTGAGCGGCATGTAAAGCTGCATGCCCTTGGAGCCCGAGGTCTTCGGGTAGGCGTGTAGGCCCAGTTCCTCGAACATCTTGCGCAGCGCCAGCGCAACGGTGCAGCACTCGACGATGCCGGCCGTCGGCCCGGGGTCCAGGTCGAATGCGGCGGCCGTGGGCCGGAACAGGTCTTCGCCTTGGCCCGACGACAAAGAGGTGTGCAGTTCCAGGTCCGCAAGATTGGCGACCCACACCAGGCCGGCGAGTTCGTCGATGCTGCAGAAATCGATTGTTTTGTTCTGGCGCTCACTGCGGATGGGAATGGTGTTCATCCAACCCGGCCGGAACTTGGGGCACTGCTTCTCGTAGAAGAACTGGCCGTCGACGCCGTTGGGGTAGCGCTTGAGCGTCAGTGGGCGGTTGGCGAGGTGGGGGAGGAGCACCGGCGAGATCTTGGTGTAGTAATCGATCACGTCGCCCTTGGTGAACCCGGTTTGCGGGTAGAGCACCTTGTCCAGGTTGGAGAGCTTGAGCTCCCGGTCACCGATTTGAACCACGGTTGCCGCTGCCATCCCTACGCCCCCCTGGGTCGAGCGAGCTATGCCCACGCTGTGCGCAAAACAAACTACACGGGCGAAACACGAAGGCTAATCTCTAAGCAAACTCTTACTTTGATAGCAGACTATTTATTGATACCTGTTATCCTGGCAATGCGTGGTAATTATCTTTACGGGTCGATCGACCCAATTCCACGACTCCCAACGAAGAGACCCTTCGCATTTGATACCGCGGAGACGACCGGGTTCAACTTCCGGCCAGGTCTACGGGCAGATCTGCTACCCGTCCCCTGCGGACAAGGAGGCAAAATGCCCTACTCAGTAGTCGATTCCCCCATCGAGAAGACCGTGGTCACCGATGCCGCCCCCAGTTTCGAGACCATCATTCTTCCCGTCCAAAACAGCGATGACAACATGTGCACGAGTTCTTACGTCGAGCGTGGCTTCTTGCCGCTCGGCACCGAAAACCTGCCTTACGGCACCCGCATGATCGGCAACCCGGCAACCCACGTTGCCGGCTTCACCCGGATGCCCTCCAGCGGCGGCGACCACTGGTACATCGCAAAGAACTAAACACCACCACTCAATCCCCTTGCCTTAGCGGCAGGGGGATTTTGTGTTTTCAGGACCCGTGGATCAGGGAGAGGAATTCCTGGCGGGTGCGGGGGTCCTCCCGCATCTGTCCCAACAGGGCCGATGTAGTCGTCCGGGTCCCCGGCTTCTGTATTCCCCGCAGCGTCATGCACATGTGTTCCGCCTCCAGTACTACCCCGACGCCTTTGGGCGCCAGGTTGTCCTGGAGGCAGCCCGCGACCTGGGTGGTCAGGCCCTCCTGGATCTGTAGCCGGCGGGCGAACATCTCAACCGCCCGGGCCAGTTTGGACAGACCAACGATTCGTTCGTGAGGGATGTAGGCCACGTGCGCCACGCCGGTGAACGGGAGCATGTGGTGCATGCACAGCGAGTTGAAGGGAATATCCCGGGCGACGACCATCTCGTCGTACCCCTCGCTGGGGAAGGTGGTGAGCCGGAACGGTTTGGGCTTCAGCATCTCGGCGTAAGCGGCGGCCACCCGGCGGGGGGTGTCGACCAGGCCGGGATCGGTCAGCGGGTCCTGGCCCAGCGCGATCAGAAGATCTTGAACCGCCTGCTCGGCCGCGATGGTATCGACGCCCGGGCCGATGGGTCTCAGGTTGGGGTGGCCCGCCTGGGCGACCGAGGCGTTCAAGCCGGGGCCTGGGCGCGCACCTCGGAACGGAAGTTGATTCGTTTGTGTGAACCGTCGCAAAAGGGCTTGTTCTCGGACGCCCCGCAGCGGCACAAGGCTATGTTCTTCCCCGCGACCTCGAACTGGTTGCCTTCCGGGTCGATGAGCGTAACCGGACCCCGTACCAGCAAGGGTCCGTTGTCCGACGGCTGAATGGTGCAGTTCTCCGAGGTCATGTCGTGGCCTTTCTGTCTCGCTTCTATAATCCAACTGTCTGGTTGATAGAGACTACAGGTGCATTGGCGAATGTTGCAACCGATTTAACTAGAACAAGTAGGTATTAGAATCTGGGTACCCATGTAGCAGGGTTTAAATCCGAGTTAGCTGGTGATAGAATTTCCGTGTGAACCGGGACTTGGAAACCAATACGGCGGCAGTGGCGGCTCTGGAGGATGGCCTCCGGCGCAGGATCTTCTTGTTCGTCCGGGCCCAAGGCGCCCCCGTCAGCCGGGAAGCGGTGGCCGAGCGGGTGGGCATTTCCCGAAAGCTGGCGGCGTTTCACCTGGACAAGCTCACCGAGAAGGGGCTTTTGACCCACCACTACGCCCGTCCCCCGGGCAAAGGGGGTCCGGGCGCAGGGCGCCCGGCCAAGGTCTACGAACCTTCGGGGCGGACCATCGAGATTTCGGTTCCCGAGCGCCACTACGAAGTGGCCGGCAGGCTGTTGTTGGACGGGGTGGCGAATCAGCCGGAAGGCGGGTCGGCCCGGGATTCCACCAACGCGGCGGCCCTGGCCGAAGGCCTGGAGGTCGGGCGTGGGGCCGGCATCGAACGCGGGCTGAGGCGCCCCGGGCCCGAACGGGCGCTGGCCGCAGCAGAGGAGGTCCTTGCCGACACCGGGTTCGAGCCTTTCCGGGAGTCGCCGGGGGTTGTCGCTCTGCGGAACTGCCCCTTTCACCAGTTGGCCCAGCGCTCTCCGGAGGTGGTTTGCGGGATGAACCGGGCGTTCATCGAGGGTATCGTCCGGGGGCTCGGAAACAACAGGGTTGAGGTGTTCCTGGAGCCGGAGCCGGGGCATTGTTGCGTGAAGTTGCGGCCACCCGGTCAGGGGCCGGTTAGCGGATAGCAGCCCTGATATCCGACAATAGGGCGGAACCGGTTCAAGATTGACCGTGAAGGGTAGCCTTTGAGGGGCGGCCGAGAAAAAGGAGTGTTGATTTGGGTCTTTACGACCGCACCAAGAAGGCGGAACCCACACCCCGCGAACAGGCGAACTGGGAACGGCTCGCCGCGGCGGAACGTGAACGCCAGCGCAAGCTGAGAGAAGCGGAGATTCAGGGCCGCAAGGGTGCCGATCAGGCCGCCAAGCAGCGCTTTTTGGACCAGTTCCGGGGCTGATCCCTCAGCCGGGCTACCGAAAATCTCTTGCCTTTAACTCTGACGCCATCGTCAGGCTCAGCGGCTCGATTTTGGACGCCAGCAGGTTGACCACCCCGTCGTAGCGCTCCAGACGGCCGGTGACCAGTAGTGCTTTGGAGGTGGTCGCCACCTTGCGGTAGCGGGCCCACACCTGCTTTTGGCAGATCACGTTGATCAGGCCGGTCTCGTCCTCCAGGCTGACGAAGATCGTTCCCCCGGCGGTCGCCGGCTTCTGGCGGTGGGTGACCACGCCCCCCACCTTCACCGTCCGGTTCGGCGGGGCCGTCTCCAGATCCTTAGCCGACAGCACCCCCTTGTTTTTGAGCGCCGGCCTGACGAACTCCACCGGCGAACTGTCGGGGGACAGGCTGGTCGACCAGAAGTCGGCCGACGCCTGCTCAAGGGCGGTCATGTCGGGCAACTGCGGTGACTCCGCCCCGGTAACCAGGTTTGCCAACTGGTTCTCCTTGCTCCGGGCCACCACCCCGGCCGCCCACAGCGCCTCCCGGCGGGTCAACCCGAAGCAGTCGAACGCCCCGGCGGTGGCCAGCGCCTCCATCTGCGGGACCTTGAGGTCGCAGCGACGGGAGAGGTCCTCCATGCCGGCGTACGGCCGGTTGGCCGCTATCAACTCCGCCAGGTCCTCGCCGATCGTCCGCACGTACCCGATCCCCACCCGCACCGCGACGTCGCCCTCGAAGGTCTGAAGCGTCGCCTTGTCGGAAGAGGCGTTGATGTCCACCCCCAAGACCTTCACCCCGTGCCTGCGGGCGTCCATGACCAGCGTCCGGGGCGCCCAAAAGCCCATCGGCTGGGCGTTCAGCAGCGCCGCCAGGAACGCCGCCGGGTAGTGGTGCTTGAGCCACGACGAGGCGTAGACCAGGTAGGCGAAGCTCACCGAATGGCTCTCGGGGAAACCGAAGCTGGAGAAGGCGACGAGCTTGTCCCAGATCTGGTCGGCGATCGACCCGGTGATCCCCCGGGTCGCCATCCCGGCGTAGAGCCGGGCCTTGAGGGCCTCCATCCGCTCGACCGAACGTTTGGAGCCCATCGCCTGACGCAGCTTGTCCGCCTCGGCGGCGGTGAAGCCGGCGACATCGATGGCCATCTGCATCAACTGCTCCTGGAACAGGGGCACGCCCAGGGTTTTCTTCAGCGACTTCTCCAACAGCGGGTGCAGGTAGGTCACCGGCTCTCTCCCGTTGCGCCTCCTTATATAGGGGTGGACGGAACCGCCCTGGATCGGACCGGGGCGGATGAGTGCGACCTCCACCACCAGGTCGTAGAAGGTACGGGGTTTGAGCCGGGGCAGCGTGGCCATCTGCGCCCGGGACTCCACCTGGAAGACGCCGACGGTGTCGGCCCGGCATAGCATCTCGTAAACCGCGTCGTCCTGGGGCAGGGTCGCCAGGTCCAGGTCCACGCCGTTGTAGTCGGCGATCAGGTCGATGCAGTAATGCAGCGCCGACAACATTCCCAGCCCCAGCAGGTCGAACTTGACCAGCCCGGCGGCGGCGCAGTCCTCCTTGTCCCACTGCAGCACCGACCGGTTCTCCATGCGGGCCCACTCCACCGGGCAGACCTCGATCACCGGGCGGTCACACATCACCATGCCGCCCGAGTGGATGCCCAGGTGCCGGGGGTAGTTCTGCAGCCGGGAGGCCAGTTCCACGACCGGGGCGGGGACGTCGGTGCCGGTGTTGGCCGACAGCGGCCCCCATCCGTCGATTTGTTTGGACCAGGCATCCTGCTGGCCGGGGGAGTGGCCGAGAGCCTTGGCCATGTCCCGCACCGCCGACTTGGATCGGTAGGTGATCACGTTCGCCACCTGCGCCGCGTGCTGGCGACCGTGTTTTTCGTAAACGTACTGGATGACCTCCTCCCGGCGGTCGGACTCAATGTCCAGGTCGATGTCGGGCGGGCCGTCCCGCTCCGGGGAGAGGAATCGTTCGAACAGCAGCTTGAGGGCGACGGCGTCGGCGTTGGTGATCCCCAGCGCGTAGCAGGCGGCGCTGTTGGCGGCCGACCCCCGGCCCTGGCAGTAGATGTCGGAGCGCCGGCAGAACTGCACGATGTCCCAGACGATCAAAAAGTAGCCGGGGAAGCCGAGTTGGTCGATCATGTCCAGCTCGTACTCGATCTGTTTGTAGGCGCCGGGGACCCGCTC
>JAJCYE010000135.1 GCA_029263075.1 Actinomycetes bacterium
GGCATCCGAGGGGCGGTCCAGGAAGTCCGCCGGCAGGCCCACCACCTGCAGGCTCCCGGCCAGCCTGTCGTCGCCCGGATGTTCCAGCCCGTAGGCCAGATTGTCCCGGATGCTCCCCTCGAAGACGATCGGCGTCTGGCCCACCATGCCCACCCGGCACCGCAACTCGGTGGGGGGAATCCCTCGGATGTCGGTGCCGTCCAGGATGACCTGCCCGCTCTCCGGCTCCTCCAGCCCGTTCAGGCACCGCAGCAGGCTCGACTTTCCCGATCCCGACGGACCGACCACCGCGCAGGCGCGCCCCTTATCGAAGGTGGCGGAGACCTCCCGGAGGATCACCCGGCCCCCCCGCCGGAGCACCAGCGACTCGGCTTGGAGGTGAGGCGACCCCGGTTGGTTCACGGGGCCGGCTCCGGTGGCTCGGCGCCTTCGGCCGCGTGCATGTGGGCCCGCTCCCCCTCGCGGTCAAAGATGGTGAGGATCTCAACCGACCCCTCGTGGGGGTCGATCGAGTGGGGAATCATGGTCGAGAACTCGGCCGCCTGCCCCGTCTCTACCATGATCGTCCTCTCCCCCAGCTGCAGACGGACGGTGCCGGACAGCACCGTGAACCACTCGTACCCGGGGTGGACCCGTAGCCGTTCCGGACGGGCGGGCCGCTCGGGCGTGATCCGCATCTTCGCCACCGTCACTCCGTGGGGGGTGCGTTCCCCGGAGAGCAGCCAGGTGGTCCGTCCCCGCGAGTGGTCGGGTAGCGGCCGGATTACCACGTCCTCATCCTCCGCGTGTTCGACGAGTTGATCCAGGGTGGTCCCCAGGGCCCGGGCAATTGGGACCAGCTGGTCGAGTGCGATCCGCCGGTGCCCGGTCTCGATCCGGCTGAGGTTGGAGGGGCTGAGAAAGCAGCGTGCAGCCAAGGCGTCCAGGGACCATCCTTTGGCCATTCGTAGCCCGCGAATGCGCTGACGAATCAGAGCGTCGAGGGCTAATTCTTGCGTCATACGCAATAGTATATGCCGCAGGAGCAGGATGGGTCTATCTTGGGAGTAGCTAACGAAAGGAGTACCGGATGGACGCAGACGTGGTGGTGGTTGGAGGCGGCGCAGCGGGCCTGAGCGCCGCGGTTGCGCTGGCCCGTTCCCTGCGGTCGGTAGTGGTTATCGATGCCGGAGAACCAAGGAACGCCCCGGCGGAGGGCGCCCACAACCTCCTGGGGCGGGAAGGGATATCGCCCTTTGAACTGCTTGCGGCCGGCCGGCGCGAGGCTGAGCGGTACGGCGCCGTGATCCGCCACGACCGGGCAACCTCCGCTCGAAGGGTTGATGACCCGATCGAGTTGGGCCTGGCGGGCGGCGACACCGTACGGGGCCGACGGCTGCTGCTTGCGACGGGTTTGGTCGACATCCTGCCCGAAGTGCCCGGGGTGAAGGAGTTCTGGGGCACAAGCGTGCTGCACTGCCCCTACTGCCACGGTTGGGAGGTGCGGGGCCGGCGTATCGGCATCCTGGGATCGAGCCCCATGAGCATGCATCAGACCCTGCTGTTCCGGCAGCTAAGCGACGACGTCACCCTGTTCCTCCACTCGATGCCGGAACCCGGCGGCGAGGAGATGGATCAGTTGGACGCGCTGGGCGTGCGGGTGGTGCCGGGGACCGTCCGGCGGCTGCTCGACGAAGACGGGGTGCTGGCAGCCGTGGTGATGGAGGACGACTCCCGGTTCGGCGTGGACGCAGTGGCGGTTGCCCCTCGGTTCGTTGCGCGGGCCGACCTTTATGTGCAGCTGGGTGGAGAGCTCACCGAGCACCCGATGGGCCTGCTCATCGATACCGACCAGATGAACCGGACCAAGATCGACGGGGTGTGGGCAGCCGGAAACGCGAGTGAACTCCATGCGATGGTCGGCGCCTCCGCCGCTGCGGGCGTCATCGCCGGAGCCGCGATCAACGCCGATCTGGCAGCCGAGGACGCACGAGCCGCGGTGCTGGCCCGGGGGTAGGAATCAGAAACGAGCGCCTGCTCCATGTCGCCCGGGATGCAGGAGGACCCGAGCAGAATTTAAGTCTATTTACAAGCGATGTATGGTTCGCCTAACATCCTGGGTATGGCGATCAAACTGGCCGAACCTCCCGTCCGCCGCATCACCGCACCCCTGGAGAGGCGCCCGAAGGGACTGTTTTCAAGCCCTCCGGCGCGGACCCTCGGCCTGCTCGGCTCGGCTGTCGTGTTGGGGTGCGTGACCTTGGCCGGCGTCGCCTACGGGTCTAAGCAGATCCCGTTCGGCACCGTCCTAGACGCATTCTTCAATTACAACCCCGCACTGAACGACCACCTGATCGTGCGGTCGCTCCGGGTCCCCCGCAACATCGTCGGCCTGCTGGTCGGGGTCGCTCTGGGCCTGTCGGGCGCCGTGATGCAGGGAGTCGCCCGCAACCCGCTGGCCGACCCGGGTATCCTCGGCGTCAGTGCCGGGGCAGCGCTCGCCGTGGTCATCGCAATCTACGTGTTCGGGGTTGCGACCCTCCTCGGCTACGTCTGGTTCGCCTTCGCCGGGGCGCTGGTCGCCAGCCTGGTGGTGTACTTTCTCGGCTCTCTCGGCCGGGAGGGGGCAACCCCGGTGAAGCTGGCGCTGGCCGGGGCGGCAATCACAGCCTTCCTCGGGTCGATGACCAGCGCCATCCTCCTGGTCGATGTCGCAACCCTTGACCAGTACCGGTTCTGGGCAGTCGGTTCGATTGCCGGCCGGACCCCGCAGGTGGCAACCGAGGTGGCGCCGTTTATCCTCGCCGGGAGCATCATGGCGCTGGCATCCGGCAGGGTGCTGAACGCCCTCTCGCTCGGTGACGACGTCGCCCGGTCGCTCGGGCAGAAGGTGGGCCTGGCGCGAGCCTTCTCGGCTTTCGCCGTGGTGCTGCTGACCGGCGCCGCGACCGCCGCAGCCGGGCCTATCGGGTTCGTCGGGCTGACGGTGCCGCACATCGCCCGGTCGATCACCGGGCCGGACTACAGATGGATCCTGCCGTATTCGGCCGTCCTGGCCCCGATCCTGCTGCTGAGCTCCGACATCATCGGCCGGGTTGTCGCCCGCCCCGGGGAGGTTCAGGTGGGCATCATCACCGCCCTCGTGGGATCTCCGTTTTTCGTGATGCTGGTCCGCCGCCGCAAACTCGCCGAGCTGTAGTGCGGAGGACCCCGGTGCTGGACACCGGCCCATCGACGATCGCTCGGGGCGCCGACTTCGCAGCGATCGTCTCCAAGGCCCGGGCCGCCGCTCGCGCCAGGAGCGCTGCGGTAGGTTTGGTGCTGTCGATAGGGATTTTTCTGAGTTTTGCGATCTCGGTCGGCGTGGGGGACTTCCCGATCCCCTTTGCCGAGGTGGTTCCTGCAATCTTCGGCTTCGGCAGCCCGGATGCACGCTTCATCGTCCAGACCCTGCGCCTCCCCCGGGCCCTGACCGGCCTGCTGGTCGGGGGAGCATTCGGGCTCTCCGGCGCCATCTTCCAGAGCCTTGCACGCAACCCGCTGGCCTCCCCGGACATCATCGGGATCACCGCCGGCGCCAGCGCAGCGGCAGTCTTTGTCATCGTGATCCTCGGCGGCGGGGGGCTGCTCATCTCCATCGGTTCGTTCGCCGGAGCCCTTGTCACCGCTGCCGCCATCTACCTGCTCGCCTACCGCCGCGGGATTACTGCCTACCGGCTGGTGCTCGTGGGAATCGGGGTCGGGGCGGTCCTCTCCAGCGTCACCTCCTACCTGCTCACCCGCGCCCAGATCTGGGAGGCGCAGCGGGCAACCGTGTGGCTGACCGGAAGCTTGAACGGCAGGGGCTGGGAGCACGTCCACCCGGTAGGTCTGGCGATGGCGGCGCTCTTCCCGGCCGTCCTGATCCTCGCCCGGCCCCTAAAAGCACTGCAACTCGACGACGACACCGCGAAGGGTATCGGTGTCGTCGTCGAGAACTACCGTCGGTGGTTGGTCCTCGCCGGTGTCGCCCTCGCTGCCGTGGCCACTGCCTCGGCCGGGCCGGTAGCCTTCGTCGCGTTTGTGGCTCCCCCGATAGCCCGGCGCCTGACCCGTTCAAGCCTGAGCCTGCTCCCGGCGGCCCTGGTCGGGGCCCTCCTCCTTCTGGTCTCCGATCTGGTGGCCCGCCGGGCATTCGCGCCCACGGAACTTCCGGTGGGCGTAATCACAGGGATCGTCGGCGCCCCCTACCTGCTGTGGCTGCTCGCCCGGGCCAGCAAAATCGGGCGGGGTTGATCAGGGATGACCCGATGAACGAAGTGCGCCGCGCGGCAACCCACAGCCTGGAGGCTCGGGGCCTCACCCTGGCCTACGAAAAGGTCGAGGTGGCCAAAGGCCTCTCGCTCACCATCCCGCCCGGACGGATCACCTGCATCGTCGGCGCCAATGCCTGCGGCAAGTCGACGTTGTTGCGAGCGCTTTCCCGCCTGCTCAAGCCGCAGAAGGGCTCGGTTCTGCTGGACGGTCAGAGTATCCACCGCCTGCCGACCAAGACTGTCGCAATGAACCTGGGGATCCTGCCGCAGTCGCCCATCGCGCCCGAGGGGATCACTGTGGCCGACCTGGTGGCGCGGGGCCGTTACCCGCACCAGAAGTGGTTCCGCCAGTGGTCCAGGTCGGACGAGGAAGTGATCACCGACGCCATGCTGGCCACCCGGACGCTGGATCTGGCCACCCGGCCGGTCGACGAGCTGTCCGGTGGGCAGCGCCAGCGGGTATGGATTGCAATGGCACTGGCCCAGGGCACCGATCTGATGCTGCTGGACGAGCCGACCACCTTCCTGGACCTCGCCCACCAGGTGGAGGTGCTGGACCTGCTGGTGGAGCTCAACCAGGACGAGGGGCGAACCATCGTTATGGTCCTGCACGACCTGAACCACGCCTGCCGCTACAGCCACCACCTGATCGCCATGCTGGACGGCCGCCTGGTCGCCGACGGTACCCCGGAGGAGGTGGTGACCGAAGCCCTGGTCAAGGATGTCTTCGACCTGCGCAGCGTGGTCATGGCCGACCCGGTCTCGGGGACCCCGATGGTTGTGCCGATCGGCAGGCACTTCAACGTGAACGAGGAGGACGGCTTGACCGTCCAGCCGGCCAAATCTTAGCGCCCCCGCTTGAGGAGCAGCCGCCGCCATCCGGCCTTGATTTCGTCAATGCCCAACTCTGCAGGAGGATCGATGGCAGCCCAAACCGCCGATCTCGCTCCGGCGGGCAACAGGTTCGTCGCCCTGGCCCCCCGCCACCGCTTCCGCGGCCCACCGGAGGCGCTGGGGAGCCGGTGCCGGAATGGGCTCCGGGCGCGTGAGTGGCGAGTAGGGATCGCCGTGCCGGCGGCGTGGCAACAGTTTTGAGCGGACGATCGTCCGGGCCGCGTCCGGTCACCTCAAATGCGTTGTTGCGTGCCGCCTTCAGGCGCCAGCGCCGGACCGCTCTTGGTGGCTCGCTCCTGTTCATCTCGCATCAGGCGGGGGAGATCGGGGTCCCGATCGTTGCTGCGCTCGTGATCGACAAGGCAATAGTGACCTCCGATGTGCGTTTGCTGGTCCTTCACCTGCTCGCGCTCGCCGCCGTGTTCGCCACTCTCTCGTACTCGTGGCGTTTCGGCGATCGCCTGGTGGAGCGGGCCACCGAGGCCACGACCCACGAGTTGGTGGTGGACCTTACTACGAGGATCCTGCATCCCGCAGGGGGCCTCTCCGGGTCCAGCCTCACCGGGGAGTTGGTGAGCACCGCCAGCTCGGACGCGGGGAAGGTCGGCTCGATTTTCGGCGCCGCGGCCGGGGGGGCTGCGGCGCTCGGAGCCCTGATCGTCGCCTCCGCCGTGCTCCTGAACATCTCGCTTGCGCTCGGCCTTTTGATACTCATCGGCCTCCCGCCGGTGCTGGTCGGGCTTCAGCAGGTCGTCCGGCCCCTGGAGAGGAGGTTCAGGGCCCAACAGGACCAGGCCGCGGCGGCGTCGGGTGTGGCGACAGATCTGATCGGGGGCCTCAGGATCCTCAAGGGCCTGGGCGCCGAGGTCGCGGCCGGCGACCGTTACCGGGCGGCCAGCCAGAATTCGCTGGCGACATCGCTGGGTGCATCCCGCCTCGATGCTGTCCACGAGGGACTCAACGTGGCGGTGACCGGCGCCCTGCTCGCCGGGGTTGCCTTCGCCGGGGGGAGGCTGGCGGCGCAGGGGCGGATATCGATTGGTGAGCTCATTGCAGCCGTAGGCCTGACGCAGTTCCTGATCGGCCCCCTGTTCCGGTTGGGCTCCAGCGGCGCCGATCTCGCCCGGTCGCGGGCGTCGGCCAGAAGGGTCGCCGACGTGCTGTCGGCCCCTTTCGCCGTCACTCAAGGCTGCGATGCCCTCACCGAGCCAGTCCGCGGTGAGTTGGTGTTCGACGACGTCTCGGGGTCCCTCAGCCTGAAGGTTGCGGCGGGGGAGTTCGTGGGTGTGGTGGCCCTGGATCCGGCCGACGCCTACCGCCTGCTCGACCTGCTCGCCCGCAACACCTCTTGCAGCGAGGGCCGCATCACCCTGGACGGGGTCGAGGTCGGATCTACAGGGATCGAGAACTGGAGGGCGGCAGTGGTCGTCTCCCCCCACGATGCGGACCTGTTTGAGGGGAAGTTCTCGGACAACGTGCTCGTCGCCGCTCCGCACCCCGAGCGCCTGGCGGAGTACCTGGCGGCGGCGGGAGCCGACGGGATGGCCGCGGCCCTCCCCGACGGTATAGATACCCCGGTCACCGAGAGGGGGCGGTCGCTTTCGGGCGGGCAGCGGCAGCGTACGGCACTGGCGCGGGCCCTGGCTTCGGAGGCCCCGGTCCTGGTGCTGCACGATCCCACCAGCGCGGTCGACGCCGCCACCGAAGCCAGGATCGCGGTAAACCTCAGCGCGCTGCGCTCGGGAATGACCACGCTCATCGTAACCACCAGTCCGGCCCTGTTGGCCGTCGCCGACAGAGTTTTGGTGCTTGCCGGCGGGTCGGTGACCGGCGAGGGGACACACTCCCGGCTGCTTGTTTCGGACCCGGCGTACGCAGAGGCGGTTCTGGCATGAGGCCGACCGAACCCCAGCCGACCGAACCCCAAGGGAGGGTCATCCTCCCGATAGCTTCCCGGAGCGAGACCGTAAAGACCCTGGCGGGCATCGTGAGGCCCCATCGGTTGCGTGGTGCAGTGATGTTGTCGGTCCTTCTCGGCCGGGCCACCCTGGGCCTGGCCGGACCGCTGCTGTTGGGGTCCATCGTGGACCTGGTGGTGGAAGGAAACCCGGTAAACGACATGCTCCGGCCGTTCATCCTGCTCCTGGTGGTGGCCGCGGGCGAGGGCATTCTGGCGGGTTTGGGGACTGCGCTAATTGCGCGGTTCGGCGAACCGGTGCTGGCCACCCTCAGGGAGCGGGTGCTGGACCGGGCCCTCGGCGTTCCCCTCAGCGACATAGAACGTGCGGGCACCGGAGACCTGGTGTCCAGGGTCGGCGACGACGTTTCGGCGGTTTCCGAAGCCATCCGGTTTGCGCTGCCGGCTCTCATGGGGGCGGCTTTGAGCATCTGCCTCACCATCGTGGGTCTCGGGGTGCTCGACTGGCGACTGGCGCTGGCCGGCCTGTGCGCCGCTCCCATTCAGCTCTACACCCTGCGTTGGTTCCTTCCGCGCTCTGCGCCGTTGTACGCAAGAGAACGCCTGATCAAAGGGGAGCGGGCCCAGCAGCTTTTCGACTCGATAGACGGCGCCTCCACGGTCAGGGCCTTCCGCCTGTCCGAACCACACACCTCAATGGTGAGAACCCGATCCCGTGCTGTGTTCGATCTGGTCCTTCAAACGGTGAAGCTGCAGAGCCGTTTCTTCGGCCGTCTCAACCTTGCCGAGTTCGTCGGGTTGACGGCGATCCTGATAGTCGGCTTCATGCTCGTCGGCGACGGTGTGATCACTATCGGTGCGGTCACCGCGGCGGCGCTGTACTTCCAGCGACTGTTCGACCCGATCAACATCCTGCTCTACCTGATAGACGAGGCGCAGTCGGCGGGGGCCGCACTGGCCCGCCTGGTGGGGGTGGCGAACCTGCCGGGACCCCCGGTGAGCGCACCGCAAGATGAAGGGCCGGCGATAACATCGGGGTTGTCCATCCGCATCCAGGGGCTGGGCTTTGCCTACCAGGTGGGGCCACCTGTGCTGCACAACATCGACCTGGAAATCGCCCCGGGAGAGCGGGTTGCCCTGGTCGGCGTGAGCGGCGCCGGCAAGACCACGCTGGCCAAGCTCATCGCCGGCATCCACGAGCCGTCGGGCGGCGAGATCCGGATAGGGGAAGCCGGCATGGCCGAGCTTGGCTCCGATGGGATCCGCCGGCTGGTCTGCCTGGTGACGCAGGAGATCCACGTGTTCTCGGGCTCACTGTCGGAGGACCTTCGACTGGCAAAACCCGACGCGTCGGACGGGGAGCTGGAACGGGCGCTGGAGCTGGTGGGCGCGGTGAACTGGGCGGCGGCCATGCCGGATGGCATCGCCACTGTGGTGGGAGAAGGCGGGTTCCGGTTGACCCCTACCCAGGTCCAGCAGGTGGCTCTGGCGCGGCTGGCCCTGCGTGACCCCCCGGTTGCCATCCTGGATGAGGCGACGGCGGAGGCCGGAAGCTCCGGGGCAAGGATGCTGGAAGCGGCGGCGAGCAGGATCCTGAAGGGGCGGACGAGCCTGGTGGTGGCCCACCGCCTCACCCAGGCAGCTTCCGCGGACCGGGTGGTGGTGATGGAGGAGGGCCGGATAGTCGAGGTGGGCACCCACGCCGGCCTGGTGAAGGCCGGGGGTGCCTACTCGGCGTTGTGGAAGGCGTGGTCCTTTTCCCGAAGTTAGGCCGGTCCTCCGGAGCGCACTAGCCGGGGTGGCTGGTCAGGTACCCGCCCATCCGCTTGAAGTATTCGCCGGCGGCCATGTCCGTCCCGTCGTCGGTCCTCACCCGTTCGATGACCAGTCCCCGGCCGGTTCCCCGGTGGGGCTCCGGGCCGCAGACGATGATCACCCCGTCCCCCTGCCGGGCGAAGATCCGGCCCCGGGTCCCGCCGCAGTTGGCCGGGCTAACCGACGCTTTGAGGATACGTAGGCGGTGCGGGCCGTAGAAGGCGAAGGCGTTGGGGTAGGGGTCGACCTGGGCCTTCACCAGGTTCACAAGGTCGCCGGCGGGCCAGCTCCAGTCGATTCGGCTGTCCTCCATCGAGCGCCGGTGAAAGAAGCTTGCCTGAGAAAGGTCCTGCGCCACCGGTTCCCAAGAGCCCGTCTCCACCAGGTCCAGGCTCTCGATGGTGAGGGGGCCGAAGATCTCCAGGGTCTTGTCGAACAGGTTGGTGACTGTGTCCTCGGGCTCAACCGGGACGCTCCACTGCTGGATGATCTCGCCCCGGTCCAGGTGTTCGTCCATCATGTGGGAGGTCACCCCGACCTCGGTCTCCCCGTTGATCATCGCCCAGTTGAGCGGTGCGAACCCGGCGTACTTGGGGAGCAGGGAGTCGTGGACGTTCACAGTACCCAGGCGGGGGGCGGTGAAGACCTCCGGGGGGATCCAGGTTCGCCAGTTGCACGCGACCATGGTGTCGGCTCGGGCCTCCTGCAATCGGGAGACAACCTGGGCATCCGGCTTCGCCTTGACCAGATAGGGGACGCGGTTCTGCTCCGCGAGCTTTTCAACGGAGTCGGTCCAGATGGTTTCGTAGATATCGTCGCTCGTGGGGTGGGTGACCACCAGCACAACCTCATGGCGGGAGTCGATCAGGGACCCCAGCACCCGGTACCCCCAGGTCTGGTAGGCGAACAGCGCCACCCTCACAGGTGGCTCCCCAGGGAGCCGAAGAGCTCCGACCGGTCCCAGAAGTTTTCCGAAACCTCTACCGGACCCGGCACTGCAACGGCGACCGCCCCGATGTACCCACCCCCCGGAGCCAGGTCCACCAGGTGCAGCGAGCTGCCCGCCGGCGGAAATCCGGGGACGGACAGCGCCCTCGCGTGCTCGTCCGGGCCGGACACCAGGCACCTGGTCATGGGGGTGGTCAGTCCGGCGCCGGAGGCTTTGAGGATCGCCTCCTTGCGGGTCCAGTACCGCAGAAAGGCCCGGGAGCGGGGTTCGCCGGTCATCTCGTTGAGACTCTCCCTCTCGGTCCGCGCCAGGACGTAGGGCTCCAGCAGGTTCGGCTCTGTCACGTTTGACTCCTTCTCCACATCGATTCCAACCGGTCCGCCCTCCGCCAGGGCCACCCCGACTCTCCTGCCGGAGTGGGTGATTGATATCTCAACTCCCGATGCCGGCTCCCGCAGCCTGGGCTTGCCGTGCAGGGCCGAGCCGCAGGTGTCGCACTCCACTGCAAGGACGACGTCCTGCGGCGCCACCCCGAGCCACTTGGCAGCCACCGACTTCACCAACACCCTGCCGGTGGCGAACCTCAGGCGGTCTATCTCCCGGTGCTGCCTGACGACTCGGGTTCTCTCCGTGTCGTCGAGTAGCGGCAGGCATCGGTCGAGGTCCCCGGCAGGGGTGGTCCACCAGATTTCACATCGCATATTTGGAATCTTATTAGGCATAACAAAGATCGTACAGATGGGTTGGCATATTTAACGAATGAGGGTAACCTAACGACCGCGCGGGCGGCGCACCATCGAGAGCGGATCTCGAACCGGGAGTAAGAAGGAGATCGGATGACCAATCCGTTTGAAGCCGAGGACGGCAGTTACCTGGTTCTGGCCAACGAGGAGGGCCAGCACAGCCTGTGGCCGGATTTCCTGGGGGTACCCGCAGGGTGGTCGCAGGTATTCGGCCCCTCCGGCCGGCAGGAGTGCCTGGAGTACGTCAACACGCACTGGACAGACATGCGTCCGGCCAGCCTGGTCAGGGCGATGCAGGGCGCCGGGCGGGGAGAGTCCCAGCCGGACGGCGTTGCACCTCCCGAACTCTCGAACCGGTGAGCGCCGGCCCCGGTTCGGGCGACCGACCCGTCTACGACCTGCTCGGGGCAGGTTTCGGCCCCTCCAACATCTCGCTGGCGATAGGGATCGAAGAACACAACGCCGGGAAATGTCCGGCCGAGAGGCTGCGCGCCCACTTCTTCGAGAAGCAGCCCTGCTTCGGCTGGCACCGGGGGATGCTCATCGACGGGACCACCATTCAGGTGTCGTTCCTGAAGGACCTTGTGACCATGCGCAACCCGGGGAGCGACTTCAGCTTTGTCAACTTCATGCACGGGCGGGAGCGGCTGGTCGACTTCATCAACCACAAGACTCTTTTCCCTCTGAGAACCGAGTTCCACGCCTATCTGGAGTGGGCGGCCAGCCGCCTGAGGCACGTGGTCAGCTACGGGACCGAGGTGATCGGTATCCGGCCGGTGATGCGCGACGGCACCATCGACTGCTTCGACGTAACGGTCTCGCAGAGCAGGGGCGACGCCGTGCTTACCACCACCTACCGGGCGCGCAACATCGTCCTGGCGGTCGGGCTGGAGATGCACCTCCCGCCCGGCGCGGCTTTGAGCGAGCACGTGTGGCACAACGTCGATTTGGTCCAGCGGGTCAACCGCATCAAGGGAACTTCACCCAAGCGGCTGGTGGTGGTGGGGGCCGGTCAGAGCGCCGCCGAGACCGTCGACTACCTGAACCGCACGTTCCCCGGGGCCGAGGTCTGTTCGGTGTTCTCCCGCTACGGCTACACCCCGGCCGATGACTCGCCGTTTGCCAACAGGGTCTTCGACCCGGAGGCGGTGAACCTGTTTTTCCAGTCGCCGCCCCACGTCAAGCGCATGTTGTTCGACTACCACCGCAACACCAACTACTCGGTGGTGGACATGGACCTGATAGAGGAGCTCTACCGGAGGGTCTACCAGCAGCAACTCAAAGGCGGGTTCCAGTCGTTGCGCCTGATGAACGCCTCCCGGGTGGTGGACGTTGTGGAGTCCGCGGCGGGGGTTTCGGTTGCCGTGGAGCTGATGCCCACCGGCGGCGTGACGGTCCTGGAGGCGGACGCACTGGTCTACGCCACCGGCTACCGGCCGCGGGACGTCCTGGGCATGATGGGGGGTGCGCCGGGGATGTGCTGCGTCGACGAATGCGGCCAGCTCAACGTCACCCGGGACTACCGGGCGGTGACCGAGCCGGGGTCGAACGGGGCGATCTACCTGCAGGGGGGGACCGAACACACCCACGGCGTCACCTCGTCGCTGCTGTCGACGGTAGCGGTCAGGGCCGGCGAGATCCTCGGCTCGGTGCTCAAGCGGGCCCCGCAGGACACCAAGGCGCTGGCGTACAGCGCCCGGCCCAGCTGAACGGGGCGGGGGAGTAGAAGGTTGAGTCAAGGAGGCGGTCGCTTCGACCTGCTCACGTCCGCCGGGGTTCCGGTTCCGGGATTCCTCGGCGCGCCGATCGAAGTTCCCGAGCTCACGTGGACTGCAGCGTTCGAGCTGCAGGCAGCCCTGACGCCGGGAGCGACGGCCGTCGTCTGCGAGGACGACGAGCTTACCTACGCCGGACTGGACCGGGAGGCGGCCCGGGTTGCGCGGGTGCTGCGCAGCCGCGGAGCCGGACCGGGGCAGGTGATTGCGGTAGCTCTGCCGCGCTCGATCGCCATGGTGGCGGGCCTGCTGGGCGTCATGAAAGCGGGGGCTGCCTACCTGCCGCTGGATCTGGACCACCCGGCCGACCGGCTGTCGTACATGCTCGGGGACGCCGGGGCCCGCCTGGTCCTGACCGACTCAGAGTTCTCCGCCCGGCTGCCGCCCACCGATGGGTTGGCTGAGGTTGTGATCGACAAACTCGGGGTCTCGCCCGACCGGCGGCCGCTGCCGGAGCCGCATCTGCTGTCGCCCGCTTACGTGATCTACACCTCGGGTTCGACCGGCCGGCCCAAAGGCGTGGTGGTGACCCACGAAGGCATCGGCAGCCTGATCGCCACCGCCACCGAACGCCTGGGGGTGAACGCGGGCAGCCGCGTGGTGCAGTTTGCCTCGCTGGGATTCGACGTCGCAGTCTGGGACATCTGTATGGCCCTGTGTACCGGCGCCACCTTGATAGTCGTCCCTTCGCAGATGCGGATCCCGGACTCCAGCCTGACCCGGTACCTGGCGGACCACGGCGCAACGCACATGATCCTGCCGCCCTCGTTGGTGGCCGCTCTGCCGCGGGACTGCGCCCTGCCTGAGGGGGCGGTGTTGGTGGTGGGGACCGAGACGGTGCCCTCCGAGCTGATCGCCCGCTGGTCGGAACGGCTGCGGGTGGTGGTGGCGTACGGAGTGACCGAGGCAACCGTGAACTCGACCCTGTGGGACCCCGAACCGGCTCTGAAGGGTCCGGCGCCCATAGGCCGGCCGGACCCGAACACCAGGACCTACGTGCTGGACTCCGGGCTCCAGCCGGTGCCGGTGGGAGAAGCCGGCGAGCTGTACATCGGCGGCCGGGGGCTGGCGCAGGGATATCTGGGCCGGGCGGGACTCACCTCCGAGAGGTTCGTGGCAGACCCGTTCGGTAGGCCGGGTTCGCGGATGTACCGGACCGGCGACCTGGCACGCTGGCGCCCCGACGGGACGCTCGACTTCCTGCGGCGCGTCGATGCCCAGGTGAAGATCCGCGGGCACCGGGTGGAACCGGGCGAGGTCGAGGACGTCCTGATGCGCCACCCCGCGGTGGCGCAGGCGGCGGTGGTCGTGAGGGACCGGCGCTTGGCCGGCTACGTAGTGCCCGGTGGCCCGGTGACCGGGGCAGAGCTCCGTGCCCACGTCGCGTCCCTCCTGCCCGAGTACATGGTTCCGGTGATAGTCCTGCTCGACTCCCCGCTGCCCCTGAACACCAATGGAAAGGTGGACCGGGCGGCGCTCCCGGCTCCCGACTGGTCGGCCCTGGCCGGTGACACCGCTCCGGCCAACGAGCGCGAGGAACTGCTCTGCTCCCTGTTCGGCGGGGTTCTGGGCCTGCCGGCGGTGGGGGCCGACGACGACTTCTTCGGGCTGGGCGGCGACAGCATCGTTGCCCTGCAGTTGGTAGCCAGAGCCCGGCGCGAGGGCCTGGCGATCACCCCCCGGCAGGTGTTCGAGCGCCGGACGCCGGCCCGGCTGGCTGCAGCGGCATCGGCCACCTCTCCGGTCGCGCCTTCGGGGCCGGAACCATCAGGTCCGATCCCTCCGACCCCTATCGCCTGCTGGTTGCGGGACCTTGGGGGCGAGGCGGGCACGTTCCACCAGTCGATGGAGCTGAAGCTTCCGGCAGGCGTTGACGCAAGAAATTTGCACTGCATCCTGCAGGGGCTGGTCGACGCTCACGATCTGTTGAGGTCCCGGTTACGCCGGGACCTCGGCTGGGCACTGGAGGTGGCGTCGCCCGGGGGGTTCCGGGTGGAGGCGATGCTCCGCCGGGTTGTGACGGGCGGTGCGAGAGAGCGGGAGATGCGTGAGGCGGTGAGCCGCCTGGATCCCGAGGCCGGCCGGATGCTTCAGATGGTGTGGTTCTGCTCCGGGCAGCAAGCGGCGGGGACGCTGTTCCTGGCGCTGCACCACCTGGTGGCCGACGGCGTGACGTGGCGGGCCCTGACGGCCGACTTGGCCGCGATGTGGGCGCAGGTCTCGGCGGGAGGGGAACCGGAGATCTCTCCGGCGGCGACGTCGTTTGCCCGGTGGTCCGGGCTGCTGCACGACGAGGCGGCAACTCCCCGGCGGGAGGGCGAGATCGGGTTCTGGCGCCGGCAACTTTCGGGACCGGACCCGCTCATCGGCCGGCGGGCGGTCGACCCCGCCGTGGACCGGGGGGCAACCCTGCGGTCTTATTCCCTCGACCTTAGTCCCGAGCTGACCGGGCCGCTTCTCACCGATGTCCCGGCGGCGGTCCATGGCGGGGTCAACGACGCCCTGGTTGCCGGGTTCGTGGCGGCGGTCGCACGGTGGCGGCGGTCGGGTGGATCGGAGGTCCTCATCGACCTGGAGAGCCACGGCCGCGAGGAGGTCGGCGGGGCCGATCTCTCCCGGACCGTGGGCTGGTTCACGAGCATCTATCCGGTCCGCCTGGACGCGGGGGACGGCGATTGGGACTCCCTCTGCGCCGGCGGACCGGAAGCTTTAGCCGCGCTCCGGTGGGTCAAGGAGCAGCTGAGGGCGGTCCCCGGCGGCGGGCTGGGTTTTGGCCTGCTTCGCCACCTCAACATGCGGACCCGGGCCGAACTGGCAGCACTGCCCGCCCCCCAGTTGCTGTTCAACTACCTCGGCCGCTTCTCCGGGGGGGCCGAGGATTGGGGGCCGGTCGCCGGCGACGACGCTGTAGGCGAGGGCTTCGACCCCACGATGCCCGCTCCCCACACGCTGGAGATGAACGCCCAGACCCGGGAGACGCCGGACGGCCCGCAGCTACGAGCCACCTGGTCGTGGCCCGACGGGGTCTTCGATCCGGCCGAGGTCGCCCGGCTGGGCCAGCTCTGGTTCGATGCACTCGGCGGCCTGGTGCGCTACACGGCGGTTGCCGGAGCGCCCCGGCACACGCCCTCCGACTTCCCGCTGTTGACCCTCTCCCAGGTGGAGGTGGAGGAGGTGGAGCGTGACTACCCCGGCCTCGAAGACCTCCTGCCTGTGACCTCACTCCAACGGGGGTTGTATTTCCTTTCGGCATCCGCTCGCCCCTCTGAGGATATCTACGTCCCACAGCGGTGGGTCGATCTGGCCGGGACCCTGGACTCCGCCGCCTTACGGGACTCGCTGCAGGCGGTCTTGAGACGGCATGTGCCCCTGCGGGCGGCCTTCAGGCAGCGAACCAACGGCGAGGTGTTCCAGGCAATCGTCCCCGACCCAGAGCTGCCCTGGTCGGAGGTCGACCTGACCGGGCTGGACCCGGACGAGCAGGAGTGCCGATCGGCCGAACTCGCCGCCGCCGATCGGTTGGAGGGCTTCGACCTCGGCAAACCCCCCCTGGTGCGCGGACTGCTGCTCAGGCTGAGTCCGGAGCGGGCGAGGTTGGTGGTCACGCTGCACCACATCGTGTCCGACGGCTGGTCGGAGGCGGTCATCCTGCACGATCTGCTGGCCCTCTACTCCCCGGGTGCCCGGCCCCCACGGTTGGCCCCGGCGGCACCGTACCGCGACTACCTGGAGTGGCTTGGCTCTCAGGACGCCCGGGCGGCCCGGGAGGAGTGGACCCGGGCGCTGGAAGGATTCGACGGCCCCACCCTCGTAGCGGGTGCCGGGCCGGCGAGCACGGTTCGGGAACAGGTTTGGGCCGAACTCTCCCCCTCTGACACCTCCGCCCTGTTGGAGTCGGCGCGCGATCTGGGCCTCACGGTCGGGACGATGGTCATGGGCGCCTGGGGGCTGGTCATCGGGAGCGCAACAGGCACCGAGGACGTGGTGTTCGGGTCGACTGTCTCCGGCCGCCAGGCGGAGATCGAGGGTGTCGAGTCCATGGTCGGCCTGCTGATCAACAGCCTCCCGGTGAGGGTCCGGTGGCAGGGCGGGGACCGGCTGTCTGAGTTTTTCGGCAGGCTTCAGCAGGAACAGTCGGTCCTCTTGGACCACCAGCACCTCGGGCTGGGGGAGATCCAGCGGCTCGCCGGGCCCGGCGAGCTATTCGATTCGATGGTGGTCATCGAGAACTTCCCGCCCGCCGAGGGCCTCTCCGACCCGGCCGGGCTGCTCACCGTTCTCGGTTCGTCGACTCAGGACGCCACCCACTACCCGCTTTCGTTGATAGTGCAGCCCGGGCGGGTCCTGAGGCTGGGTTGTGAGTACGATCCCGCTCGGGTCGACGAAAACACCGCCCGGCGCCTGAGCCGGCAGCTTGTCCGGACCCTGGCGGAGGCCGCACGCAACCCCCGGGCGAAGGTGGCGTCGGTGCCCCGGGTGGAGACCGGGGAGCTGCGCCGGCTGCAGGAACGGCTGACGGGGGAACGCCGGGAGACCGGGGAGCGGACGCTCGCCAGCGCCTTCAAGGACCAGGCCCGGCTCACCCCGTCGGCGGCGGCGGTGATCTCCTCGGCCGGACAGATGTCGTACGCGGAGCTTGACCGGCGAGCGGAGGTGCTCGGCCGCCGCCTGGCGGCCGAAGGGGCGGCCCCGGAGGGCTTCGTCGCGGTGGCGGTGCCGAGGTCGGCCGAGACCCTGGTGGCGGTGATGGGGGTACTCAAGTCGGGTGCCGCCTACCTGCCGCTGGACTTGGAGCTTCCCCCCGAACGCCTGCGGACGATGCTCGTCGACGCCCGGGTGTCTCTTGTCGTGACGACGGCCGCCGCCCGGCACCTCGTACCGAGAGTGGAAGGAGTAAATCTGGTCGTCGCCGGGGACCACCCCGCGCCGGCCTCTGCAGTGTGGGATGGACCGGCCGGCGAACTCCGCCCGCGAGCCCGGCCGGACCATCCCGCCTACCTCATCTACACCTCCGGCTCCACCGGGGCTCCCAAGGGGGTGGTGACGACCCACCGTGCGATAGCCGGCCACCTGGACTGGTCGCAGGAAGAGTTCGGGCTTCATCCGGCCGACCGGATGCTGCAGATCGCCCCTTTGAGCTTCGACGCCTCGGTGTGGGAGATTTTCTGGCCCCTCACCACGGGCGCCGCGGTGGTGCTACCGGATCCCGGCGAGCAGCGGGACCCCGGCCGGCTGGCCGAGTTGGTGCGCCGGCACCGGGTGTCCGTGATGACCTTCGTCCCCTCGATGGTCCGGGCTTTCGCCGGCTCCGACGAGGTGGCGGCGAACGCCGGCTGGGCCGAAAGCCTGCGTTTCGTCTCCAGCGGCGGGGAGGCCCTGACTCCCGAGTTGGCCGCTCGCTGGTTCGAGATGACGGGCACCATGCTCGACAACTTCTACGGACCGACCGAAGCCGCCGTGCAGGTGACCTTTTGGAGCAACGACGGCCGGTTACAGGGACCACTCCCCATCGGGAAGCCGGTTGCGAACACCGGCCTCTACGTGCTCGACGGCTACCTCCGGCCGGTACCCGCGGGGACCGCCGGGGAGTTGTACCTGGCAGGGGCCCAGCTTGCCCGGGGCTACCTCAACCGTCCGGACCTCACGGCCGAACGGTTTGTGGCGGACCCGTTCGGCGCACCCGGGGAGCGGATGTACCGGACAGGGGACGTGGTGACCGCCGGCGAGGACGGCGAGGTCCGCTACGTTGGCCGCACCGATAGAACTATCAAGCTCCGGGGCCACCGGATGGACCTGGGGGAGATCGAGTCGGCCCTGCTCCGGCAGCCCGGAGTGGAGCGGGCCGCGGTGGCCGTCCAGGGCGGGGGGCCCGGCGGCCACCGGCTGGTGGCCTATGTCGTCACGGCCTCCACCGGAGGGCCCGGAGCCGGGGAGCTTCGCCGGGGGCTGGCGCAAACCCTGCCGGCGGCGATGGTCCCGGCGGGATTCGTGTTGCTCGATGAGCTGCCCACCACCTCCAGCGGCAAGCTCGACCACCGAGCGCTTCCCACCACCGCCGAAACCGGCCCGGTGCCGAGGCCGGCCAACGGGACCGAGCAGGTTTTGTGCGAGATATTTTCCGGAGTCCTGGGCCTCGAGTCCGTGGACCCGTCGGACGACTTCTTCGTCCTGGGGGGCGACAGCATCCTGTCGATATCGGTCGCCAGCAAAGCCCGCCGGGCGGGGCTGGCGCTCGGTCCCCGGGAGGTGTTCCAGTTGCGCACTCCGGCTGCGCTGGCGGTAGCCGCAGGGCCCTCCCCAACGCTCGCACCGCTCGCTCCGCTCGCGACACCGCCGGATGACGGGTCCGGCCCGGTAGCGCTGCTGCCCGTCGTTCAGTGGCTGAGGGAGCTGGGCCGGCCCATCGGGCGGTTCAACCTGTCGATGCTCCTGCAGACCCCGCCCGGTGCGGCCGCAGAGAGGCTCGGTGCCTGCCTGCAGGCGATTCTCGATGCCCACCCCGCACTTCGCCTGAAGCTGGTCACTGTCGCCTCGGTGTTGTGGTCGCTGGAGGCGGCGCCCGCCGGATTAGTCGGCGCCGCCGAGCTACTGAGGCGGGTCCCCGTGGACGGCCTGGACGACGCCGCCCGCGCCGAGTTGATCGTCCGGGAGTTCGACGCCGCCCTGGACCGGTTGGACCCCGAAGGCGGTGTGATGCTCCAGGCCGTCTGGTTCGATGCCGGGAACGACGGGGGGCGCCTGCTGCTGGCGGCACACCACCTTGCGGTCGATGGGGTGACCTGGCGCATTCTGCTAGAAGACCTGGCGGCGGCGTGGGCGTCGGCAGCCCTTCAGCCGGAGCAGACTTCGCTCCGGCGCTTTGCCGCGTCGGTAGGGCGGAGAGCCTCGGCCCCGGAGCTGTTGGGGGAGCTCGAGCACTGGATGACGGTGTTGTCACCGGGGGGCGAGCTGCTCCCGGGCGCCCCGGCTCCCTCCGGTGAGGTCCGGCAGCTATCGGTCGGGCTGACGCCCGCTCAAACCGAACCCCTGCTCACCGGCAACCCGACCGACGTCCTGGCGGCAGCCCTCAAATTGGCCGTGGACCGCTGGCGCCGGGAGACCGGGCGAGAGACGGGGGATCTGGTCGTGGAGATCGAGCGGCACGGCCGGGACTCCGGCGACCCGGATGTCGACCTCTCCCGCACAGCGGGCTGGTTCACCAATATCCACCCGGTCCGCCTGTCGGGATCGGGGGAACCAACGGAAGTCCTCGAGGCAGCTCGGGAGGCCCTGGGCGCAACCCCGGGCTCCGGCGCTGGTTACGGGGAGTTGAGGTACCTCAACCCCCAGGCGGGGGCCGTCCTGGCCGGAATGGCCCCGGCCCAGGTGTTGTTCAACTACTTCGGCCGCTTCCCGTCGTCCGGGAGCGACTTCGGCCCGGCCCCAGACTTGCACCTGATCAGGGGACCCGGGTCGGAGGGCCTGGGCGCAACCCACCAACTCCAGCTTGATGTGGTGTGCCGTGACACCGAAGCCGGGCCGTCGCTTGAAGCCGCCTGGGCGTGGGCCGAATCGGGCCTGACGGAGGACGACGTGGCCCGGCTCTCCGGAGGGTGGGTCGCGGCGCTGAAAGAACTGTCGTCGTGCGCCCCAGGCAAACCCGCCGGCCCCGCAACCCCTGAACCGTCCCCCGCCGATGTCGCGCTGGTCCAGCGCAACGTGGGCCTTCCGATCGACGACATCTGGCGCCTGTCGCCGCTGCAGGAGGGGCTGTTCTTCCACTCCCAGTTCGACGTAAGCGGCCCGGACGTCTACACCGCCCAGGACTTTTTCGACATGGACCGGCGGATCGACCTCGCGCGCCTGAAGGCTGCTTGCCGGACCCTAATGGAAAGGCACCCCAGCCTGAGGGCGGGTTTCACCGGAGGGGGGTTGGGCCAGCCGGTGCAATTCCTGGCTTCCGCCCCCGAGATGCCCGTGGCGGAGGTCGACCTGACCGCCCTCCCGGAGCTGGAACAACGAGCGGAAACCGAAAGGATCATGGCCGAGGACCGGGTCCGGCGTTTCGATCTGGACCGCCCGCCCCTGTGCCGGATGCAGGTTATCCGGCTCACGGGCCGGGACCGGCTGCTCATCAGCCACCACCTGATCGCTTGGGACGGGTGGTCGGAGAGCCTGTTCCTGGAGGAGCTGTTCACACTTTACGAAGTTTCCGGCGACGGGAGGGGACTGCGGTCGGCGGGCTCCTACGGCGACTACCTGGAGTGGCTGAGCAGGCAGGACGAAAGGGCGTCACTCGCCGCCTGGCGGCAGTCACTGGCCGGGCTGGAAGAGCCGTGCCTGGTGGCCGCCGCCGATAGCTCCCGCCGCCCGGTCGCCCCCGAGCGGCACCGCGTGGACCTGACGGACGGCCTCAGCCGGCACCTGCGAGAGGCCGCCCGGTGCAACGGGCTCACCCTCAGCACCCTGCTCAGCACCGCGTGGGGCTTGGTGCTGGCCGGCCACCTGGGCCGCACCGACGTCGTATTCGGCTCCACGGTGGCGGGCAGGCCGGCGGAGGTTCCCGATGTCGAACGCGTCATCGGCCTGTTCCTCAACACCGTCCCCGCTCGGGTCCGGCTCGACCCGAGGGAGACCGTGACCGAGTTGACCCGCCGGGTCCAGTCGGAGCGGGCTTCGATGATGCCGCACGACTTCACAAGCCTCGGGATCATCCAGCGGGAGGCCGGGCACGGGCAGCTCTTCGACACCCTCTACGTGATGCAGAACTTTGCCGGTGGCGACGACGACCTGGCCGGCTTCAAACAAAAGCACGGGGTGGTCGGAGCGGGCAGCGTCGACTCCACCCACTTCGCGCTGGCGTTGGTGGTGGCGCCCCAGAGCCGGATCCGGATAACCCTCGACTACCGGCCCGACATCTTCTCGGCCGGGTCGGCGAAGGTCCTGGCGGACCGCTTCATCTCAACTCTCCGACAGATTGCCTGCGGTATGGACTCGCCGGTGAGCACTCTCGATGTGCTCACCGATGCGGACCGGTTGTTGCTGGAGGAACTGCCGCTCCGTACGCCGGAGGGGGGCACCCGGCTCAGTGTCTCCGAGATGCTGGAGGAGCGGTCGCTGGTGTCGCCGGCCCGCCGCGCTCTGGTGTTCGGCAACGAGGAGTTGACCTTTGCCGAGCTCAACGGCCGGATCAACAGCCTTGCCAGGCTCCTGCTTTCTCGGGGCTCCGGTCCCGAGCAGGTGGTGGCCCTGGCTCTGCCCCGATCGGCAGGCATGGTGGCGGCGCTGTTCGCAGTTCTGCGGACCGGAGCCGCCTACCTGCCGCTTGATTTGGACTACCCGGCCGCCCGGCTCAGCCTGATGCTCGACGACGCGTCGCCGTCCTGCGTCCTGACTTCCCGGGCGGTGGCGTCCAAGGTCTTGCCGGGGGGTCATCAGGCGCTCATCCTCGACGATCCGGCCACCGCCGCCGAACTGGCCGGCCTGTCGCCCGACCCGCTCACCGACGAGGAGCGCCCGGCGGCGTTTGCCACCGGCCGGCCCAGCAGGCTGGAGCACCCGGCCTACCTGATCTACACCTCGGGCTCGACCGGCCGCCCCAAAGGCGTCGTCACCCCCTACCGGGGGCTCACCAACATGCAGCTCAACCACCGGCGGGAGATCTTCGACCCGGTCGTGGAGCAGGCCGGCGGCCGGGGGCTCCGGATCGCCCACACGGTTTCGTTCTCGTTCGATATGTCGTGGGAGGAGCTGCTCTGGCTGGTGGAGGGCCACGAGGTCCACGTCTGCAGCGAGGAGCTCCGCCGGGACGCCGTTGCCCTGGTGAAATACTGCCGGCGCCACCACATCGACGTGGTCAACGTCACCCCGACCTACGCCCAGCACCTGTTCGACGAGAACCTCCTGGCCGAGGAGGGCAACCGGCCGTGCCTGGTCCTCTTGGGCGGCGAGCCGGTGCCCGAAGCCGTGTGGGAACGGCTGGCGCGAACCAAAGGCACCCTCGGTTACAACCTCTACGGGCCGACCGAGTACACCATCAACACGATGGGCGGCGGGACCACCGGCAGCGCCACCGCCACCATCGGGCGGCCGATACGAAACACCCGGGCGCTGGTGCTGGACCCGTGGCTGCGGCAGGCCCCGCCGGGTAGCCCGGGGGAGCTGTACATCGCCGGCGACGGCCTGGCCCGGGGGTACCACGACCGCCCCGGCCTGACCGCCTCGCGGTTTGTCCCCAACCCGTTCGGCCCACCGGGGGAGAGGATGTACCGCAGCGGAGATCTCGTGCGAAGGCGCCCGGACGGCAACTTCGACTTTCTCGGCCGCACCGACGACCAGGTCAAGATCCGCGGGTACCGGGTGGAGCTTGGCGAGGTGGCCTCGGCGATAGACGAGGTCCCTGGTGTGGTCCGCTCGGCGGTGGTCACCGATCTCACCGGCCCCGGAGGGGTGGCCCGGCTGGTGGGGTACGTAGTCCGCAGGGGTGCGGGCGACGATCAGGAGTTCGTAATTAACCTGCGGGCGTCGCTCAAGGGCCGCCTGCCGTCTTACATGGTCCCGGCGGCGCTGGTGCCCGTCGACGACCTGCCTCTCACCGTCAACGGGAAGCTGGACGTCAAGGCGCTGCCGTCGCCGGTCACCGGACCGGCGGTCCCCGGCCGGGCCCCCCGCAACTACACCGAGCAGGTGTTGTGCGGGCTGTACGCCGAGCTGCTGGGCGCCTCCCAGCCGGGCATCGACGACGACTTTTTCGACCTGGGAGGCCACTCCCTCATCGCCACCAGGCTGGTCGCCCGCGCCCGGACGGCTTTGGGGGCCGAACTTTCGATCAGGGACCTATTCGAGGCCCCGACGGTCGCCGACCTGGCTCTCAGGGTTCAGGGTGGCGCGGCCGGAACTGCCCGGCCGGCACCGGTGCCCATGGATCGGCCGGCTGAGATGCCCGCGTCATTCGCCCAGGCGCGCCTGTGGATGATCCAGCAGATGGACCCCGGCTCGGCCGCCTACAACTTTCCGCTGGCCTACCGGGCAAAAGGCCCGCTGGACTCCGGGGTGCTGAGGAGCGCGCTGGCCGACGTCGTGGCCCTTCACGAGTCGCTGAGGACGGTCTTCGCCGCCCCCGGGCCGCTGCAGCGGATCCTGTCGGCCGAACAGGCCGCCGACCGGTTGGAGGTCCGAGAAATCCAGGTCGGTGAAGGCCGGGTGGAGGAAGCGGTCCTGGCCTTCGTCGAGAGGCCCTTCGATCTCTCGGGGGAGCTGCCGATCAGGGCCGCCGTCCTTCGGGGAGGAACGGCGTCGGTCCTGGCCATCAGCCTGCACCACGCAGCCACCGACGAGTGGTCCGACGTCCCGTTCCTGGATGCACTGTCGCAATCCTTCGCAGCCCGCCTTGCGGGACGTGCACCCGTCCTCTGCCCCCCGCCGGTCCAGTACGCCGACTACACGCTCTGGCAGCGCCTCCTGCTCGGCGACCCTGCCGACCCCTCCAGTCGGGCGGCCCGGCAGCTCGGCTTCTGGCGCAGGGCGCTCGCCGGCCTGCCTGAAGAAACCGTCCTACCCACCGCCCGGCCCCGGCCCCCGGTCCCCTCTTTCCGCGGAGGCGAGCTGGAGGTCCCGTTCGGCCCGGCGCTCTCGGCGGGCATCCGCGGGCTCGCGCGTAGCGCCGGTGCCTCTACCTTCATGGCCGCTCAGGCGGCAGTGGCGGCGCTGCTCCACCGCCTGGGAGCCGGCGACGACCTGCCCTTCGGTGTCCCGATTTCGGGCCGTTGGGACGATGCACTCAACAACCTGGTCGGTCTCTTCGTCAACACCCTGGTTATCCGCAACGACCTGGCCGGCGACCCCTCCTTCGCCGCCCTGCTGACCCGGGTCAAAGAGACCAACCTCAAAGCCTTCGACCACCAGGACGTCCCCTTCGACATGGTGGTCGAGGCGTGCAACCCGGTGCGCTCCACCGCACGCAACCCGCTCTTCCAGGTGATGGTGAGCTACCGGAGCCGGGGAGAGGACACCTTCTCCCTGGAGGGGGCGGAGGTCGAGCCCTACCCGTTCGAGCTCCAGACCTCCAAGTTCGACCTTGTGTTCGGCTTCGCCGAGGATCAGACGACAGGTGGGCTGGCGTGCGTGGTGGAGTACTCGGAGGACCTGTTCGACAGGAGCATGGTCTTAAGGCTCGGGGCCCAGCTGATCCGGCTCATTGAGTCTGCGGTCGCCGACCCCCGGCTCACCCTGAGCGAGCTGGAGGTGTGGGAGGACGATGCGTGCCGCCGGGCGACGTTTGACTTCAACCACACCGACCGATCGGTCGAAGAGGCGACGCTGCCGGAGATGTTCTCGGCCTGCGTACTCCGCCACCCGCAGAAGGTTGCCGTAGTCGAGGGTGCCCGGTCGGTCACCTACGCCGAGTTGGACCGGGAGGCCCGCCGCCTTGCCGGGGTTCTGTCGGCGAAGGGCGCCGGGCGGGAGTCGGTGGTCGGGCTGGCACTGGGGCGCACCACAACAATGGTCTCCGCAATGCTCGGGGCCTCCAGGATCGGCGCCGCTTTCCTCTGCCTGGACCTCAACCTTCCGCCCGGGCGCCTGGAGTACATGCTGGCCGACTGCGGCGTCCGGCTGGTGCTCACCAGCGAGGATCTATTGGGATGGGTCCCGGCTGGGGAGGGCGTCGAGGTGCTCCTCATCGACGGCCCCTCCGTACCGGGCGCCGGAGGGCTCCCCCCGGCCACGCTCGACCAGGCCGCCTACCTTATCTACACCTCAGGCTCCACCGGCCGGCCCAAGGGGGCGATCCTTCCCCACGACGGCATCGCCAGCCTGGTGGCCACCGCCGTCGACCGGATGGGAGTCAAGCCCGGCAGCCGGATCCTGCAGTTCGCCTCGTTCGGTTTCGACGTGGCGGTCTTCGAAGTGGCGATGTCGTTGTGCGTCGGGGGGACCCTGGTCATCGCTCCCGACGAGATGCGGGTTCCCGGCCCAAAGCTCACCGATTTCCTGGCCCGGCACCAGGTGACACACATGATCCTCCCTCCCTCGCTGGTCTCCGCCCTCCCGGCCGGGTGCGACCTCCCCGCCGGATCAGTGGTGCTGGTGGGCACCGAGACGGTCCCGCCCAAGGTGATCCGGCGCTGGGCCGGACACCTGAAGATGTTCGGAGCGTACGGCCTGACCGAGGCGACTGTGAACTCCACCCTCTGGGCGGCACAGCCGGAGTGGGACGCCGCCGTTCCCATCGGCCGGCCGGACCCCAACACCAGGGCCTACGTCCTCGACTCCCGGTTGCGTCCGGTCCCTCCCGGTGTGATGGGGGAGCTCTACATCGCAGGTCGGGGGCTGGCACGGGGCTACGCCGGGAAGCCGGACCTGACCTCGGAGCGCTTTGTGGCGTGCCCATTCGGGCGCCCGGGGGAGCGGATGTACCGCACCGGTGACCTCGCCCGATGGCGGGAGGACGGCAACCTGGACTACCTGGGCCGCATCGACGGCCAGCTCAAGATCCGCGGGTTCCGCATCGAACTCGGCGAGGTGGAGCAGGCTCTGGCCCGGCACCCTTCGGTGGCCCAGGCGGCGGTCGTCGTGGACCGCCGGGGCGACGTGTCACGGCTGGTCGGGTACACAGTTCCCGGCAACGGGTCCATCGACCCGGCCGGCGTCCGGGCCCACGCCGCCCGGCTACTGCCCGACTACATGGTCCCCTCGGCGATCGTGCCCCTGGAGGGCCCCCTGCCCCTGACCCCCAACGGCAAGCTCGATCGCCGGGCGCTGCCGGAGGTGGACTGGGCGGTTCTTGCGGGGGGCGAGGAGCCGACCGGCGCCCGGCAGGAGGCGCTGGCGGGTCTGTTCGCCGAGATCCTGTCGATGCCCAGGGTCGGTATCCACGACAACTTCTTCCGCCTGGGGGGCAACTCCATGGCCACCATGCGCCTCATCGGCCGGATTGCAGCCGTCCTACGCCTCGACGTGGCCGTCCGGGACGTTTTCGAGTGCCCAACGGTGGCCTCCCTGGCCGAGCGGATGGAAGGGGCCGTGGCCTGCCGGCCGGCCCTCGCGCCCCGGGAGGTTCCCGGCGAGATCCCGGTGGCCCCGGTCCAGCAGTACCAGTGGGAGCGGCACCTGGCGCGCAGGGCGTGGGACCTGGCTCTGGTTCTCCGGCCTCACAGTCCGCTGGACCCGGATCGCCTGCAGCAGGCAATCGGCGCGCTGGTCCGGCGCCACGCGCCCCTGCGCACCACCGTCGAGGCCGGGAGGCAGGTCCCGGTGGGAGAGCCGCCGATCCTGGAGCGCCTGGAATCGGCCGCCGGAGCCCTAGGCCTAACCTTGTCCGACCTGGCTTTGGAGCCCCCGCAGCCGGGTACCCCGTTCCGGGCCTGCCTGGTAACGGGACCCGAGGGTGAACAGGCTCTGTTGTTGGCGGCGGCGTACTTCGCCGTCGACGAGTGGTCGGTGGTGCCCCTGCTGGCGGACCTGGCCGCCGCCTATCAGGACACCCCGCCCCCGCCGCTGCCGGTGACCTACTCGGATTACACGCTGTGGGCGCACGAACTCTTGGGTGACTCCGGCGACTCACACAGCGAAGGCGCAAGACAGCTGGACTACTGGGAGAGGACCCTGGCGGGAGTGCCGGCAGACAAGCCGGCCTTCGAGGCTACCCGGGGGGAGCACAACCCCCCGGCGGCCGGAACCGAGGCGTTTGTTATCAGCCCGGCCCTGCGCCGGAAAATTGAACTGCTCGCCGCTTCCACCGGCACCAGCTTGTTCATGGTCCTCCAAGCGGCTTTGGTGAAGATCCTGGCTCACCGTGGGGCAGGAGAGTGCGTCCCGGTTGGCGCCTATGTCGCGGGCCGGACCCAACCGGCGCTGGATGGGCTCGTCGGCTGTTTCTTCAACACCGTGGTGCTGCCGACGGACACCTCGGGTGACCCCTCGTTCGGTCGGCTTCTGGCCCGGGTGCGGGAGACTGACCTGGCAGCCTTCGACCATCAGGAAGCCGCCTTCTCGGAAGTGCTTTCCCGGATGCGGGCGCCGTCCGGTTTCCCGAGGGTGATGCTCATCCAGCACCAGTCCGCCCGGCTGGAACAGGTGCAGTCCGTCCTCGGCCGCCTGGACACCCTCCCGACCCCGCCCTCGGCCGAACTAGTCCTCAGCTACTTCGAACCCGCCGGGGACGGGCCCGTTGAGTGCTACCTGGAGTACGGGGAGGCCATCGACCCCGAGAGCGCCCGGGAGCTCTCCCGGGAGCTGACGGAGCAACTCGACGCCAGTACTTAGTTGGACCTAACCTTTAGATGAGGTAGGCCTTTACAGATTGTCTATGGTGAGCCTAAGATAAGCCACGTTATTAACTATGGAGGACAGAGAGTGAAACGCTTCCAAAAAACCCCCGCCGCACTGTCGTGCTTAGCGTCCCTCCTTTCCGCCTGCGGCCAAGGCACCAACTCAAGAAGTACCGATTCCGGCACCTGGACCTACGTCGACGGATCGGGCAAGAAGACGACACTTGAGTCGGTTCCCAGCAGGATCGTTGCTCACGCCAACTCGGCTGCTGCCCTTATCTCGATGGGCATCAAACCGGTGGGCATCTACGCCGACCGACCCGTCGTCCAGGACCTGGGCCTGAAGAACCTGGACTTAAGCGGCATTGAGATCGTCGGCGAGGAGTGGGGTGTCGCCGACTTCATTGTTTGGGGTATGAAGGTGGTGGTGCCGGAGAAGCCGGACGAGGGGTTCGAGTACTGGGAAACCCTCAGCTGGGAGACTTCGAACGCCGGCAAGTACCAGGCGGACCTGTTGATTGTCGATGAACGCTCCTACCCCGCAAACCTCGGCGATGCGAAGAAACGGCCCACCTGGTCATCTGTCAGGGCTGCGGCCGCCGATGCGACTGCAGTCTGGCCCGCCTACTGGGTGCGGAGTTACGGCGACTACGCCATGGCGCTGGACCGGCTGTCGGATGCCGTCGACCTGGCCGATGAGAGGCTCACGTGAGGCTCTCCCGGGCGAGGGCGCCCCTCGCCGGCAACCGCCGCACGCGCCGCACGACCGCCGGCCTTGTGGTCGCCCTGCTCCTCGCCGCGTGCAACAACACGCCAAACTCGCCGGTTCCATCCGAGGGGGCCGGCGAGGGATTCCCGGTGAGCGTCGAGCACGAATTCGGTACCACGAAGGTCCCGAGAGCCCCGGTTCGGGTGGTGTCGGTGGGCTACACCGAACACGACACCCTGCTGGCCTTGGGGGTAACCCCGGTCGGGCTGACCGACTGGTACGGCGACCAGCCCTACGCCACCTGGCCCTGGGCCCAAGCGGCTCTGGGCGACGCGAAGCCCGCCGTGCTGAACCTGGAGGACGGCTTTCAGTTCGAGAAGATCGCGGCTCTCAAGCCCGACCTGATCGTCGGCACCAACTCGGGCATGGAGGAGGCCGACTTCCAGAAGCTCTCAGGCATCGCCCCTACCATCGCCCAGGCGAAGGGAGCGGTCCCGTTCTTCTCCCGCTGGGACGCCCAGACGCTGGCCATCGGCAAGGCTTTGGGGATGGAAGCGCAAGCCGAGGACCTGGTGAAGGACGTGAAGGACCAGTTCGCAGCCGCCGCCCAGGCGCACCCGGAGTTTGCCGGCAAGAAGGTCATTTTCCTCCAGAACGCCATTTACGGCGGCTCCGCGATCGCCTACCAGAAGGGGCTCAGTACCGATTTCATCACCTCCCTGAGCTTCGACATCCCTGGGGTGCTCGACGAGTTCTCTAAAAGCGAGGAGGAGCAGGCAATGATCCCGCTGGAGCAACTGTCCGTCCTGAACGAAGCCGATGTGCTGCTGTGGGCCACCGAGAGTCCGCAGGACCGCAGGAACCTGGAGTCCGAGCCGATCTACATGTCGCTGGAGGAGGTCAAAAGCGGCCATCTGGTGTTCACGGACGCGGTGACCGCCGGGGCCATCTACTTCACCAGCCCGCTGAGCCTGCCCTACCTGCTGGACAAGCTGGTGACCGCGTTCGCCGGCGCGCTCGCAGGGGAGGGCCCGGTTACGACAACCCCCTGAACGACCCCGCACCCGGCGGGCGGTGCAACCGGCTGTGTTTAGATACAAACAGTCCGTTGCAATAGCAAGAGGGGGCAAACTTTTGGCCGGCCAGGGTCACTCGCACGAGCAGCAGGTGGAGGCGATCCTCCAAGAGATTGTCGACAGGGGGGGCCGGCGGACCATGAGCCGTCAGGCCGTGATCAGGGTGATCGTCGACTCCCACGGACATGTGAGTGCCGACGCCATCGCCTCCCAGGTCAAGAAGGACTTCCCATCCATGGACGTCTCCACCGTTTACCGGACGCTCGAGACCCTGCGGGATCTCGACATAGTCGATCGGGTCTACTTCGCCGACGGCAGCACGGTCTACCACCTGAAGGACCACCAGCACCACCACTTGTGCTGCGAAAAGTGTGGGTCGATCGAGGAGCTTCCTATCACTCTCCTCGAGGGTGTCGAGGACCTGCTGCTTAAAGAATTCGGCTTCCGTGTGAAGCAGCGGCCTCTGGGATTTTTCGGCCTGTGCGCCAAGTGCGCCCAGATGCCGTAGAGACTCTCTTGCAACAGATTGGCAAGAGCTAAACTGTCCTGATAAGATGCCCTTCACTCTTATAGGGGGCCGCCAATCCATATACCCGACGGGTTTATCAACGCAGGCACCTCACTCGGAGCGGGCATCCTGTCCGCAGGAGGAATCGGTTATTCC
>JAJCYE010000136.1 GCA_029263075.1 Actinomycetes bacterium
ACCGCCAGGTCGGTGTCGGCGTCGGAGCCGACCAACGTTGCCGGGAGTTCGGTGCCGTCGTTGAAGAGGACCCGAATCTGGCGGGCATCGTCCACCACGTGGGCGTTGGTCAGGATGTTGCCGTCCTTGGACGCCACGATGCCGGTTCCCGCCCCCCGGGTGGGGACCGTCTCAAAAAAGAAGTCGGTGGACAGACCCTGGGTGAACACCGCAACCACCGACGGGCTGATCTTCTGCACCACGTCGGGGATAGAACCCTCCGCAACCACCACAGCCGGCGCCCCCGTCGCCCGGGGCAGCACCTCGGCCGGGGTTTGCGAGCACTGGGTCAACGCGGCAACCGCGGCGAGGCCCGCCAGCAACATTGTCATTGGGCGGCGCTTACGACCGGTCGCTACGGGGGGCAGGGAAGATTTCGGGTCGGACATTCACACTCCTCGATCCAATGTCGGCGGGACACGTTTCGGCATGCCGGTTCCTAAGGCGGGCTGGGGTGTTCAGGACATTCTTACGCCCCATTATTCGACAGCGCAGACGTAAGAATCGGTCAAAAGCCGCGTGAGAGAAGCGTAAGAGTCGCCGGTCCCCTAGTATGCAGCCGTGAAGGAACCCGTCTACCCAACCGTTATCCGCCTGGCGCGTGCCCTCCAACTCAGTATGGGTTGGAAGGTAATCATCAAAGGCGCGGACAACCTGCCGGCCACCGGACCGGCAATTCTGGCCATCAACCACGCCGGATATCTGGACTTCATCTTCTCCGCCTGGGCCTCGGTTTTCGAGCGAAAACGGTGGGTCCGGTTCCTGGCTAAAAAAGAAGTCTTCGACAACAAATTTTCCGGCCCCCTGATGCGGGGCATGAAGCACATCCCGGTCGACCGCCGGGGGGACCCGTCCAAGGCGCTCGATCTTTCGATAGAGGCGCTTCGCCGCGGCGAGGTTGTCGGAATGTTTCCCGAGGCGACCATCAACCGGTCCTTTGTACCCGCCCGGGGCAAGACCGGCACCGTGCGGATGGCCCAGGCGAGCGGAGCCCAGGTCATCCCCGTGGCGGTTTGGGGGTCCCACCGGATCATGACCAAAGGCCGCCCGCGCAACATGCAGCGAGGTGTCGCAATTCTGGTGAACATCGGTGAACCGCTGGAACTCAGCCCCACGGACGACCCCAGGGAAGCCACCGACCGCCTGATGAAGGCCATAGCCCGCCTGTTGGAGCAGGCGCAGCAGGAGTATCCGCAGAAGCCGGCCGGCGACGACGACCGCTGGTGGCTTCCCGCCCACCTGGGGGGCACCGCCCCCACCCCTGAGGAGGCCGCGGTGATGATGGCGGAGGACGCGGCACGCAAAGCGGCCCGGGCCCAGGCAAAGTCGAACGGCGAGGCGACCCCTCCTGCAAAGCCGGCAGCGGACTCCCCCGATGAAGCGGCTCAACCGGTTGACGACGCCGGACCGCCGGCCGGCTAAATTACGGGGCTTTTAGCCCTTCACGCACCCACGCCAGGTCTTCCACTACCCCAGGCCACGGTGTCTCCAGGATCAGCACCGGCGCCTTCGATGCATCGATCATCGCCCGGATGACCTCCGGGTCCATCTTTCCTTTGCCGATGTTGGCGTGGCGGTCCGCGCCGGTGCCCGCCAGGTCGCGGGAGTCGTTGCAGTGGAGAAGATCGATGGTGCCCACAACCGCCCGCACCCGCTCAACCACGTCGATCAGGTCCTCCCCGGCAGCGTGGGCGTGGCACGTGTCGAAACAAAAGCCCACTTCGAAGCCCGCCAGCTTGTCCCACAACCGGGCGATCTGGTCGACGTAGCGGGCGACCGCATTGTCGCCTCCCGCGGTGTTCTCGATCAGCACCCGAGCGGGGAATTCACGCTCCTCGAAAACCTTCCACCAGCGGACAAAGCCTTCTTCCACGCTGTCCTCGGCGTGACCACCGTGGACGATAACCCCCGCCGCTCCGATCTCCGCCGCGGCGTCGACCGTGTGGGCAAGGGTTTTGCGAGAGGGGACCCGGATTCTGGGTGAGGGGTGGCACGGGTTGAGCCGGTAGGGGGCGTGGACAAAGATTGGGATGCCGCCCGCCTTGAGGTCTTCGGCATCGGGCCTGGGGTCCGGCTTGGCGAAGCTCTGCGGATCTCCCAAGAAGATCTGGACCGCGTCCAGACCCATAGAGCGAGCATCGCCCAGAGGGTCTTCCTGACCTACGTGTGCACCTATCAGCATGCCCGAAGCCTAACCCCCCAGGCCCGGCTTTGAACCGCCCAGCCGCGATCCAAGGCGCTCCAGGGCGTCGTCGATTTGCGCCGCATCCATGTCCCGGGACATGGTCCGTCCGCTGGAAAGGTAGGCGTAGCTAAGCCGCAGGGTGTCCCCAAAAGAGATGTCCAGCTTGCGCAAGGCAGCGGCGTAGACCGTCAACTGGTCCAATTCAGGCGGCTCATGATGTTCGCCGGTCTTAAAGTCGACAATTTCCAGCCGGCCCCCCTGGTCCAGGTAGACGGCGTCCATACGCCCCCTCACAAGCTGGTCGCCGACTTTGAGGACAAATCGCAACTCTGCCATCGGCTCCCCTCCGGGAAGGGTGGCCAGCGTTCGGGAGGCGTACTGCTCCTCCCAGGCCGCTTTGAGTTTCGCCAGTCTTGCCGCCTCGACCCGGGACCCCGGATTGTCCATGCCCTCCTCGTCGGCCAGACCGGTGAGCCCGCGCGCTCGCTCCTCGATCCACCGGTGGATCTCCACCCCGATGCGGCCCGACGCCGAGGGCCGTTTGGGCAGGGGCCGGGAAAGCTGCCGGTCGGTAATGCGGCCGGCGGCCAGGGCTACCGCTTGGCTGGCCGTCAGGGAGTCCTTGGGCAAGCTTTCTACCTCCGGTACGGACCGCAAGCCGTCGTCCGTACCCAGGGCGGCAATTTTGTGACGGTGAGCGGCCACGAGCTTGCCGGCCTCCGCCCGATCCGTGGGTTCCAAGGCGTCCAGCAGTTCATCGGCGGATCGGCGGCCGGCCAGCAAATCTTCAAGGGCGGCGACCGGGCCGTGCGGGAGGGCCGGGGTGGAGTCGAACAGGTTGCGCACCACCGGCGGCCAGACTGCCTTGGCTTGCAGTTCGGCCATCAGGGGGCTTTCATCGGGCTTATCGGCGACCACGAGGTTTTCCACCTGGTCCAGGGCGGCCACCTCTTCAAAGAAGATCGACGGGCCGTGCGGGCGCTTTTGCCGCTCGTACCACCAGGCGGCGGTCACGTACAGGCGCTGACGGGCCCTGGTTAGCGCAACGTAGTACAGGCGGCGTTCATCCTCGACCGCTCGTTCTTTAAGTTCGCGGGCAAAGTGGGCCTTCTTTTTAAGGACGGTATTGCCCTTGGCGTCTTCGGTCAACGGGTTGGGCAGGTGGTGGGCGTCTTCCCGCACTCCATACGGCAACTGGCCGTAGGAGATCATCGGGTTGGAAGCCCGCTCGTCCGGAAATATCGAATACACCTTGTCGCCTTTGGCGTTCTCCGAAGCCGCCACCCCGGGTACAAAAACCACCTCGAACTCCAGGCCCTTGGCGCCGTGCACCGTGGTGAGTTTCACGGAGTCGTCGGCCGGCGTCACCTCCAACTCCATGGTGTCCGCGGCGTCCTCGGCGGCGTCCAGATACTCCAGGAACTCGGCCAGGGACGGCTCCCCGGAGATGGGGGCGAAGTTCGCCACCAGGCTCATGAACTGGCGCAGATTCCCCATCGACGCGGCCGCGTCCTGCCGTGGGCTCGCGGCCAGCGCCCCGGCGATCCCTGTCTCATTCACGATGCGTTGCACCAGGTCCAGCAAAGGGGCGCCGGCATGTGCCCGCAGCGACCACAACTCCGACCTCATCCGGAGCAGCCGCTCCAGCGCGTCGGGCGGAAGTTGGGGGATCAACTCGAGGTGGTCCAACGCCTCGACCAGAGCGAACGCCACTTCGTCCGGCTCGAAGTCCGTTTCGTCGGGGACTGCGGTCCCCTCCTCGTGCGGGAGCTCTTTGCGTTTGGTCTCACTGAGCTCCCGGGTCCGGCCCGCGGCCCAGCGCGCGAGCAGCGCCAGATCCCGGTAGTGGATGCGGAACCGCGGACCGAGCAGGATTCGCGCCAGCCAGCGGTTGCTCGTCGGCCCCGGTTCGGCCACCAAACGCAGCCAGGCGACCGTATCCATGACTTCGGGGACTTGGAGCAGGCCGCCGAGGCCGACGACCTCTACGGGGATCTCATGCTCTTTGAGGACCGAGTAGATCAGGCCCATATGCGACTTTCGCCGGACCAGCACGGCAAAGTCATTCCAACCGGTGGGCGACCGGCCTTCGGCCACCGGCTTCCCATGGAATTTGAGGATCTCGCCGGCGATGAACTCCGCCTCCGCGCGCTGGTCACTCAACAATGCCGTGCCCACGAACCCGTCCGAGTTGAAGGGCACCGCCGCCAGGGGCTGGCCGGGCCGCCGTTCGGGTGACACCCGGTCGATCACTGCGTTCGCCACATCCACCACCCGGGCGCCGCTGCGGAAGTTGTCCGACAGCGAAAGAAACTGGTGGGATTCGCCCCCCGCCCGCAGGAAGTGTTTGAGAGGGAAGTCGATGAGGTTGAACAGTGTGGAGCCCCGCCACTGGAAGATGTTCTGTCGGGCATCGCCGACCGCGGTGACGTTGCTCCCCCAGGGCGCCAGCGCCTGCATCATCCGCCGTTGCGCCACATTCGTGTCCTGGTATTCGTCCAGCAAGATGGCGGGATAGCGCTGCCGGAGTTCGGCGGCCACCGACTCCCAGGTCTGCAGGATCTCAACCGCCTTGGTGACCTGGTCCCCAAAGTCCATACACCGGCGGTGGCGCTTGAGATCCTGGTAGGCGCGCACCACCTTGGTCAGTTCAATGCGCCGGCCGGAGTTCAGCAACACGTCCCGTTCGTAGGCGGCTTCCCGTTCGATGATCCGCCGGTCCTCGCCTGCCACCTGTTCGGGCGCGACGTAGTTGTTGGCGCACTGGTCGGCCAGGCCCAGCGCCATCTTGGTCAACGATGCGATGGAGCGTGAGTCGATGGCGTCGAACGGATCTACGTGGTTCAGGGACTCGGCGAGCAACTGCCAGGTCTGCGCTTGCGAAAGCAGGGAAGACTCGGGATCTATACCCACCCGGACCCCCTCCTGGCGGACGATCCGATCGGCAAACGAGTTGTAGGTGGACACCGTGGGCAGCTCCGGGAGGGGCGGGTCCATACTTTCGAACGCCAGCTCAATTCGTTCTTCAAGTTCCCGGGCGGCTTTGTTGGTGAAGGTCAGTCCGAGGATTTGGGAGGGGCGGGCGATGCCCTCTTCAACCATCCACACCATGCGGGCCGCCATGATCGCCGTCTTGCCGCTGCCGGCGCCGGCGATGATGGCCAGCGCCTCGGGGGCGTGGGAGATGGCGAGCCACTGTTCGTTCGTGGGCTCGTTCCCCCGCATCGCGGCCCTTACGGCCGGGCTTGCGCCGGGGCCGGCCACCAGCCGGACGCTCACCGTCCCACCTCCTGTCCGTCCGGATACAGCGGGCAGAGGGGGCGCATTTTGCAGAAGTGGCAGTCTGCCCCCGGGCTCGGGCGGAAGTCTTCGGTCCGGACGGCCGAGATTATCTCGGGCAACTTTTGGATGACCTTCTCCGCCTGTTCGGCGTTTTGTGTCAACACCTGGTGCGACCCGTCCCGGCTGTAGGCGCCCGGGTAAACCAGGCGGGCGAGTTGAGGTTCCCCCAGGTCCTTGAGGTTCTCGTCCATCCGCGCGGCCAGGTGGTAAATGGCCAGCTGCAATGAACTCTGGGCTTCCACGTAGCTGGGCGCCCACTTGGCGGTTTTGTAGTCGGTCAGGACCACGGCTTTGCCTTTGTTCTTGAGATCCATCCGGTCGATACGGCCCCGCAGCACCGCCCCGGCGTACGGAAAGGAGAACTGGCGTTCGGATAGCACATTCGGGCCCGCAGCGGCCTCGTGGTCGAAGAAGACTTTGAGCATCTTCAGGCCGTCCCGGCGAAACTGCCGGGCGATGGTTTGATTGGGAAATATGGACTCGTCGAAGATCGCCGCGTACTCCGACTGCAGTGTGCCGGGGTCCGATATCCGGCCTTCGTGCCAGGCCTCGAACAGGGCGTGGATCCAGGTCCCGAACTTCATGGAATAGGTGGTTGCCGGGTCCAGCCCGAGGACCGACTGCAGCACGTACTGAAGGCCGCAGTTCTCAAAGACGCTGAGCCGGGAGTACGACGTGCGCAGGTCACCTTCCACCAGTGGATCCGACCCGGCGGTCCAGCTGAGATTGCCGTACCAACCGGCCGGGTCGGTTCCGGGAATCTCGGCCAGAGCGACGACGGCGGCTACCTTTTCCGGCTGCGTGGCATCGCGGGTGGCCAGCTTTCGGCGGAGGTTGGCCGCGAGTTCGGCGTGGGTTAGCGGCGGGAGTTCGCCGGCAACCGCCTGAACCGGCGCCTCACCGGCCAGCTCGATCAAAAAGCGGCTGGGCTTGGACCGGCCCCCGTTCGGCGGGGCGGCGGTGAAGATAACGCGTTCGCGGCCCCGGGATGCGGCCACATAGAAGGTCCGCCGGTCCTCGGAAATGGCAGCCAGTTCCCGGTTGACCGCGTCCGGCATCGACAGCAGGTAGGGATCGAACAGGCCCTGGGCCCGGTGGCCCTTGGGGATCCAGGCGTCCAGGCAGCCTGCGACCACCACCACCTTCCACTCCCGGCCTTTGGCGCCGTGAAAGGTGGAGATGGCCACCCCGTCCGCGCGCCGGGCCGACGGCGCCAGCCAGGGGTCTGCCCCGAAGTCCGCCCGCGCGGCTTCGTTCAGGTAGTCGCCGATCGACCCCAACCCCCGGCGCCTCTCGACGAAGCGCTCGAGACCGTGGCTGAAAGCCACCAGGGCGTCGATACCGGCGTTCGCCGGGTGTTGCGGGTCCGCCAGGGCCTGTTCTTCCAGCCTGCGGTAGTAGGTGGAGTTGGAGTAGACCTGCCAGAAGCACTCGTCCGCCCGGTCCTGGTGCTCCCTCACCAACTCCGAGAGCAGGGCCAACTCCCGGGCTTCCGGAGCCTCAGCGACGACCTCTTCCAGGGTTCTGCGGGTTCGCCAGGCGTCTCGCTCAAAACCCCGCCGTGTCGGGTAATCCAGCCCAATGAGCGGACTTGTCAAAAGATCGGGCAGCAGCCGGGGTGGACCTTCCCCCAGCGACACGCGCACCAGGTCCAGAAAACTCTTCACCACCGGCTCCAGCGCCAGCGGCCGGTCACCCTGCATGGGTTGGTACGGCACGTCGCACTGCTCCAGGGCCCGCTGGAGCGGGGTCAACAGGAAGCGGGGTTGGGAGATCAGAACCGCCATGTCCGCCCACGCCACCTTGTCCAGGACGTGAAGACTGCGCAGTTCGCGGGCAATGGACTCGACCTCCTCGACCGTCGACAGATACTGCCGGCAGTCGAAGTGGGTAGCGTGCTCGGCCGGGACGGCCGGCCGGTGGGTGGCCTGCTCATCGTTGTGCCGGATCAGGCGGCCCAGCGCCGGAGCCAGCGGCGCCCCGATACGCCGGCCTTTGTCGAGGACCACCGTGTGGTGGGGCCCGAACCACTTTTCGAAACCGTGAACCCAGTCCGGCTCCGCCCCCCGGTAGCTCTCTATCCCACCGTCCGGGTCCGCAGCCACCACCAGATCGGCCGTCTCCAGATGCCCGAGCAAAGCCAGATGGGCCTGACCCATGTCCTGACCGTCATCCACCATGACGTAAGGGAAACGCTCCCTCAGCGCCGCCGCCACCCCCGGGTCCTGCTCTACCAGCCGGGCGGCCGACGCGATCATCTGGGCGTAGTCCATCCGGGACCGGGACCGCAGATGCTCCCGGTAGACGTCCACGAACGCCACCACCTCGGCCCACTCCGGTTTGGCCCGGGTCAAAGACTCCAGGCTCTCCGCCGAATGCAGGCTCTGTTCGACCCTCAGGCAAAAGTCCGCCACCTCGTCAGCGAACGCCCGCTCCTTCAACCGGTCCCCCCAATGGGGCCACCGGGCGGGGTCCTCGGTATCCAACAGTTCCCGTACCGCTCCCCACTGTTCGGGGGCGGTCAACAGCACCGGTGGCTCCGAGAACCCCAGGACCGGGTAGTAGCGGGTCACCAGATGGTAGGCAAGGGCGTGCCAGGTGTAGACCGGCACCTCAACCGTGGCCTGCTGGGGTAGGCGGCGCACCAGGCGCTCCCGGGCCTTTATTGAATAGGCCCGATTGCTACAAAGAAGCAGGATGCGGTGGGGCGCAACCGAGAGTTCGGCAACCAGCCGGAGGTACCGGTCCTCCACCAGGCGGGTCTTGCCGGTGCCGGGGCCACCCAGGACGAGCATGGGCGTGCCCGTGGCTAGAGTTGTTTTTTCCCCAGGCATCAATGGGCGCACCTTTGCTTCGACCGGGGGAAGTGGGCTGAATGAGTTCATCTTAGAGCCCAACTTACTTCAGGGGTATGACAAACAACCTACGTGCCGGCAAAGCCGCCCTTCAGGGCAGGACCAGCTCTTGCCCGGGAAATACCTGAGGCGACGAGAGGTGATTGATCCGCAGCAGGTTATCAACGTAGGCCCGGGGATCCCCATCCCCGCCGAATTCCCCGGCCATCCCCCACAAGGTGTCCCCACTTTCGACCACGTAGACCTGGGGTTGGGAAGTGCTGGACATAACCGACGCCAGGCGGGGCACCATCAACAGGGCCACCAGGCACATGACGCCCACAAAAAGGGCGATCCTCCCCGGAACCAGGCGCAACTGGGGAGCGGCCTGCATCCCGGCGCCAGCGGTGGCCGGCACCTGCCATTGAGGCTGCCGGCAACCGGCCGGGGTCGTTGACTTCGAACGTACGTTCTGCATAATTGGGATGGTAATCAGAACATGTGTTCGAGTCAAGGATCGATCGAACATATGTTTGTCCGGGGCGGAAGGGCCCGTCGGGGGCAGTGGGGATTGCCGGAAGGGACTGTTGATTCATGGAAAAGACTTTGGACGGATCGGACCTCACTCTCAAACAGAGGGCCATCCTGGACTTCATCGTTCAAACGGTGGAAACCCGGGGTTTCCCGCCGGCGGTGCGGGAGATCTGTGAAGCGGTGGGGCTCAGCTCACCAAGCACCGTCCACGCTCATCTGGGGAGCCTGGAGGACCGCGGTTACATACGGCGAGACCCGACCAAACCCCGCGCCATTGATGTCCGCTGGGGCCGCCAGGCTCCCGTTCCGGCGCCCATAGAGGATCGATCGGTCACCGACCTCCCCATTTACGGATCCATCGCCGCCGGGCCCACCTCACTCGCCGAGCAAAACCTGGAAGGGACCCTTCCATTCCCCAAGGACTTCATCTCGGACACCAACCATTTCGTGCTGACGGTCAAAGGTGAAAGCATGATCGACGCAGGTATCCTGGATGGGGACCTGGTGGTCATCCGAACGCAATCCGATGCGTCGAACGGGGATATCGTCGCCGCCCAGATCTTAGGGGAGACAGGGGAAGCTGAGGCAACCATCAAAAGGTTCCGGCGAGAAGGCAGCAGGATCCTTCTGGTCCCGGCAAACCCCAACATGCAGCCCATTCCCGCACCCGAGGATCTCAAGATTCTCGGCAAAGCGGTCGCGCTCGTTCGCCGGCTCTAGGTTCCGCCCCGGCGGGGGGTTGCGCGCCTCCGCCGCCCTGCTGCTGCCGCTACTGCTGCTGCTCGGCAGTTGCGTCGCTCCGATGGTTGCGCCCGGCCCGAGCGTCCAGACCCGGCTCGAGGAGTTCTTGGACTCAAGGGTCGCATTCTTGGAAGCCAACGACATTCAGGGGTTCTTGGCGGTATCGTCCCCGTCGGCCCAGGAGTTCGAACGACCCTTGGCTATAGGTGTGGTGGCGGTGCCCATAACCGGCCTGCGCATGCGGTTGGACCGGGGGTCGTTGCGGGACGCGGGTGAACTCCTCGAGGGAGTAAGGGTCGACCTGATCTATCGCTATGACGGTCTGCCCGAAGACAACTCCTTCCGGGTAGGCCTGACCTACGATTTTTCCGAGACCGAGGGCGTCTGGGGCATCCGCAACGCCGGACTGAAGCCCGGTTCGGCACTTCCGGTGTGGGCGTCGGGACCCATTCAAAGTATGCAGACCGAACACTTCCTGGGCCTCTACCGCCCCGAGTTGAACGACCCCGACCGGATCCTTCGGGAGGCGGAGCAGGCGCGAGCACAATTGGACGGGAAAATAACCTTCCCGCTGGAGGACCGGTACCTGATCCTGGTAGCTAGGGACGACGACGAATATCAGGCCATGTCCAGCGCCATGCTGGGCCCGGTCTCGGCAATCGCCCAGGTGGAGACGTCCTACGAGGTAACCCCCGACACCATTCGGGTGCTCAGCCGGCAGATGGTAATCAACAGCCGCAAACTCCATCAAGACGGAACGGCCCTGGAGACGCTGCGCCACGAACTGGGCCATCTCGCGGTAGCGCAATACACCCGGCCCTTCACCCCGGCGTGGGTCAGCGAGTCCGCAGCAATGTATTTGGCGGGCAGCCGGCCCGTGGCCATATGGCGCAACGGTCTGAGTCGCAACCGCTTCGACGACATCACCATAGAACGCCTCACCCGGGCTTCCAACCTGGGAGAGCACGACTCAAGCCGTGAGGGCGCGTCACTGGAGTACGCCTACTCGGCGGCGGCGGCCTGGTATCTGGTTGAGACCTTCGGCGCCGAAAAGTACTGGGAGTTTTACCGCTCCTACTCCGAGGTGCCTGCCAACGAGTTGTACGACAAGCTGCCCGAGAACGCCGCCGACCCCGAAGGCGAGCAGGCTTTAGAACAACTGGCGGTCACCACCACCGGAGGGTCACTTCACCAACTCTTCGCCCTGGATCAGGTCACCCTGGACCAGGCCATCCGTCGCTGGATGGCCGCCGAAGTTGCCTGAACGGCCCGCGCTAATCCCCCGTTACCCTTAAAGGAGCCGCATTCCCCGCCGGCCCCGCCCGGGGTTCGTAACAACTTGCTACCCGAACCAGGACATCTATGGCCCACGCTCTGAAAAGAACCACGTCCCGCCCACTCGGGCGGGTGTTCCGCGCGGCTTTAATCCTGGGGATCGGCCTGTCACTTTTCGGGACGGCAGGCTCCCGCCAGACCATTCGGGTAGAGATCAACGGCGTGCCGCTGGCGGTGTTCGATCGTACGTCCGTGGGCGAGGTGATGAACAAGGCCGGGGTAACCGTAAGGGATGGGGTTCTTTACTCCGCAGGACAGAACAAGGTCCTCGACCGGCATTTTCAGGAACCCGCTATCCGCGTCAACGGGACCGACGCCGACAGAGCAACCCAACTGAGGGGTGGCGATCGTGTTGAGGCCGAGGACGGAGTGGACACCTCGGAGAAGATCGAGGTGGAGCCGATTGTTGTTCCCGCCGGGCTGCCTGAAGTGGAACACCGGCTGTGGAACGCCGGGCAGAACGGGATCGACGAGGTATCCAAGGGGGCGCGCAGCGGCGAGGTCGTTTCCCGGGTCAACAAACTCCCCGTAATTCCGGCGACACCCGACGAACAGCCGCTCGTTGCCCTCACCTTCGACGATGGTCCGGACCCCCGTTGGACCATCCCCATCCTGGAGAACCTGAGCCGGGAAGGCATCAAGGCAACTTTTTGTGTTGTGGGCAAGCAGGCCCGCAAGTTTCCGGAACTGATCCACAGGATGGTTGCCGAGGGCCACACGCTGTGCGACCACAGCGAAACCCACCCGGCCGGCCTGAAGAGCAGGTCCCGTTCCGAAATCGATCTGGAGATCGGTTCTCCTTCGTTCTACCTGCGTTCGTTGACCGGCGTGGCCCCCGGATTTTTCCGGGCGCCCGGCGGTTCGATAAACGATCAGGTCATCAAGTCGGCACAGTCCCGCGGCATGCGGATACTGGCCTGGTCGGTGGATCCCAGCGACTTCCGGGGGCCGCCGCCGGGTGAGATCCAACAGCGGGTGATGTCCGAGGTGAAGCCGGGGTCGGTGATCCTCCTTCACGACGGAGGGGGCATCCGTTCCAGTACCGTTGCGGCGCTTCCGGGGCTCATCACGCAGTTGCGGGAAGCGGGCTACGGCTTTAGGACGCCGTAGGCCTGCAGGTCCTAACCGCCTGAGATCGGTACCTCACTAAATCCCACTCCGGTGCAACCCGCCGCCTCGATCGCCCGGCGCACCACATCGTCCACCACCACCCGCTGGTCTCCTTCGGAGAAGATGAAGACCCGTTCTCCGTTCAACTTGGCAGGGTCCAGGACCGGCTTGAGAACGAAGTCGGCCCGGGCCATCTCGGACTCGGCAAGATTCAAGGCGTCGAGCACCCCGGTCAGGTGCAAGACGAAGTAGTCGTAAACCCGGTTGGAGCCGTTGTCGGACACTATGGCCGCCAGCCACTGGATGCCCGCTTCGCCGGCTGCGTCATCAATCGCCCCCCGTAATTTGGGCGAAACCAACCGCATGCCGACGTTGCTCGGCAGGTAGTCGGTCAACTCCCCGGAGTAGACCTCCATGCGGGGAGGCACCCAATCCTGGACGGCGGCGGGGGCGGCAAGGATGTCGTCCAACTCCGGGTCGTCCCGGCCCAGCGCAACCCCGGCCCAGTCCTCATCCAGCATCTCCAGTAGGAAATAGGGCGTCACTCCGGCCCGTTGCCGTTCTCCGGGCCTCCCGGCGGCGTAAAGGGAGCGACAAACTCTCCGAACTTGCCCAACACCGAGCGCGGCGCCTTGACCATCAGCCGCCACCCCTCCTCGGCCCCCGCTTCCTCCAAGACCTCTCCCAGTTCGTGAAGCTGGCTACGAATGTCGCCCCGGTCGAACGGAACCACGTACTCGGCGATAGTCTGCGACGCCGCCAGGTGCCGCGAGATTGCATCGAGTAACCCGTCGAGCCCCTGGCCTTTCAGGGCGCTGACGAAGATTGCGTCCGGGTACCGTGCGGCAAGACCGGCCGCCGCCTCCGGTCCTATCCTGTCCACCTGATTCATCGCCAGAATCCTGGGGACTTGGCCCGCTCCGATCTGGCCGAGAACCTCGTTCACCGCCTCCATATGGTCCGCAGGATCGGCCTGCGAGCCGTCTATGACGTGCAGGAGCAGGTCGGCGTGGATGGTCTGTTCCAGCGTCGACTTGAACGCCTCCACCAGTTGGTGGGGAAGTTTGCGGACGAATCCGACGGTGTCGGTCAACACCACGGGGCGACCATCGGGCAGGGCGAGTTTGCGGGACACCGGGTCCAGCGTGGAGAACAACTTGTTCTCAACCAGCACCCCGGCGTCGGTCAAGGCATTGAGCAGGGTTGACTTGCCGGCGTTGGTGTAGCCGACCAGGCTGATTTGGGGCGCCCCGGTCCTCTCCCTCTGGCGGTTTTTAACCTTGCGGGTCCGCTCGACCTCTTTCAACTCCTCTTTGACCTTTTTGAGGCGCCGGGCGATGGCTCTCCGGTCGATCTCGAGTTTGGTTTCACCGGGCCCCCTGGTGCCCAGGCTGGGACCTGAGGCTCCCCCGCCACCCGAACCACCGATGCGGCTCATCACCTCGCCCCAACCACGCAGACGAGGGACCATGTAGTTGATCTGCGCCAACTCCACCTGGAGCTTGCCCTCGGCGGAGTGGGCGTGCTGGGCGAAGACATCCAGGATCAGCCCGGTCCGGTCGATGATCTTGAGTGCGTCCGGGGCCAGCGGGTTGACTCCCGCCACATCCTCAAGGTTTCTCCCCTGCGAGGGCGCCAGCTCGTCATCGAAGATGATCGCCGTGGCCTTCAGATCCCGGGCGACCTCGACGATCTCCAGGGCTTTGCCCTTGCCGACGTAGGTTGCAGGATCGGGGGTTGTTCGCACCTGGATAAACCGGTCGACAATTTCCGCCCCCGCCGTACCGGCGAGCTGGGCCAACTCGTCCAGCGACTCATTGCCTGCGTCCAACTCCGCCTGGGAGCGGACGACGCCCACCAGGACCACCCGCTCGGACGTGGCCTCGTTTTGTGTAGTCAACTGCGGAGTTCAGTCATCGTTAGCCCTTCATGGCTTTGAGGACCCGATCCATCCCTTCGTCGACGCGGTCATCGGCCAGGGTAAGGGAAAAGCGGACGAACCCCTCGCCGTGAGCGCCGTAGCCGGATCCGGGAGCTACCACCACGCCGGCCTCATCCAAGAGCAACTGGCAGAAGCTCACTGAGGTATGCCCCTCAGGGACGGGAACCCAAACGTAGATAGCCCCCTTCGGTGCCTCGACCGGGATTCCGCCGCTATTCAGGGCACCGACGACCACATCCCGCCGCCGCTTGTAGACGGCGATGTTCTCCTCAATGCAATCCTGGGGACCGTCCAGCGCCGCAATACCCGCTCTCTGCAAGGCGTTGAAAATACCCGAGTCGATGTTGGTTTTCACCCGGCCGATGGCTTCGATTCCTTCTGCAGCGCCGACCACCCAGCCGATACGCCAGCCGGTCATGTTGTAGGTCTTGGAGAGGGACCCGAACTCGATCGCGTGGTCCAAGGCACCCGGCGCCTGCAGGACACTGGGAGCGACGTAGCCGTCGTAGGTCAACTCAACGTAGGCGGCGTCGTGGGCCAGAAGCAGGTCGTTGTCCGCGCTGAAACGTACCGCGTCGGCCATGAACTCAGGGGTACACACGGCAGAGGTCGGGTTCGACGGGAAGTTGATCCACAACACCTTGGAGGCCGCCACGTCCTCGGCCGGAATCCGTCCGAGCTGAGGTACAAAACCGTCGGCCGCGGTCAACGGGACCGGGATCGCCCGGCCCCCGGCCAGCATGGTGGCGGTGTTGTAAACCGGGTACCCCGGATCCTGCACCAGGACGCCTTCACCGGGGTCGACGAAAGCGGTGGCCAGATGCGCGATGCCTTCTTTGGAGCCGATCAGCGGCAGCACCTGGGTCTTGGGGTCCAGCGTCACACCAAAACGTCGCTGGTAGTAGCGGGCAATGGATTCCCGCAGTTCGGGCATGCCGTAGTAGGAGGGGTACTGGTGCGTGGCCGGATCGGCCATTGCCTGCCGGCCGGCCTCCACGATGTGGGCCGGCGTCGGGCGGTCGGGGTCCCCGATCCCGAAAGAGATGACGTCGACCCCCTTGGCTTTGGCAGCCGACACCTTCTTGTCCAGCTCGGCGAACAGGTACGGGGGTAGTGCAGAGATCCTGCGGGCACTTCTCAAGCGGTCCTCCCATCAAAAACATGTACTGCCGGGCCGGTCATGAACAGGCGGCCGTCCGGCTCTCTCTCGATCAAAAGGTTTCCCCCAAGGGTGGCCACCGTGGCGGCGCTTAGGCCGCTGGCCACCAGGCACGCACTCGACCCGGTGCCGGATGACAGCGTCACGCCCACTCCCCGCTCCCAGAAGCGGGCGTGGATGACGTCACCCTCGACCTGAGCGAACTCGACGTTGGTCCGGTTCGGGAAGGCGGGGTCGTTCTCCACCAACGGACCCAGGTCGGCAACCGGAGCATCGTCTATATCGGCGACGAAGGTTGTTGCATGCGGATTGCCGGTGACGGTTCGTTTCCAGACCCGCCCATGCAGTTCGATGTCCGGCTCTTCAACCGGGATCCCCATGTCGACCCGCACCGAGCCGACCACGCCTCCTTCGACGGTGAGGTCCAGGATCTTGAGTTGCCCGCCGGCCTCGACGGTCACCCTCGACTGCTTGTGATGGCCCCGGTCGTATAAGAACTTGCCCACACAACGAAGGCCGTTGCCGGAGACCTCGGCGATCCCACCGTCGGCGTTGTAGAGCAAAAAGCTGAAGTCGGCAAGATCTGACCGGGCGATAACGATTACTCCGTCGCCGCCCACGCCGAGGTTGCGGTCGCACATCGATACCGCAGTTGGGGCGTCCATCTGCTGCTCGTAGACCAGGATAAAGTCGTTGCCCAGCCCGTGGTACTTCGAAAACTCAATCACGATTCTTCTGCTCCGTCGCCCGTTAGATAGTCGGCGGCCTGATCGGGGTCCTCGAACCAGCGGATGCGCGGATCCGCCCGGAACCACCTGAGCTGCCTACGCGCAAACTGGCGCGTCTTCTGTTTGGTCTGCTCCACGGCCTGTTCCAGCGATAGCCGGCCGTCGAGGTGTTCGAGTATCTGAGCATATCCGAGGGCCTGCAGGGAGGTTGAGGACAACCGCATCCCCGCCCGGCCGAGCGCTTCCACCTCCTGGACCCACCCCCGCTCAATGAGCGCGTCCACCCGTTCGTCTATCCGCTTGTTCAACTCCTCCAGCGGCAGGGTCAGGCCGGCTGCGCGCAGGTTGTAAACCGCCTCGTGATCGTCCCAGGCCACCCGGTAGGAGGAGAAGGGGCGACCGGTGATGTCGATGACCTCGAGGGCCCTGATGGTGCGCCGGACGTTGGCCGGGTGCATGCGGGAAGCTGCCTGCGGGTCCAGGACCTCAAGGCGGCGGAACATCTCGTAGCCGCCGAACTCATACGCTTCGGTTTCCATCCGTTCCCGGACCGCCTGATCGGTCGGCGGGAACTCCAGGGGGTCGACGATCGCCCGGAAGTAGAGCCCGGATCCACCGACAAGCAACGGGACTTTGCCCCGACCCAAAATCCCATCGACCGCCGTCCTCCCAGCCTCCTGGAAGCGCGCCACGGTGGGGGTTTCGTCGGGGTCGGAGATGTCAAGCAGGTGGTGCGGGACCTGTGCGCGGTCGGCGGCCCCGGGTTTATCGGTCCCGATGTCCATGCCGCGATAAATCGCCGCGGAGTCCACCGAGACGATCTCGGCGTTCAACTGCGATGCCAGGCGCATAGCCAGGGTGCTTTTGCCGGCGGCGGTGGGGCCGACGATCGCCAGCACCAGGGGCGGCGAGGGGTTACTCGAGGAGACGCCCTTCCATGTGGCTGGGCGAAGCGGAGATGATCTCCAGCGTGCGGAATTCCCCCTGGCCCACTATCGCCGGGGCGGCGGCCACCGCCGACGACACCCCGATCGCCGCATTGAGCCGGCCGAGGCCTCCCGCGACACCGGGATTGACCCTCGCCGGGCTCGCCCCCGCTCCGACCAACTCCCGGTCGGTGAAGTGAACAAGTTTGTTGGTGCGGGTCCGGCCGGTCAGCTTGTCCGGGTCCTTCTTGGAGGGGCCTTCAACCAGCACCTCTACGATTTCGCCTACGTGTTGCTGGTTGCACTCCAGCGAGATCCGGTGCTGGAGGTCGGCCAACCGGTTGAACCGCTCGGTCACCACCTCCTTGGGAACCTGATCCTGCATGGTCGCCGCGACGGTGCCCGGGCGGGGCGAGTACTGGAACGTAAACGCACCGTCGAACCGGACCTGCTCCACCAGGCTCATGGTCTGCTCGAAGTCTTCTTCGGTCTCGCCGGGAAAGCCCACAATGATGTCGGTCGTCAGAGCCAGCCCGGGGATGATCTCGCGGGCCATGGCCACCTTATCCAGGAACTTCTCCCGGCTGTAGGACCGCTTCATGGACTTGAGAACCCGTGACGACCCGGACTGCAGCGGCAGGTGCAGGTGTTCGCAAACCACCTTCGACTCTGCCATGGCCCGGGCCACCGGTTCCCGGAAGTCTTTGGGGTGCGGGGACGTGTAGCGGACTCTTTCCAGCCCCTCAATACCGTCCAGGGACAACAAGAGGTCGGCGAACTTGGGTTTCGAGTAGATGTCCCGGCCGTATGAGTTCACGTTCTGGCCCAACAGGGTGACCTCAATCACACCGTCGGCGCACAATTGTTTGACCTCACCCAGGATGTCGCCGATCCGGCGGGAGTCCTCGTGGCCCCGGACCGATGGGACGATGCAGAAGGTGCAGGCGTTGTTGCAGCCGTACTGGATGGCTACCCAGGCGTGAAATCGGTTGTCGCGCCGCGCCGGCAGGGCGGAGGGGAAAACGTTGAGGGTCTCGGAGAACTCCACAACCGGGATCCCCTGTTCTTCAACCCTCTGCAGGAGGTCGGGTAGAGCCTCGATGTTTCGGGTCCCCATCACAACGTCAACCCAGGGGGCTTTGCGGACGATGGTTTCCCGGTCCTTCTCCGCCAGGCAACCGCCCACCACCACCTTCAGGTCGGGGTTCACGTCTTTGACCGCCTTGATGTGCCCGAGGTTGCCGTAAAGCCTGTTGTCGGCGTTCTCCCGGATGGCGCACGTGTTGAAGACCGCCACGTCGGCCAGGTCGGGGGTCGCCACCTTGCGGTAGCCCTGCACCTCCAACAGTCCGGCCAGGCGTTCAGAATCGTGTTCGTTCATCTGGCAGCCGAAGGTCCGGATCCAGTAGGTCTTAGGTTTGCTCACGCCCCAAGGTTACAGCGCAAAACAAACAGGCCACCCTGAGGCGGCCCCTTTGTTTTCTGCCGGCCTACTTGGCGAACTCGATCGCCCGGTGTTCCCGGATGACCATCACCTTGATCTGTCCGGGATACTGCAACTCCTCTTCGATCTTCTTGGCGATGTCCCTGGCCAGAACTTCCGCCTGCAGGTCATCGATCCGGTTGGGATTGACCATCACCCGGACCTCACGGCCGGCCTGCATGGCGTAACACTTCTCCACCCCCGAGAACGACTCCGCAAGGGCTTCGAGCCTCTCCAACCTCTTGACGTAGGTTTCCAACGTTTCGCGCCGGGCGCCCGGCCGGGCGCTTGAGATGGCGTCGGCGGTCTGGGTTATGACAGCCTCCACGGTGCGCTGTTCCACCTCTTGGTGGTGGGCCTCGATGGCGTGGACCACCGCCGGTGACTCCTTGAGCCTGCGGGCGAGTTCGGCGCCGATCAAGGCGTGCGACCCCTCCACTTCGTGGGTAATGGCCTTGCCGATGTCGTGAAGCAGCGTGCAACGTTTAGCAAGCTGGATGTCGGTTCCCAGTTCCGCGGCAATCACCCCGGCGATATGCGAAGCCTCGACCAGATGCTTGAGCACGTTCTGCCCGTACGAGGTTCGGTAGTTCAGGCGTCCCAGGACCTTCAGCATCTCCGGGTGCAGGTCGCTGATGCCCGCCTCCATTGCCGCCCACTCCCCAGCCTCACGGATGGAGCGCTCGACCTCGCCTTTGGACTTTTCGAACATCTCCTCGATCCGCGCCGGTTGGATGCGGCCGTCACCTACCAGTTTCTCCAGCGTCAACTTGGCGATCTCTCGCCGTATCGGGTCAAAACAGGAAAGGACCACCGACTCCGGCGTGTCGTCGATAAGCAGTGACGTCCCGGTAACCGATTCAAAGGCCCGGATGTTGCGGCCCTCCCGGCCGATGATCCGGCCCTTCATTTCGTCGTTGGGCAAGGTGACCACCGAGATCGAGTTCTCGGAGGTCTCCTCGCTTGCCACCCTCTGGATGGCAATGGCTACGATCTTGCGGGCCCGGCGCTCAGCTTCTTCGCGAGCGCGCGCTTCAACGTCGCGTACCAGGGTCATCGCGTCGCGCTTCGCCTGGTTCTCTATCTGGGCGATTACCATCTCTTTGGCCTGCTGGGCCGACATGCCGGCCAAGCGCTCCAACTCCAACCGCTGCCTTGAGGACAGCTCGTCCAGCTGGCGCTTCTGGGCCTCCATCTGATGCTCCCTGTCGGAGAGCGTTTGTTCTTTGCCCTCCAACCGGTGCGCAGTTTGGTCCAGCGATTCTTCTTTTTGAACAATCCGAGCTTCTTTTCGTTGGACGTCGATCGATCGTTCTTTAAGTTCTAGTTCAGCCTCTTGCCGGATACGGGCCGCTTCTTCCTTGGCGCCTACAAGCGCTTCGCGCCTGATCCCCTCAGCTTCTTCTTCAGCTTCCTGAATACGGTCGCGCGCACGCGACTGGGCTGAAACGGCGCTGCGGGTGGCAGCCTGCTTATATAGGACAAATCCGATTCCGACTCCGACAAGAAGGCCTACAAGTCCGAGCAGTGCTTCGTTCATTGGGCCTCCTCAACACAAAACAACCGAGCCACGCTCGGCCGGGAGGAGGAGGACTGCTATGGGGTTGTAGAGGGTCGACCACCAACTTGAAAGCAGTTACGAGCCCTTGAGTATCAACTTCTCTTCACAACCCCATATTTTGTCTGACAGCGGACTTTGTTATAAGACGAAAGCAATTTAGGCCGATGCTTTGACGCAACCTTCCTCAGGCCGGCTCAACCAATTTTAGACTTGGGTATGGGGAGGGTCAATCACTCGGCAAATCAAGCTCTCGGAAGACGCTACGGGTAACCTCCCAGGCCAACTGGGGACCGTATCCCTTGCTGCATAGATGGCGCACGACCCGGGCCACCGCTTTGTCGATGTGCATGTTCCGGCAGGACGCCGCCTTACGTTCCGCCAACCTCAGAGCCCGAGCCTCATCTGCCCCGGGCTCTTCCACCTCGACCAGACTTTCGTCGGCGATATCGCCGGCCACTCCCCACTTCCGCAGATCCTGCCTGGTCAGCCACGCCGAACGTCCGGTGTCGACCCCCCGCCGAACCACCTGAGCAGCAAAAGCTGCATCGTCCAGTAGGCCCACGTCCAGCAGCCTGAACTCCACCGCATCAACCGTGGCTTCGGAGTAGCCGGCTCTGGTCAGCCGGTCCCGGATCTCGTGACAAGACCGGGACCGGACCGCCAGGAGCCGCATCGCCCGCTTCATCGCGTCTTCGACACCGTCGGGCTGGACTGCACTTTTTGCAGGCATCACCGTTTGGGCGAGACCTTGCCGTTGGCGCTGCCGTTCGTTCCGGCCGGCTCTTCTTGGCTCGCGGGTTCTTCGGGCGCATCGACCACGATGATTCCCATCGCCACCTTTACCTTGTATTCGATCTCGGCGAACACATCCATGTGCTCGGACAGGAACGCCTTGGTGTTCTCCCGTCCTTGCCCGATCTGGTCCCCGTCGTACATGTACCAGGACCCGGACTTGCTCGCGATCCCCAGATCAATGGCCGTGTCGAGCAGCGAACCCTCCTTCGAGATGCCGTGCCCGTACTGAATATCGAACTCGGTCTGCCGGAACGGAGCGCTGACCTTGGACTTCACAACCTTCACCCGGCACCGGGAACCAACAACCTCCTGGCCGTTCTTCAGGTTCTCGATCTTTCGGATGTCCAGCCGGACCGAGGAGTAGAACTTGAGCGCCCGCCCTCCGGAGGTGACCTCGGGAGAGTTATGGACCACCACCCCGTCCGCCAGATAGTTGTGGCTCCCCTCGACTTCGATGTCGAACCGATGCATGTTCTGAGTCTTCGGCTTCACCCCGATTGAGGTGATCGGGAAGGGCAACAACTCGTAGCGCATCTCGGTGAACTTGGGTTCGAGGTTCATCTGCCCCCGGAACCTCGCCAGCAACTTGGACTGCATGCTTGAGTGCACGTAAGGAGCAATCAGGGCGTGAAACTTGTCGGTTTCAAACCGGGGGAAGCTGAGGGTTGCGCTACCTCCACGCTCCACCAGTTCGGGACGCAGATTCCAGGTGTCGGCAAGGCACTCGACCAACCGGTCCCGCGAAGCCGGTTCCATCGCTTCGACGCAGACCTCGCAACAGCCACCCTCGGCCGAGCCCCCCAGAGATCCCTCGGATCGCACGGAACAACTGCCGTTGTCCATGTACCAGATGGCCAGGGAGAGCGCCGACAGATTTTTGAGGTAGTCATGGCTCAGGACCTTCTTGCCTCCAACGTTGACCGCCTTGCACAGTTCGGCCAACTCTGGGAGAGGCTTGAAGTCGTACGAGACAAACCCTTTTTCATTCGAACGTGAGGATGCGATGTTGCCCAGCAGAGCGGCTTTCCAGTCACAGTATTCGGCCTGCTCTTCACCGTGGCCGAAGCGATACCCGGCGTCGTGACCGCTCCCCGGAGAGGACAGGGCGCCCTCACCCATCAGGCCACCGAGAACCACCTCCCACTGGAAGTCAGACAGGTAGTGCGGGGTTGCCTGAAGAACCCGGTCTCCGACTGAAAGTTCGGCTGCCTGTTTCCACCCGCCCGGGGTTCGGATCTTGTGATTGTCCGTGCAGGAGAACTGAGCCTCGCCGTTACCTGGGGCACGGGCGACCGAGAAGTTCAAGAACTGCTCGGTTACGCCGTTGTCGAACCAGTTGACTACTTTCTTGGGGACCACCGTCCCGGCAATCGGATCGTAAGAAAGCACCTCGACCGGCATCTTCTGGTCGACGATCTTGCCGATCTTCTCCTGCGACCCATCGGCCAAGGTGATCCGGGTGTCGTACTGGAAGCACCCGAACATCACCCCCACCTTCTCCCGGAGTTGGTTGATGAACACGATCAGGGTGTTGGAGCGGCTCACGTTGCCGGCCAATTTGCGCAAGGCCTGGCTCATCAAGCGAGCCTGCAAGCCGATGTGGGAGTCCCCCATCTCGCCTTCGATTTCAGCCTTGGGAACCAAAGCAGCCACCGAGTCGATAACAATCACATCGATTGCCCCCGAGCGGACCAGCATGTCCGTGATCTCAAGCGCCTGCTCACCGGTGTCCGGCTGGGACACCAGAAGTTCGTCGACGTTAACCCCCAGGTTGCGGGCGTAGACGATGTCAAGAGCGTGCTCGGCGTCGACAAAAGCTGCGATGCCACCCAACTTTTGCGCCTCGGCGATCACATGCAGGCACAAGGAAGTTTTGCCGCTGCTCTCCGGGCCGTAGATCTCGACGATCCGGCCTCGCGGGAGCCCGCCGATGCCCAGTGCTACATCCAGTCCCAGTGAGCCGGTGGGGATGACCTCCATGGGGGCGTTGACCCGCTCGCCCAGCTTCATGATGGCGCCCTTGCCGAACTGCTTTTCGATCTGGGCTCTGGTTAGCTCGACCGCCCGGGCTTTGTCCCCGGCGCTGCTCTTTCCCCGTCCTGACTCAATCAACCGTTTCCTCCTTCGTCCCCGCAAACTCTGAAGCCAGCAGTCCGGCTTGGGTTAAGCCAAACTGTTTCTTGATGACTCTGAGGGCAGACTAGCCAGGGGGTATGACAGAAACCTAATCGAACATCTGTTCGAACGCAAGCATTTGAATTAAAAGTTATCAACAGAGAACTACACAGCTGTGATTATAGGGTCGAAATGGCCCCTCTGGAGCCCAAATGTGCGTAGGAGCGAGGGCTGATCTGTGGACAACTCCCATGCTTCAAGCACTTCGAGTGGGATCCGAAAAGGCTTGATGAAGCTCCGGGAACAAGGGGCGCTCGACCGAATCTTGGTGCCGCCGCGAAACCTCCGCAACCGCGAACGGCCTCAGTCCGCGACCTCTCCCAACATCCAAAGGCGAAAAGCGTCCAGGGCCGCCCGGGCACCCCGATCCCGGACGTCTTGGCGGCTCCCGGTGGCCACCAGCCTCCGGACCAACGACCCACCGTCCCACGCCAGGCCGATGAAGATGGTCCCCACCGGGGCCTCGCCCGGATTCGGCCCCGCTTCACCGGTGGTCGAGATCCCGACATCCGCCCCCGCCCGGGTCCGGGCCCCCTCGGCCATTGCCCGGGCAGTCTGGTCCGACACCGCCCCGAACCGGTCCAGGGTTTCCTGCGGCACCCCGACCTCCTGCACCTTGGCCTGGACGGCATAAGTGACGTAACCGGCACGCAGGACGGTGGACGCCCCGGGCACCGCCACTATCCGGGAGGCCAGGATCCCGCCCGTAAAGGACTCGGCAACCGCAACTGTCAGCCCGCGCCCACGGGCGGCCGAAACCACTACCGACTCCAGCGTGGCCTCGTCCTGCCCGTAGATGAGGTTCCCAAGCGCCTGACTGAGTTGCGCTTCCACCGGCTCGATCTTGGCCGTCGCCTCCTCCCGGTTCCGCCCCCCGGCGCGCAGGTGGATGGCAACTTCACCTCCGGACGACAAGATGGTGACCGAAGGATCACCCGCCTCCCGGCAGGCCTGAACGATTCCCGCGATCGCCCCGGCCAGGTCCGACTCCCCCTTACCCGTCGTCCTCAGGATCCGGCTGGCAAAAACCCTGCCGCCGGACCGTTGCGCCAGAGCGGGGAGGACGTGGTGCTCCAACATCGCCTCCATCTCCGCCGGAACTCCGGGGAGGGCGAACACCGGCACGCCGTCTTTCTCCAGAAAGATCCCGGGCGCGGTCCCCAGGGGGTTGGGTATCGCCGCCGCCCCGGCCGGCAGGTAGCTCTGGACCAGATTCAGCGCGTTCATCGGCCGGTTCCGGGCCTCGAAGAATCGCCGGAGGTCCGCCTCCAGTTCGGGCCGGTGCTCCAACCCGGAGCCCGCCGCGGCGGCAAGGGCATCTCGCGTCAGGTCGTCGTGGGTCGGGCCGAGCCCACCGGTGAGGATTACGGCGTCGGTGCGTTCGATGGCGGCGGCGATGGTCCCGGCGATGGCCGCCATGTCGTCACCCACGGTCGTGGCGTACTCCACCGCGACGCCGATCCCTTCCAGTTCACGGCAGATCTTCATCAGGTTGGAGTTGCCGAAGGTCCCGAACAGAAGCTCCGAGCCGACGGTTATGACCTCGGCCTTCAACTGCTCAAATAGCCGGCGATCCTTCGGCCGGCGTGAGCAGCCTCTTGCTCAACATTCCGTAGCGGACCCCCGAGTAGACCGTGATGGCCACGGCGGCGTAAAGCAGGACATCCTGGACCAGCACCATCGCGCCGGTACGGGGGAAAAGCCAGGCCAGCACCATGACCAGTTGGAGAGCGGTCTTGTTCTTGGCGTGGTGGGCGGCGGGCATCGAGTTACCCCGCCTCATGGCAGCCGATCGCAACGCGACTATGGCCACCTCCCGGACGACGATGATCGCCGTGGCCCAGATGGGCAGCCCACGGAAGATGATGAGGCAGACCAGCGCCGCCAGTACCAAAAATTTGTCCGCCAGGGGGTCCAGGAACTGCCCCATGGGAGTGATGACGTTGAGCTTGCGGGCCAGATAGCCGTCCAGGTAGTCACTGAAGGTAGCGACCACGTAGATGACCAGAGCCCACCAGGTAGCGGTCTCCATGCGCGTGGAGTCCCCCGCTTCGTACATGAAGTAGACGAACACCGGGATCATTGCGATCCGCGCCCAGGTGACGATGTTTGCGGGGTTCAACACATTCCGATCAGTCTCAGGAACTTCGCGGGTAGGGAGAGAAGCGTACCCTGCGACCGACTTGGACTGCACTCCGCTTGACCCTACCGTTACGTGAGGGTCTACTCTCGAATCGTTCAAACAACGACGGATCCGGGAGGACAAATGAGCTTGTCGGTGGGGCAGGTAGCGGGAATCTCCGGCGTAACCGTGCGCACCCTGCACCATTACGACGAGGTAGGCCTTCTGTCTCCGGGCGGTCGCAGCCTGGCGGGATATCGCCTGTACTCCGAGGAGGACCTGGAGCGCCTCGAGCGCATCCTGTACTACAAGGAACTCGGCTTCCCCCTGGAGGGCATAGTGACCATCCTCAACGACCCGGCGGCCGGGACGGCCGACCACCTGCGGCGCCAGCACAAGCTGCTGACCCGCCGCATTGGGCGCCTGCAGGCGATGGTCTCATCGCTGGAATACGAAATGGAGGCACAACTTATGGGCATTTCACTCACGCCCGAGGAGCGGACCGAAGTCTTTGGTGACTTCCTCGACGCGGGATACACGGAAGAAGCCGAGGAGCGCTGGGGCAGTACCGACGCCTGGAAGCAGTCCCAGCGCAAGGCAACTTCCTACTCAAAGCAGGACTGGCTGGCGATAAAGAAGCAGAGCGAAGGCATCGAGCAGGGGATGGTCGAGGCCATGCAGTCAGGATTGCCCGCCGACGGCACCCCGGCAATGGATCTGGCCGAGGAGCACCGGGCCAGCATTACCAGGTGGTTCTACGACTGCAGCCATGAGATGCACCGAAGCCTGGGTTCGATGTACGTAGACGACCCTCGCTTCAAGGCCCGCTACGACGGTATCGCCCCCGGACTGGCCGAGTACGCCCGGGACGCTATTGCCGCCAACGCCGCCAGACACGGCCAATAGACGGCCAACACAAAAAGGGGGCCCCGACTCTTGGGGCCCCCTTTTTTTTGTTCTCAGTTCAGTGGATCGCAACACCCGAGGTCGCGGCCAACAGGCGGAACCGCTGCTCCTCGCCGGGGGCAAAGGCCGACTTAGGGACCGCCACCTTTTGTTTGTCCGGCAGATCCAACACGTAGAAATCTTTGCTCTCCACCAATTCTTTAATGGCCGACCACTCGAAGATCGTGGCTTCGGCTTCGCCTCGGCGGTAGCGGAAGTCATCTTTGGTGAACTCGAAGAACAGACCCATGCGGTGCCGGGGAGAGGTGACGAAAGCAACGGCCGGGTAAACGAAGTAGAACGCAACCGCCAGGAACATGTAAATGAAGACGGGAAGCTGATCTTCGACTTTGCCGCCCATGGTGACGACGAATACAGAGGACAACAGCAAGATGATCATCATTGCCGCCAGCGCCTGGAAGACGAGTTGTCCCCTCCATGAGGCGTGGGTCGCCCGGCTAAAAGCCTTGCGCGAGAATCGGTAGTCCACCGCAACGGTCATATGTTTGGACATCGTTTCGGGAATTGCCAATCAGGTCCCCCTTGTCCGGATCTTCCCTCATCGGCCGGGATCCGGGACTGTTCAAACCAATTCTCTCAGAAGACGCCCGGAAGACTAACCGCCTACGAAGTTGGTCGACTCCGGAGTGAAGGTAAATGTCCCCACCGCACCGTCTTGGCCGGGCGGGCCGAGATCCCGGCCGTTCACGGCTACCCGCACCGCGCCGGCGTTACCGATAACCACCTTGACCACCTCATCGGCGCTCACGTCCAGCGCCTCGCCGGCAAACTTGGTCCCCGTGAAGACGGGTTCTTCATCATCGGAGGTCGCCTGGAGCCACGACTTCTCCCCCACGACGGTGATGGATACGTTGACGCCTTCCACCGGGTCCGGGGCCGGTGCCGGTGGGGCTTCCGAGACGGCGGCGGGGGCCGCAGGCGAGGAGGCCTGCGGTGCTTCGGCCACCAAAGGTTCCGCGGGAGGGCCACCCACTTCGTCGCCCGGGCTGATCAAACCTATGATCGAGAAGATCAGCAACAGGCAGGCAGCGGACACCGCAGCGATCAACCACTGCGGTTTTCGGGCCTTCGGGCCGACATCGGTGGGCCTGCTGATCATCTTGGACAGGGGCGTCTCCGACCGGACGTTGTACAACCGGTCGAACTCCGCGATCACCCGGTCCTCGGGAAGCCCCAGCCAACGCACGTACGAACGAAGCATGCCGCGCACATACAAGCCTCCGGATACGAACTCGAAGTCGTCGTTCTCCATGGACTCCAAGAAATCGACGCGGATCTTCGTATCTTGGGATGCCTGGTACAACGAAGCTCTGAGAGCTTCACGCGACTCGCTCAGCAGTTGGCCGATTGTGTGCCGACTCATTCGTCCCCGGGATATTGGCCATGTGCATTGGCAGCACTCTATGACCGCGATTATAGGACTCAGGCTCCGCCGAAAGCGAAGCTGTCCACCGTTATCCAGCCACGCAACTTGTGGCAACTAGTGTGACCAGGGTAGCGGCATGTGCGGATTCCGTGGTCTACTCGTGATAATGAGCAACTTTGATTCCGTGGTTATCGAAGCCCTCGGTCAGAGCCTGGCCCTGGACGAGGTCACCTATGGTCCGGACCACGAGCAGGTTGCCGCGGACCTGAACCGGCTGGGGCTGGTACTTCAGGGCTTGGGCAGACTCCACGAAGCACGGGCAACATTCGAGCGTGCCCTGCAAATCCACGAACGCATTTTCGGTCCCGACCATCCGGAAGTGGCCACCGACCTCACCAACCTGGGGGGCGCGCTGGAGCACTTGGGCGACCAACAGGCGGCGAAGACCCTCTACCAAAGGGCCATCTCAATCGACGAGTCCCTCTACGGTCCAACCCACGCCCGCTCCATTGCCGACCTCAGCAACCTTTACCGGGTCTTGACCGAACTGGGCGAGGTATCGGTTGATCCTTCGTTGCTCGAAAGCGCCCTGTCCCAGGACGACGAACCGGCCCACCCCACGCTGCGTGGAGTCCTGGCGAGCCTGGGTCTGACCCCCTCCGACCTATCGGAGGTAAGGCAGAGAGAGTCGGGCTGGGACAACGTCCCTCCGAAACCTCTCGCACCCGCCCCTGCACCTGCTCCGGCCCCAGCGCCGATCTTGGCCGCATTTCAGCTCCAGGAAGCCCCTGGACCCGCAAAGTCACAACCCAAGAGGCCGGCGCCTCCGCCACCCGAGCCCGAACCGGAGGCGGTTGTTGAGGTCGAGACAATCTTGACCCAGCCGATGGCACCCCCTGCCGAACCGGAGGTCCCCGCTGCCGAGCCAACCCCCACGCCCAACCCGGCCCACGCCGAAGCTCCCCCTTTTGACGAGTTCGACGACATCTTCTTCCAGCAAGCAGAGGCGGCCGAGGCGCGTGCCGCCGAACAGCCCGCAGACGAGGACCTCCTGGACCTGAACGATAGCCTTCAAGGCTCCAATGGGTCCCTGGACGACGGCCTGGAAAAGCTGTTTCCCACCGCCACCGTACCCATGCCCGATCCGGCGCCCGCACCAGACGAACCAGACGTCCCAGTCGCCCCAGACGTCCCAGTCGCCCCAGTCGCCCCAGACGTCCCAGTCGCCCCGGCGATCCCCGAAGGCAACGGGGAGGACCTGAACAACCAGGGCCGGCTGCTGAGGGACCTCGGCGACCTTTCGGGGGCTCGGGACCTATTCGAGCGGGCCCTCGCCGCCAACGAAGCCACCCACGGGCCGGACTCCGCCGCGGTCGGCGGCGACCTCAGCGGCCTGGGCGGGATCTTGAGGGACATGGGAGACCTGCACGGCGCCCGCGAGGCTCTGGCCCGAGCCATCAAGATCAACGAAGAAGTGCTGGGGCCCGAAGATCAGGGACTCGCCCACGACCTCAGCGATCTGGGAGGTGTTCTTCACGACCTGGGCGATTTGGAGGGGGCAAAGACCTGCCTGGAGCGTGCGCTGATCATCCACGAAGGGGCACTCGGCAACAGCCACCCAACCCTGAGCACCGACCTGAACAGCCTGGCCGGGGTCTTGAGCGCGCAAGGCGATCTGCCCGGAGCCCGCAAGGCCCTGGAGAGGGCCTTGACCATAGATCAGAAGGCTTACGGGCCGGACCACCCACGGGTAGCTACCCGCCTGAACAACCTGGGCAGCGTTCTGCGGGCGCAAAAGGACCTGTTTGGAGCCAAGTCATGCCTGCAAAAGGCCCTTGCCATCACCCAGTCGACCCTGGGATCGGACAACCCGAAGGTCGCCACCCGGATGGCCAACCTGGCCAGCGTGTTGAGGGAACTGGAAGACCCGTTTGCCGCCCGACCCTATATTGAGCAGGCGCTCACTATCGAAGAGGCGTCGTTCGGGACCGAACACCCGAAGGTGGCGGCCAGGCTGGCCAGCTTGGCGGGGCTGCTCCAGACCATCGGCGATACTCCGGGAGCCCGCTCCCGGATGGAACGATCGGTAAGCATCACCGAAGCGCTTTACGGAAAGACCGACCCCCGGTACCAGGCACGGGCAGCCCAACTCGAATCCATGATTGCCCTGCCGCCCACCCCCCCGGAGGAACGTGACCCGTTCATCGACGAGCCTATCGATGAACCCAGAGTGGAAGAGCCACCTCCCGGCCCGCCCAAACCGATCCGGATCAGCTCACTGCCCCAGGACTAGGCACCGCCCCGGCGACCGCCGGCTGGAGGGACTCGTTGCGCTCCACGTTGATACCTTTGGGCAGGCGGGTTGCCAGCCCAAGAGCGAGCAGGGTCGTACCGATGGTGAACAGATAGGCCCGCTTGTTGGCGTCGACCGTCGATTGATGGGCGATTCGCCGGATCTCGGCGTGTTGGGCCTCCGACAACACCTCCGTCGACTGCAACGCGGCGCCGAACTCGATGGCGCTTACCTGGGCGCTGGCCGCCGCCGCGACCACCAGCCTCTGCCGGGGATCGAGTTTGGGACTGTTCATGATTCCGTCGTGGAGACCGGAGGCTATCGAAGCCACCACGATGGTCCCCAATATTGCCGTCCCGAGTGAAGCTCCCACCTGCCGGACCGTGTTGTTGACTCCCGACGCCAGTCCGGAGTCGGAGGGCGAAACCGCAGACAGAGTGAGGTTTGCCAGTTGCGACATGCTGAGGCCCAGGCCGAGCCCGTAGATGCCCAGGGGGACTATGAAGTCGGCCGCCGTGGTGTCCAGGCTCAACATGTTGTGCATGAGGATTAAGCCGGTCACAGAAAAAAGCAGCCCGGTCTGAACAATTCGTTTGGGCGGGACGTGCCGGCTCATGTAGCCGCCGAACGGCGCCATGAACAACAGCCCCACGGACAGCGGCAACAGGGCGAAACCGGTCTTTTCAGCACTCAGCCCCCTGACCGACTGAAGGAATACCGGCAGGCCGAACAGCAGTCCCACCTGGCCGAGGGCCATGATCCCGGTCAACGCCGCCCCCGTCCGGAACTGTCCGATGGAAAACAGCTTCATCGACACCAGCGGCAGGCGCCCGCGCCGGGTGACCCTCGCCTCCCACAGGGCGAATAAGGTCAGCAACGCCCCGGAAAGGACCGCTGCGAACGGCACCACCGAGAGCCCACCGGGGGACACGGCTATTCCGAAGACCGAAAACTCCTTCGTCGACCTCCACCAGCCGTAGACCGGACCCTCTATCAGGGAAAAGACTCCCAGGAACAGTCCCAAAGCGGACAACATCGAGCCCACCCAGTCCAACTGCGGCCTGCTCTTGGCGCGCTGGTCCTTGATCAGGACCGAAGCCAGGATCAGAACGGCCGCCACCACGACGTTGATCCGAAATCCCCATCGCCAGCTGAAGTTGGTGGTGAGATAGCCCCCCACCACCGGACCGATGCCGGCTCCCAACGCCGCCATACCGCCCCAAACGCCAAGTGCCAACGACCGGTCACGGCCCCGGTAGGTAGCCACCAGCAGCGATGCGGTGGCCGGGAGCATCAGAGCGGCCCCAACGCCTTCGATGATCGCTTCGCCCAGGATCAGCATGGGGACGTTGCTACTGATCGACGCCACGAACGACCCCACTGCAAAAAGGGCAGCCCCGCCGGCGAACATGCGTTTGCGGCCGAAGATATCGCCCATCCGTCCGCCGGTAATAGTAAGGGCGGCCAGAGTCAACGAATAGCCGGTGATCACCCACTGGATGCTGCGGATGTCGGTATCCAGTTCACGGACGATGGTGGCAAGCGACACGTTCAACAACGTCGTATCCAAGACCACGATCAGGATCGCCAACCCCATCACCAGCAGTGGAAGCCATTTGCGAAATCCGGTGGGACCGTCCGGAACGGGTTCGGGCAGGGGCATGGGGGCAGCCGTGGCAGTCATCGAGATCCTTTGGTGTTCGAGTTGGGTCAAGCCGGGGAATCGTGGAGGGGCGCGACGAAGGACGCCTACCGCCTACTTTGCCACCAATCCACGACGAGGACCGCCGGGACGCCCGGCGGGCGGGGCCGACCGGCCTTACTCCGGGGGGTTCTCCGGCTCAAGCGCGGCCTCGGCTTCGACCCCGGCATCCCCCTGCAGTTCGGCCAGCGTCATCAGGACGTCTCTGGGTTTGGAGCCCTGCGACGGGCCCACAACTCCCCCCTCTTCCAAGAAGTCCATCAACCGCCCGGCACGGGCAAATCCGACCTTCAATTTGCGCTGCAACATGGAGGTGGATCCGAGTTGGGTCCGCACCACCAGTTCGGTGGCCTGGGTGATGAGTTCTTCGTCGGCGTCGTCGCCGCTGCTGCGGATACCCGACCCTTTGGTCTCGGAACCCGAGGAGACAATGCCCTCGACGTAGTTCACGTTGCGTTGCCGGCGGCACCAGCCGACCAGGGAAGCCGTCTCTTTTTCCGAGATGTACGCACCCTGCAGGCGGACGGACCGGGGAGCCGAGGCGTGCTTGTAAAGCATGTCGCCTTTACCTATCAGCCTCTCTGCCCCTCCCTCGTCCAGGATCACCCGGCTGTCCTGCATGCTGGCGGTGGCGAACGCCATCCGGCTGGGGATATTGGCTTTGATGACCCCGGTCACCACATCTACCGACGGGCGCTGGGTCGCCACGATCAGGTGAATCCCGACCGCCCGCGCCTTCTGCGCGATGCGGCAGATGTAGTCCTCGACCTCTCTCGGGGCAACCATCATCAGGTCGGCCAACTCGTCCACCACCACCAGGTAATAAGGGAACGTAGTGCGCGCGGTACCGTCCTCGAACGGAGGGAGGGCGCCGGCCCGGACCGCCTCGTTGTACATATCCGAGTGGCGGTAACCGACCGCTGCAAGGGTTTCGTAGCGGGCGTCCATCTCCCGCGCCACCCAACCCAGGGCCTCGGAGGCCTTCTTCGGGTTGGTGACCACCGGGGTCAACAGGTGAGGGATTCCGTTGTAGTTGCTCAACTCCACCATCTTGGGGTCGATGAGCAGCATCCGGACCTGGTCGGGGCGGGTGCGCAGGAGCAACGAGCACAAGACCGCGTTGATGCACGTGGACTTGCCGGCACCGGTGGCCCCGGCTATCAGCAGGTGGGGCATGTCCGCCAGGTTGACGACCATCGACACACCGGCGATGTCCTTACCCAGGCCGACGATAAGCGGGTGCTCCGAGGTGCGGGCTTGGGGGCTGCGCATAACATCGCCCAGGGTCACCGCCACCCGGTCCTTGTTGGGGACCTCGATGCCGATTGCGGAACGGCCGGGAATCGGGGCGAGGATACGCAGATCGCCCGCCGCCAGGGCGTAGCGGATCTCCTTCTCCAGACTGACCACCCGGTTGACCTTCACCGCAGGGCCGAGTTCGATTTCGTAGCGGGTAACGGTCGGGCCGGCGGTGTAGCCGGTGACCCGGGCGTCGACCTCAAACTGCTGCATGGTGTGCTCCAGCGCGGAGACCGTGTCGTCGATCATCCGCTTGGACACCTCGGCCACGTCGCCGACGGCCAACAGGGACATCGGCGGAGTCTTGTACCCCTCCGGGTCCGGGTCTACCGTCGCCGGGCTGTCGTCCTCGAAGGCGATCGTCTCAGGCTCTTCAAACTCCTGAAACAACGATGCGGAGGCGACTCTTGCCGGCTTGGAAATCGGCGGGGGCGGAGGGATTACCTCGGACGGGGCGACCGGCCGGGGTTCAGGGGCCGATCTGGGGCTGAGTTCGGAGATCATCTTCTCGGTCCGGCGCTTGGTCACGTCGTTGACCGAACGGCCCATGTGGGCGGCGCCCCTACCGAGCCCGGCGGCGGCCATCTGGACCGTGGCAATCACCCGGGAGGCGGGAGTTTTCGTAAGGACAAGCAAGCCGAGCGCAATCAACAGGACGATGAGCAGCCCTGCGCCCCATACCGAAAGCAACGATTCGGCCGGCCAGGCGACCAGCGCGCCAAAGCCGCCTCCGAGTTGCGGCAACTCGTCTAACCGCAGGCCTCCGTTGTCGTTGGCGAACAGGAGGTGCATCCACGCCCCCACGCCCGCGATCGACATAAAGGCCCCGGTGGCAATCCGTCCGGCTTCACCCGAATTTTTCTTGTTCATCATCGTGATGGCCACCACGGCCAACGCCGGAGGCATCCCGAAGGACGCCGAACCGAACATCCATCGCATCCCCCGCTCCAACTGACGGCCCACCGGGCCGGCCAGATCGGCGTAGAGGCCCAGACCCCCCAGGATGGCAAGGAAAAGCAGGACGACCGCAAAACCATCCGCATTGGGACCGAAGATTCCGGCCAGAGGCGAAGGCTTCTTGCCCTTCTTCGGTGCCGGCCGGCGCGCCGGTGGGCGGCCGGAAGCAGGCCGCTTGGGAGCAGGCTTGCGAGCGGGAGCGGTTCTGGAACGGGTGTTTGTCGTTTTTGAGGGGGGCATCCAACCTCCGTACAGCCGGCTTTTCGCCCGGCTGGTGCCTTCTGGTCAGCTAACTGCACGGGCATCCATCGCCCGGTGCTGACGCAGTCCGGAACCCATCTTCGGCCACGCGGCCCCCAGGTTGGCGGATTTGCGGCGCTTGGGGTGGTGGGGCAGACGCCTTTGTGGCAAGGACGTCGGAGCCCCCCTCGATCGCGTCGAGGGGGGCTCGGCGGGTTAGACCTCGGTCACTACCGGCAGGATGATCGGGCGGCGCCCGGTGCGCTTCCACACGAAGCTGCCCAGCGACTTGCGGACCTTTCGGCGTACCGCGGTGTAGTCGGATATCTCGTCGTCCGCCAGGCTGTGCAGGGCATCCCGCACCACCCCACAGGCTTCCTCCAGGAACTCCGACGACTCGTCGCCGAACACAAAACCCCGGGAGATGACCTCCGGACCGGCCAGGATGTCTCCGTTGTAGGAGTCGATGGTGACCACGCAGACCACCACGCCCTCGTCGGCCAGTACCCGGCGGTCGCGCAGGACTTCGTCGCCAACATCGCCGATGCCCAGGCCGTCGACAAAAACGAACCCGGCCTCCACGTGCTGGCTCGACTTCTTGACGTTGCCGTCCGTCAACTCCAGCACGTTGCCGTCTTCCATGACGATCACGTGTTCCGGCTTGATCCCCACCTGGTGGGCCAGTTCGGCGTGCAGCGCCAGGTGGTGGTACTCACCGTGCACCGGCACGAACCAGTTCGGTCCGACCAACTCCAGCATGTGCTTGAGGTCTTCGGCCGAGGCGTGCCCGGATACGTGGACCTTGTTGAGCGGCGGGGCGATGACCTTGGCTCCGATACGGAACAACCCGTCGATGACCCGGCGTACCGCGGACTCGTTGCCCGGGATGGGGGTAGCCGACAGGACCACCGTGTCGCCTTTGTGCAACTGGATCCACTTGTGCTCGCGGGCACTCATCAGCGAGAGGGCCGACAGCGGTTCGCCCTGGGAACCGGTGGAGACAATGACCACCTTCTCTTCGGGGTACTGGCCAACCTGGTCGATGGGAATGACCATCCAGTCCGGCACCTTCACGTAGCCGAGTTCTTGCGCCACCCGCATGTTGTTGAGCATGCTGCGCCCCAAGAAGGCCACCACCCGGCCTTCGGCCTCGGCGGCGGTTAACACCTGCTGCACCCGGTGGATATTGGAGGCGAAGCACGCCACGATGACCCGACCGTGGGCATTGCGGATCACGTCGTGAAGCGGTTCTCCGACGGTTCGCTCCGACGGCGTGTGCCCGGGGTGGTCGGCGTTGGTGGAGTCGCCCAGGAACAGGTCGATGCCGTGGGCCGCCACCTCGCCGATGCCCTCCAGGTCGGTGGGCCGGTCGCCGATGGGGTAGGGGTCGAGCTTGTAGTCGCTGGTGTAAAAGATCGTCCCGGCGGGGGTGGTGATGTGGGTGCCCAGGCAGTCCGGGATCGAGTGGACCATGTTGAAGAATTTCAAGTCGAAGGGGCCGAGCGAAAGCGAGCCCGGGGCGGCGACCTCAATCAGCTTCGCTTTGTCCAGCACCCGGTGTTCGTCCAGTTTGGCCCTCAGGATCCCCAGCGTCAGCTTTGCGCCGTAGATGGCGGGGACGTTCATCTCTTTGAGCAGATAGGCCAGCCCACCGATGTGGTCCTCGTGGGCGTGGGTCAATAGAACCCCGACCACCTGATCCCGGCGTTCCTTCAGGTAGGTAAAGTCGGGAAGGACCAGGTCCACGCCCAACATCTCTTCGGTCGGGAACATCAATCCCACATCGATCACCAGGATCTTGCCCCCGTGCTCGAAAAGGGTCATGTTGCGGCCGATCTCCCCCAGGCCGCCCAGGAAGATGATTTTGGTGGTGTTTTCGCCGCTGTTGCCAGGGCTACTGCGTTTTTTCGGCGACAAGCCGTACTCCTTACTTAAGGACGCCTGCTGAGGTGAGCACGTCCTTGAGTTGGGCACGCTGCGCATCGTTGGCAGGAATCAGCGGCAGGCGTGGTCCGCCCACCTTATGGCCCAGAAGTTCCATACAGGACTTCACGGGTATCGGGTTCGTGGTAATGCCCATTGCGTCGAACACGGGCATCAGATCTAAATGGATTTTGCGGGCGCCCTCGGGGTCGCCGCCGGTGAACAGGCGGATCATCTCAGCCATCTGAGGACCCACCACGTGCGACGCTACTGCGATGACCCCCACCGCCCCTACGCTCAGCCAGGGAAGGGTGTCACCGTCGTTGCCGCAGTACACCTGGAAGTCCTCGGGAGTGTCCGCCACCAGGCGGGCCGCCCCCTGGGCGTTGCCGACTGCGTCTTTGACCGCTACGACGTTGCCGATCTGCGCCAATTCGATGATCGTTGAGTGCTCGATCTTGGTGACGCTCCGGCCGGGTATGTCGTAGAGGATAACCGGCAGGGATGTGCATTCGGCGACCGCCCGGAAGTGCGCCAACAGCCCCTGCTGAGGAGGGCGGTTGTAATAGGGCGTGACCACCAGGGCGGCATCCAGCCCGTCCTTCTCGGCGGCCTGGGTCAGATGAATTGCGTGCGCGGTGTCGTTGCTACCTGTGCCGCCGATGATTGTGGTCCGGTCCCCCACCGCATCTTTGACCGCCCGCCAAAGGTCTCGCTGTTCGCCGTCGGTCAGCGTGGAGGCCTCACCGGTGGAGCCGGCGACCACCAGTCCGTCGGACCCGTTGTCCAAAAGCCAGGACGCGAGCTTTTGAGCTTCGTCGAAATCGACGTTGCCATCCGAATCGAAGGGCGTCACCATGGCGGTGATGAGGTTCCCAAAACGCCCGCCCATTACTTCTCCTTATCCAAGGGGACTTCCCAATCCGTCGGGGATTACATCGGATGGGGCCGACCGCCAATTCCTGCGATCGCCCGGCCTTAGCTCGACGCCTTACGGCGGGGGCGTTCAGATGTTGCTAGAAAGAGTTGTCGGGGCCATCTTAACAACCCATGCGGGGGCCGGTCCCCGAACACCCCCGAGATTGGCACGCCGCCGGCGCTCTATTGATGGAATCCGAACTCACGGCTGTGCCGTATGAGCTTTGTCCTGCCCTGGGGGACCCAGTCCGTGAGCGTCATCCCCCACTCCGAAGAGCCGGATCTGACCGACCGGTTCGATCAGCTTTTCCCCAGCGTCTGGCCGGAGTTCAACCAGCACTCCGACGTCTTCCACCAGTGGGAGCGGCTGTACGAGTTTTTCCCAAGCTTGCAGTTCGTCCTGGTGAACGAACGCACCAACGACCTGCTGGCCCGGGGCAACACCATCCCGTTCGTCTGGGACGGCGACCCGGACCACCTGCCGGAAGGGGTCGACGCCTTGGCCCAACAGGCGCTGACCGAACAGCGACAGGGCCTTGCGCCCAATACCCTGTCGGCGATATCGGCGGAGGTGCCACTGGCGAACCGGTCGAAAGGTCTGGGCAGGCTGCTACTGAAGGCCATGTCGGTCCTGGCGGCTGAGGCGGAATTCTCCCGGCTTGTGGCGCCGCTGCGGCCGAACCGCAAGTACATGTACCCATTGACACCGATTGAGCAGTACGTGCAGTGGAAAAACGCCGACGGCCTACCATTCGACCCGTGGATGCGCATCCACGTGCTGCTCGGCGCCACGGTCTCGGTTGCCTGCCCCCGCTCGATGAAGGTCTCGGGGACGGTAGCGCAATGGGAGTCCTGGACCGGTATGGCTTTCCCGGCGACCGGGACCTACGTCTTCCCGAATGGCTTGGCAACTCTGGAGATCGACCGGTCTGCCGACCGGGGCGTTTATTGGGAGCCGAACGTCTGGATGCTGCACCCGGATCCCCGCCCGGAGTAGCGATTCAGCCCAGGACCAATACCATGGTCCCGGCCACGGTGAGCAGGACTGCGGCCGCCGGCGCCAAGCGGTATCCCTTGCGGACAACCTCCTCGGCGACCGCGATACCGGTCATCACCAACATAAGGGTCACGCTCAAGTGGCCCAGCAAGGCCATGGGCAGCATCAATGCCCAGCAGGCGCCGAAGCAGGCCCGCCCGTAGTTGAGGCCCAGCTTGACGCACGCAATATCGGCCTTACGGCCGTGGGCGGGCAGTGGGATGGTGCGATGGCACTTTTTGAGCGCCCGCTTCTTGGCCGAGGTCAACTCCCAGGCGGCCGCCAGGAGCAACGACACCCCCAGCACCATTTGACGGTATTCGGATAATCCGGCCGGACCGGACAAGGTCACCAACACCAGTCCAACAGCCACCCAGGGCAGTAGCGAGGCCCCGACGAACAAGAATGCGCCCCTCTGGCGGCGCTGGCGCTTGCTGTTCAGAGCCACGTGCCGGGCCATCGGGAGGGCGGGCGGGATCATCATTGCCCCCACCATCGTCAGCCAGGTTGCCTGGGCTTGCAGCCACGAGCCGTGACGGTGGCCCGCCACCTGCACCAGGACCAGCCCCCAGGCCAGAAGCGCCACCCCGGCTAGCGTCCGTTCGGGGTGGCGGAACCAAGTCCGGCGCGCCGGACCCACCCAGCCGAGACGGCTGGGTGGGTCGGCAGTTGCCCGGGCTATCACTGATAAAAGACGCTGACCCGGCCGATGGTGACCGGCGCATCGGCCTGGGGCTCGGCGTCGGTGAACGCGGCCGAGGCGCCTTCAGGCATCTCAACCCGCACCGGCTTGAACGTCACCTTGACGTCGGCTTCGTCCCACAGCCCGGCACCCTTCAGCGCTTTGTACAACTCGGTGATGTCGAACACGTACTTGATGCCCTCGGGGTGCTCACTTTCGGGGTCCGAGGCCTCGGCCGCACCGAACAGCGACACCAGTCCGACCTGGTAATGGTCGTCGGTCGTCTCGTCGTCGTCGGGAAGGTTGATGAACACCTCGTACGGAGTCGGCGGTTGTCCCTCTGCTCGGATCTCCTCGACGTTGAGGTAGACGCGCTCGGGATCCGCGGTCTCGGCAGCATCGGCCGTGAACGCCGCGGCGCCCGAGGTCGAAAAGCTGGTTGCCACCGTGTCCCCGGCCAGCACCACGGGGTCCTCCGATGCCCCCGCAAGCTCGGCCGGGCGATCCGGCTGTTCCTGTTCGGCGGGCGCCGTGAAGCCTGCCGGCAGGGGGATCGGACGCGGGATCGGGAACGGGAGCCTCTGGATGCGCTGTAGCAGGTCGGGGCGGATGAAGGGCAGGTTGAACTGATCGTAGACGTAGTTCAACTGGGTCCTCGTGTTGACCACCCCGCCCGAGACCTGGGTGACGTCCGCGCCCGATGCGCTGCGGAAGTGGAAGGACTGGTTGGTGGTCCAGTTGGCCGTACTCGGGTTGCTGCGAGCCGGGTTGGTCTGGCGGTCCCAGACCTCCCACAGCCGGTCGATGTTGCAGTGGTGAAGCCAGAAGATCGGGTCCAGGCCCGCCGTGTTGAAGCCGCCCATCAAGCCGCCGACGGTGACGTGGACTGCGCCGTGGGGAACGTTCTCCAACTCCCCGATGGGGCCACCCCCGTGGTTAAAGCCGGTTATGGGGCCGCCGAACCCGCCGCTGGTCGCCGGTCCGCCGGCGCCCCCGGTGAAGTTGTGCTTGGCCAGGGCGGCTACGGCCGAGGTGACCGAAGCCGGCATCCCCCCGCCCGCCGCCATGGAGGGGTTCCTACCCGCTACAAACAGGGGGTTGGGATCGCCGGACGGCGTGGTGGTGTCACGGAAGGCCTTGGGGAGTTGGTTGGTGGGCGTTCCCCGGTCGTAGTTCCAGTACGGCAGGGCCCAATTGGCCTTGGTCGAGGCGTCCACATTCGGGCTGGTCTGGATTGCGGCCCGGCAGATCTGCTCGAACCAGTACAAGTACATACGGTGCCAGGGCAGGAAGAACCAGCTTGAGTGCTGGCAGGTGTTGCGCCAAGTGTCGGCTACGGCGTTGCCGTGAATTGCTGCCTGGTAGGCCCAGCTTGTGGGGTCGCTGGCCGGGCGGGTCTTCATGATCCGCACCGCCTCGGCGTAGGCCGCGATGGTCGCGTGCCACTGTTGCGCAGTTGCGAGTTTCCAGACATCCCTCCTGACCCGCGTCACCTGCGTGATGGTCAGGTCCTGGACGTTTTCCAGGACAACGTTCGGAACTTTTGCCACTAGCTTCTCGCCGCTGTTCATCAAATTCCTCCCACTCGCTCAGCTGACGGCTTCCAACCGCTGACCGCCTCCCACGATGAACCATCCGGAAGCGGGATTCCAGGGGGACATTGACCCAAGTTGCCGGGCAAAAGGCCCTAGTCGGTCCTAGGTACTGGCAGACTTCAGCTAATTACGATACGATCCGGTTTCGTATCGAATTTCGTCAGGGGGGATCGGTGGATTCAAGCAAAGCCTACGCAAGACGCTGGTGGACGTTGGTGGTTCTCAGCCTGAGCCTGGTAGTCATCGGGCTCGACAACACCATATTGAATGTTGCGCTGCCTACCTTGGTGCGCGACCTGTCTGCCACCCAAAGCGACCTGCAGTGGATGATCGACTCCTACATCCTGATCTTCGCCGGCCTCCTTTTGTCTATGGGCAGCTTCGGCGACCGCTTCGGCCGCAAGCGGGCCCTGATGATCGGCCTTGTAATCTTCGGGATCTCGTCCGCCGGCTCCTCGTACGCCACCTCGGCCGACCAGTTGATCGCCGGTCGGGCGGTTATGGGACTGGGCGCCGCCATGATCATGCCCTCCACCCTTTCGATCATCACCAACCTGTTCACCGGCAAAGAACTGGGCAAAGCCATCGGGATTTGGGCCGGTGTAGCCGGCATCGGCATTGTGGCCGGGCCACCCCTGGGCGGCTGGCTGCTCGAACACTTCTGGTGGGGTTCGGTGTTCCTGGTGAACATCCCCATCACCGCGGTCGCCCTTGCCCTAGGCACTTTCCTGGTACCCGAATCGAAGGACCCGGACGCCACTCCGCTCGACCTGGTGGGCGCGGGGCTCTCAATAGCAGCCCTGGTTTCCCTGGTCTACGGAATCATCGAGGCCCCCAAACACGGCTGGACCGGCGACGAAACCCTCATCGCCCTAGGTATCGGTCTTGTGCTCCTGGTCGCCTTCATCATCTGGGAACTGCGCTGCGACCACCCGATGCTGCAGATGAGCTTCTTCCGCAACCGGCGATTTTCGATCGCCAACCTGTCGATCACCCTGACCTTCTTCGCCCTGTTCGGCAGCGTCTTCCTGCTCACCCAGCACCTGCAGTTCGTGCTCGGGTTCACCCCCCTGGAGGCGGGGATCCGGGTTATCCCGGTGGGTACGTTGATCATCGGGGCGCCCCTCTCCGCCAAGCTGGCGGAGAAGTTTGGCGCCAAGGCGATCGTGGCGTTGGGACTTGGCATCGTCTCCGCCGCCTTCTTGTTGTTCTCCACGCTGGAGGTCACCGGCTACACCCGGATCGGCATCGGCCTGGCGATACTTGGTTTCGGCATGGGTCTGGTGATGGCCCCGGCGACCGAGTCGATCATGGCGTCCGTACCGCTGGCCAAGGCCGGAGTGGGATCGGCCATGAACGACACCACCCGCGAGGTCGGCGGCGCTCTGGGCGTGGCAGTGCTGGGTAGCGTCTTTTCGTCCGCCTACTCCAGTGAGATCGGGTCGGCCCTCACCGGGTTACCCGCGGAGCTTGCAGTTCAGGCTAAGGACTCGGTCGGCGCGGCCACCATCATCGCCTCCCAAATCGGCGGCGAAACCGGGCGGGCACTGGCGGAGGCGTCGAAAATTGCGTTCGTCGACAGCTTGAGCACCACCCTTTTGGTGGCTGCGGCAGTTTCGCTGTTCGGCGCCATCGTCACCGCGATATTCCTGCCGTCCCGGGGCGGGACTCTCACCGACGACAGCCCGGAAATGGAACACCCGTCTCCACTGCTCGACGCGGAGTTGGCGCTGGACTCATTGATCGGCGTGCCGGAACCCGCGCTCGCTGCCACTGCACCGGCCGCGCCTACAGCAATCCAGTTGGCACTCTCCCAGCTTCCGTTCCAGGCCGGTACCGGTACCGTCCGGGGAAACCTGGAGGGTTTCGGGGAAGTAGCGTTGGCCCACTACGGCAACGGTGGGGGTCACCCGGACGCCGCGCCACCGGACCTCAGGCCGCTGGCGGGCTACCTACTGCTGGAGCAGAGGTTCGAACGAGTCAGCCCGCAGATCGATCCCCACCACGCCGCCTACATGCTGGTGGGGGCCATCGCCACCAAGGCAATGGAAGCTCCTTCTCACCGGATTGCCCCGGCCAACGGAGCCGATTTCCTGGCAGAAACCGTCGGAATTTTGGTTGACGGCATAGGCCCCCGGGAGTTAGTACCGATCCGATGAACCGGACGGTAGCGGTATGAACCAGGCGGCGGGTTCCAGGAAACCCGGGCGGCCCAGGGACTCTGAACTGCACGACGTCATCATCCACGCCGCGCTGGAGACTTTTGTCGAAGAGGGCCTGGATGCCGCCAGCGTGGAGGGAATCGCGGCCCGGGCGGGGGTGGGCAAAGCCACCATCTACCGGAGGTGGCACTCGAAAGAGGACCTTATCAGCGACGCCATCTGCCGGTGCGCCGAGAGCGTGACCACTCCGGACACCGGCTCGACCCGGGACGACCTGATCGCGTTGATGAGCATGCTGCGCAGCGACATGAGTTGCTCGATGGGGGGCCAGATCTTCCCCCGCTTGGTGGGTGAGGTCTGGGACCGGACTCCGCTGGGTGAGGCGTTTGCCCAGGCTGTTATCAGGCCTCGGCGGCAACTGATCCTTGAGGTACTGGCCCGGGGCGCCGCCCGAGGGGAACTCCGCGAGGGCTTCGACGCCGAGCTTGTGGCCGACGCCCTGTCGGGCGCCGTGATAATTCACCGAATGGTGGCCGGACCCGAAGATTCCGTTGGCCGGCCCAAACTCATCGAAAATCTGATCGACCTGATTCTCGAGGGACTCGCCGCGCCGCCGAACTAGCTCCGCTCCTCGACGGCCGCCTACCGCAACCTCGGCCGCTACAGACCCAGGTAGTGCTCCAGCCCCACGGTCAATCCCGGGTGTTTGGCGATTTCACGAATGCCCAGGATCACCCCCGGCATAAAAGACTTGCGGTCGATGGAGTCGTGCCGGATGGTCAGCAGTTGACCCGGTCCCCCGAAAAGGACCTCCTGGTGCGCCACCAGTCCGGGCAGCCGCACGCTGTGGATGTGTACATCCTCCCTGGACGACCCCCGGGCGCCGGGGATGTTTTCCTTGGGGATTCCCGGCCGCTCGGCGGGCGCAGACCGCCGGCCCTTCAAGATCACGTCCGCGGTCTGCAGGGCGGTCCCGGACGGGGAGTCCATCTTGCCGCTGTGGTGCAGTTCGATGATCTCGGCGTCGGGCATCCAGGCGGCCGCCATCTCGGCGAACTTCATCGCCAGCACTGCGCCGATGGCGAAGTTCGGGGCAATCAGCACATTGCCTTCACATCTGGGTGCAAGCTCCCGGATCTCGCCGATCACCGATGGAGGGATACCGGAGGCGCCGACCACCACGTGAATACCGTTTTTCATACACCAGGGGATGTTCTCGGAGGCCCCCTCGGCGTTGGTGAAGTCGACGGCCACCTGCACCTCGTTCTCCACCATGGCTTGCAGGCTGGACAGATCGACGTCTACCTCTTCGGTCAGTTCCAGGTCCGGCTCGGCCTGGACCGCGGCGCAGACCTCCCGGCCCATCCGCCCGTTGGCGCCCAGGACTGCGACTTTGATCAATTGTTGTCCCATCCGGCGAATTCTTTGGCGGTAAACGGTCCGATGGCGGTCAAGACCCGCGTCTCGGGTTGCAGCAGGTCTTTGGCTACGGTAGCCACGTCGTCGCACGTCACCGCGTCCACGCGGGCGATGATCTCGTCGATCGACAAGATCTCTCCCCCGGTCACTTCGGACTTGCCCAGCCGGGTCATCCGGGAAGCAGGGTCCTCCAATGCCAGCACCACCGCGCCCCGCATATGCCCCTTGGCGTGGTCCAGTTCGGCCTGGGTTACCCCGGACTCCAACATCAGGTCCATCTCCTTGACGATCAGGTCCACAACCTCACGGGCACTGCCCGGAGCGGTGCCGGCGTAGATGCCGTAGGTGCCGGTTTCCATAAACAGGTTGCGGTAGGAGAACACCGAGTAGGCCAGGCCCCGGACCTCCCGGATCTCCTGGAACAGCCGGGAACTCATCCCTCCGCCCAGCAGCACGTCCAGCACTCCCCAGGCGAAGCGCAACGGATGGCCGCTCGGGTACCCGAGGCCGCCGATCACAATGTGGGCGCCCTCGGTCTTGCGTTTCATAACCTTCATCCGGTCGGCGGTGATGGGATCAACAGTCTCCCGGACCGCCCGGCCGGCGCTGTCGCCGAAGCCTCCCCCCACCCTGCGGACGACTTCATCGTGTTCGACGTTGCCCGCGGCCGCCACCACGATGTTGTGGGAGTTGTAGTTCTGGGAGTGAAAAGTCTTGAGGGCGCGCTCATCGATCGACCGGACCGTCTCCACGGTGCCCATAATCTCCCGGCCCAAGGGGTGATTGTCGAAAAGGGTCTGAGCGAAGAAGTCGTGGATGAGATCCTCGGGGGTGTCCTCGTGCATCGCCAGTTCTTCGAGGATCACGTTGCGCTCGGCCTCAATATCCCCGGCGGCGATCAGAGAGTTTTGGATCATGTCGGAGAGCACCTCGGCCGCCATCGGCAGATCCTTGTCCAGGACCCGGCCGTAGTAGCAGGTGTACTCCTTCTCACTGAAGGCGTTGGCCTCGCCGCCACAGAAGTCGAAGATCTCGGCTATGTCCCGGGCCGTCCGGGTTTTGGTGCCCTTGAACAAGAGGTGCTCAAGGAAGTGTGAGGACCCTTGGAGAGGGGCCGGCTCATCGCGTGAGCCGACCCCAACCCAGCACCCGAGGGCGACGGAGCGCACCTCGGGCATGTACTCGGTGATGACGGTCAATCCGCTGGGAAGGACCGTCCTCTCAAAGGGCTGGTGCGGGGTGTTCAGTAGTGTTATCTCCTACCCGCAGGGCGGCGGCCACGGTCGCGGTCGCCATCGCGGCGGGGCCTGTCCCCACCCGGACGGGACTGGCGGGGGTTCTTGGCCTCGTAGTCATCGGGAAGCTCTGCCACCCGGGGAGGCAGCGTTACGGGCGTCAGCGAGATCTTGCCGCGGGAGTCGATCTCGGTAACTTCGACCTCCAGGGTGTCGCCCTCGCTGAGGACATCCTCGACCCGAGCCAGGCGAATCTCTCCGCCGAGCTTGCTGATGTGCACCAGACCGTCGGTCCCGCCGGTGAGGTTTACGAAGGCGCCGAAATCGACGATCTTCACCACACGGCCCATGAACCGCTCGCCGGGCTCCGGGATCTTGGGGTTGGCGACCTCTTCGATCATCCGGCGAGCCTCGTCGGCCGCCGACTGCTCGACCGCTCCGATGCGGACGGTGCCGTCGTCTTCGATGTCGATCTGAACGCCGGTGAGGGCAACGATCTCGTTGATCCGCTTGCCCTTCGGGCCGATGACCTCGCCGATCTTCTCGATCGGGATCTTGATGGCGATGACCCTGGGTGAGTTCGGGTTGAGCTCGGCGCGGGGGCCGTCCAAAACCTCGGCGATCTTGCCCAGGATGTAAAGGCGGGCGTCACGGGCCTGATTCAGGGCCGCAGCCAGGACTTCGGTCGGGATGCCGGTGATCTTGGTGTCCAACTGGAGGGCGGTGATCATGCTCGCCGTCCCGGCTACCTTGAAGTCCATGTCGCCGTATCCGTCTTCGGCGCCCAGGATGTCGGTCAGGGTGACGAACTTGTCACCCTCGTTGATCAGTCCCATTGCGATTCCGGCAACCGGAGCCCTCAGGGGCACGCCGGCGTCCATCATGCACAGGCTTGACGCACACACGCTGGCCATGGAGGTGGAGCCGTTGGAACTCATGACCTCGCTGACCACCCGCAGGGCGTAAGGGAAGACCTCGGAGTCCGGGATGACGGGCAGCAGTGCCCGTTCCGCCAGAGCACCGTGACCGATCTCACGCCGCTTGGGACCACGCATGAAGCCGGTCTCACCGGTGGAGAAGGGGGGAAAGTTGTAGTGGTGCATGTAGCGCTTGTGGTCCTGCATGCCCAAGTCGTCAAGCTGCTGCTCCATCTTCAGCATGCCCAGCGTGACGGTGGACAGAACCTGGGTCTCGCCCCGGTTGAAAAGCCCGGTGCCGTGGACCCTGGGGATGATGCCGACTTCGGCCGAGATCTGGCGGATGTCGCTCAGGCCTCGCCCGTCGATGCGGACACCGTCGTCCACGATCCGGCTGCGGATCAGGGTCTTGGTGAGCTTGCGGATGGCGGCTTTGACCTCGCCTGCCCGGTCTGCGAACTCTTCGGCCAGGCCTTCTTTGACCTTGGTCCCGATCTCGTCCAGCGTCATCTCGCGTTCGGCTTTGCCGGAGATGTTGATCGCCTTCAGGATGTCGGCCTTAGCCAGTTCGGCGACCTTGGCGAAGACGTCGTCGCCGTACTCGGTGGCGATGATGAACTTCTTTTTCTGCTCCTTGACACCGGCCAGGTCGACCAGGTCTTCCTGCATCTCGATGACGTCCAGGATGGCGTCCTTGGCGAACTCCAGGCCGTCGGCGACGACCGCCTCGGTGATCTCGGCTTCGCCTTCGGCTACCAACTCCATCGAGATCTCGGTGGCTCCGGCTTCGACCATGAGAACGTCAACGCCGTCATCGGCGCTGCGGCGACCGGCAACGACCATCTCGAAGGTGGCCTGCTCGCCCTGCTCCCAGGTGGGGTTGGCAACCCATTCGCCCTTGAGGTGGGCGATGCGGACTGCGCCGACCGGACCCTGGAACGGGATCCCGGAGAGCATCAGCGCCGCCGAAGCCGCGTTGATGGCCAGGATGTCGTAGGGGTTCTCCATGTCGACGCCGTTGACGATCGCCACGACATGTACGTCGTTGCGGAAGCCGTCGGGGAAACAGGGACGCAGGGGGCGGTCCATCAGGCGGCAGGTAAGCGTTGCCTTCTCGGATGCTTTGCCCTCACGGCGGAAGAAGCCGCCGGGGATTTTGCCTGCCGCGTACATGCGCTCTTCGATGTCTACGGTCAGGGGGAAGAAGTCGGTGCCTTCCCGGACACTGCTGGCTGCGGTTACCGCCACGGTAATGGTGGTTTCGCCGATTGAGGCCAGGACTGCGCCGTCGGCCAGCTTGGCCAGACGACCGGTTTCGAACTTGACCAGGGGCTCGCCGATTTGAAGTTCGACGGAATGTATGCCGCTCATTTGTACCTCCACAGGGGATTGCGGGAGGTGGAGCCTTTTCGGCCAGTTGTCAGTGGTGAGAGCTCAGCGAACCGCTAAGCGCTCGCAACTGATAACTGGGACAGGTGATCCTTCCTCCCGATTGAACGCAACGCTGACTGCGTTGCGACTTCAGGGTTTTAGAAGGCCCTCTCTTTCTCTAAGTTTGCTACCGACGGAGACCTAGGCTCTCGATCAGGGATCGGTACCGTGCGACGTCTTCCTTCTTCAGGTACTCAAGAAGCCGCTTGCGACGGCCGACGAGGCGCAAAAGGCCGCGGCGAGAAGAGTGGTCGGACTTGTGGGTCCGCAGGTGGTCGGTCAGCTCAGCGATCCGATTGGAGAAGATCGCTACTTGGACCTCGGGGGATCCGGTGTCGGTGTCGGACCGGCGGTGGTCCGCGATGATTACTGCCTTGCCAGTGGTGTCGAGTGCCATAGAACCTTCTGTCGTCCGAAAACCTGATGTCTACCGATACGCGAGGGAATATGCCCTACAACCGCTGGTAGTCCTTCGATAGTAGCACGCACATCGAGTCCCGCCCTTCCCGGCGAACCCCTCCGGGTAAATCCGGGCACAAAGGTCGACCGGTGAATACGGTTGACCTAGACTGTCACAATGCCTCCCCAGACCTTCAACCGCTTGACCGTTGCCGCGCTGGTTGTCCTTCTTATGTTGACCGGCGCCGCCGGTGCCTCGGGCACTGACGGTTGTTTCCCTATGACGTGTAATGACCCGAACCTGTCCGGCCCGCCGGCAGGAGGACAGAGTATCGGCGGCAACGACAACCTGGACGGGGCTGCGGGAACCTCAGGAACCGCCAACAGCCCCAACCGCGACGGGTCTCCGGGCAACTCCTCAACCGCAAACGGTTCCGGCGGCAACAACGGCACCAACAGTTCCCCGGGCCAGAGCGGGTCCAGCCAGCAAGGCCAGGCCGGGCAGTCGGGTCGCCTGCCTACCCCCACCCCATCCCCGGCCAAGACCACATCGACCAGGACCACGAGCTCGCGGACCTCCGGCTC
>JAJCYE010000137.1 GCA_029263075.1 Actinomycetes bacterium
TGGCGAACGTCGACGGCGACAAATTGAAACCCGTCCTGACGGCGGTGCTGCTTGTGATGGCCGGGCGGATCTTGTGGAGGTTCAGCCGGGACCTGCCCGTAGCGACCGACGACAATCCCAAAGCATCCGCAGACGCCGGCCAGAGGCAACAGTTTGATGAAAAGGGAACCGCCGTTGTTGCCGCAGCGGGCGGGTTGACCAACGGCCTGGTGGGCGCCTGGGGGCCCGTGGTTACCCCTTTCCTGCTCCAACGAGGCCTGACCCCTCGCTACGCGGTTGGTTCGGTGAATACCGCCGAGGTTGCCGTTGCCGTGGTGGCATCGGGCTCACTGCTCGCCTCCGTCGGGGGTGGGGGGATCAACATTGCAGTAGTTCTGGCCATGCTCGGCGGTGGAGTCCTGGCGGCGCCGGTTGCGGCCTGGTCCATCCGGTTTATCCCGGCCCGCGGACTGGGGGTTGCCGTCGGCGGACTGCTTTTTATCACAAACATCCGGGAGTTGGCCCGGGCAACCGGAGTGGGCAGCGGGCGCTGGGGTGCCTACGGTCTGGTCCTGCTTGCGTGCACCTTTGCCGCCGTGCGGCCCGGCCTGGCCCGCCGCCGGGCGGTTGAGCGAGCCGCGAGATAGCCGCCTACCTCAATCCTCGGGGGTTTCGCCCTCCAGGCGGCGCCTGAGTTCGTCTTCCCGTCGCTTAAGGTCCCTTTCCCACGCTCGCAACTCGTTCACTCCGTGCTCTCCCTTTTGGATGGGGTCCGCCGGCTTCTTTTCAGGAACCGCGGGCGGTGCCTGCTTGGCCGGCGCGGCGGGCGGGGGCGGGACCATTCGCCTGGTCATCTCCAGGAATCTCGGATCGTCGTCCGGCCCCAGCGGCCGCTTCGGCCGGGCGGCCTGGTCCGGCCGGTACCGGATGTCGCCCGACAGCAGACGGGCCTTCACCGGCCTACCCAACAGCAGCCAGGCGACCGAGCCGATGGTCGGCAGGAAGACGATCAACAGGATCCACAACGACTTCGGCAAGTTCCGGCACGACGACGAAGCGGTGGCGATGCAGTCCAAAAGACTGAAAAGCAACAGCCCGAGGGAAAAGAAAAACAACAGTCCGTAGAGCACCTACCGATATTGCCACCTATGGCGTCTATCTGCGCCGCGGGCCCAGCTAGCTCAGTACGATTGCGCCCAGGTTGCCAGTTCCGTGGCCGCCGACCCGCAGACGATGCAGTTGCCTTCCCGGTCAGCCGGGTCCAGCGGAAGGACCCTGATGGTGGCTTTGGTCCGGTCCTTAACCTTCGTCTCGCACTCGGGGCTACCGCACCACCCGCCCTGGACGAATCCGGCCACCGACGACAGCAGGTCCACCAGTTCATCGTAGGAACCCGGCGAAAACGTGTGCTCGGTACGAAAGTCCAGCGCAGACTGGAACAGCGACTTCTGGATGTCGGTGAGCATCTCGGCAATGGCCGAGCTCAACGACTCAAGGGCGATCGGCGCCTTCTCGCCGGTGTCCCGGCGGTAGGCCATCACCTGCCCGGCCTCCAGGTCCCGGGGGCCGATCTCCAGGCGGATCGGGACGCCGCGCAGTTCCCACTCGTTGAACTTGTAGCCGGGACGATGTTCCTCTCGGTCGTCGATCTTCACCCTGACATCGCCGAGGGACTGCTTGATCCGGTAGACCGCCTCCATGACGGTGGCCTTTGCGTCGTCCCGATAGATGGGCACGATCACCACCTGGAACGGCGCCAGCTTGGGGGGGAGCCGAAGGCCTTTGTCGTCACCGTGGGCCATGATCAGGCCACCGACCAGACGGGTCGAGACACCCCACGAGGTGGCGAACGGGTACTCCTGCTTGCCCTCGCGGCCCAGGAACTGCACATCGTAAGCTTTGGCGAAATTCTGGCCCAGGTAGTGCGAGGTCCCCGCCTGGAGCGCCTTGCCGTCACGCATCATGGCTTCGATGGCCAGGGTTTCGATGGCGCCGGGGAACCGCTCGGCAGCGCTCTTGCGACCGGTGAGCACCGGAATGGCGAAGTCCTCCTCCACCGTCGCCCGGTACACATCCATCAGGATCATGCGGGCTTCTTCAATAGCCTCCGGCGCCGTCTCGTGGGCGGTATGCCCCTCCTGCCACAAAAATTCCGAAGTCCTGAGGAACAACCGGGTCCGCATTTCCCAACGGACAACGTTTGCCCACTGGTTGAGGAGCAGAGGCAGGTCGCGGTAGCTCTGGATCCACTTGGCGTAGGTCGACCAGATGATGGTCTCGGAAGTCGGCCGGATGATGAGCGGCTCCTCCAGCTTCGAGCCTCCCCCATGGGTGACAACCGCAACCTGAGGAGCAAATCCTTCGACGTGGTCCGCCTCTTTGTCCAGCAGGCTCTGCGGGATCAACAGCGGGAAGTAGACGTTGGAGTGGCCGGTGGCCTTGATACGGCGGTCTACGCCGGCCTGAATGGCCTCCCAGATGGCGTAGCCGTACGGACGGATGACCATAGAGCCCCGGGCCAACGAATTTTCCGCCAGCTCCGCCCCCTTGACCACCTGCTGGTACCAGGCGGGAAAGTCTTCGGACTGCTTGGGGAGCGCCATCAGCTACGGATCACGTCGGACATAACGACAGACTATCAGGGGCGTTGGGCAGAGCCCGCCCTACTGGAACGGATTGACCACCGGACGCGCCAGGTCCAAAAAGAGCAGCGCAAAGGTCATCATCGCCAGGAAGCCGAGTACCACCCCTGCGAAGGGGAGGACCTTCCTGGGATCGATGGAGCGCCGGGTGATCTTCTCCAGACCCAAAACCAGCAGGTGTCCTCCGTCCAATGGAGGAAGCGGCGCCAGGTTGATCACGCCGACGAAAACAATGAAGTAAGCCAGGAATGAAACCAGGTTTTCAATCGCGCCGGACTCAGTGGCCTGGCCGGCTATTCGGGCGGCGCCCACCAGTCCCACAGGCTGGCTTTCGCTGATCTCACGCTCACCCGACCCTCCGAGCTCGCGGAAGACGTCATCTACGGAGGTGAAGATCGCTCCGGTCCCGAGGACGCTTTGTTTAATTGCGCTCCCCGTGGTGGTCAGGCCCTTCCCGAGCGACCAGAGGGGCCCACCTTTGACCGTGACTATGGTGGGGAGAACGCCGATCTGGCCGACGACCTCCCTGACGTTCGGGTTGGCCGGATCGGTGGCCGCCTCGACATCGACCGGGACCACGGTGAGGCTGATCCTTTCCCCATCCCGTTCCACCACGAATGGGATCTCACGATCGCTGTTCGGCTGGATCAGGGGGCGCACCTGCTCCCACTCGGTAATGCGCTCACCACTGATGGAAATCAACTTGTCCCCGGGCCTCAGGCCCGCGGCCAGAGCCGGGCCGGGCTCGTCGCCCACGGTCTCGGCGACCACGTCGATCGTGGTGTTCAACTCGGAGACGCCGGTCGTGCCGACAAGGACCGCAAAAACAACCGTGGCCAAAACGAAGTGGGTGAAGGACCCGGCAAGCAGGACTATCGCCCGCTGCCAGGCGGGCTTGGCGCCGAAGGTGCGGGGCAACTCCTCCGCCGGCACCTCCTGGAACGGGTTCATGCCGGCGATCTTCACGTAGCCGCCCAACAGGATGGCCTTCACGCCGAACTCGGTCTCCCCGCGCCAGCGGGAGAACAGCCGGGGGCCGAACCCAACGAAGAACTCCTCTACCTTGATGCCGAACTTGCGGGCGGTGATGTAGTGGCCGAACTCGTGAAAGGTCACCATGAACAGCAGGGTGAAAACGAAGATTGCGATTCCCAGAAGGCTCAAACCAGGCTCCTTGCATTGATAACCGCGGACGCCTCGGCCCGGGCCCAGGCGTCCTGGCCCAAGACGGCCTCCAGGGTCGGCTCGCAGGCCTCATGGCGCTCCAGCACCGCTTCCACCACGTGCGGGATGCCCAGGTAGTCCAGGCGTTCACCCAAAAACGCCTCCACCGCAGTCTCGTTGGCGGCGTTCAGCACAGCCGGATAGGTCCCACCCTTGCGCCCGGCTTCGAAGGCAAGCGTCAGACAGCGGAAGGTCTCCAGGTCTGGGGGTTCGAAAGTCATGGATTGCGGGGTATTCCAGTCGATCCGCCCTCCGGGTTTGCCCTCCCGGTCCGACGGCGCCCCGAGGCGGTCGGGGTAGGCCATGGCCAGTTGGATGGGCAGTCGCATGTCGGGGGGGGCGGCGTGGGCGAATACCGATCCGTCCATGGCTTCAACCATCCCGTGCACCATGCCCTGGGGATGGATCACCACGTGGATTTCGTCGTAGGTCAGGCCGAAAAGGTAATGGGCTTCGATGACCTCCAGGCCCTTGTTCATCAGGGTCGACGAGTCGACTGAGATCTTCGGGCCCATCGACCAGACGGGGTGGTTGATGGCTTTGGCCACCGTCACCTCGCGCAGATCGTCGGTGGTACGGCCGCGGAACGGTCCCCCGCTTCCGGTGAGCAGGACGCGCCGGACCCGGTCCGGAGGCAACTCCTCTAACAGTTGCCATAACGACGAATGTTCACTGTCGACCGGCCTTAGCTGCCCTTGAAAGGTTTTGCTCATCACAAGCTCTCCGCCGGCCACCAGACTTTCTTTGTTGGCCAACGCCAGGGTCTTGCCCGCCAAAATGGTGGCCATGGTGGCCTTGAGACCGGCCGAACCCACCACCGCGTTCAACACCAGGTGGGCGTCAGACTCCTGAACCACCCGCTCCGCCGAGTCCACACCTTCAAATACGGTGGTTCCGTCCGGAGCGTCCAGGGGGCCGTTGACGATGCCCAACATCTTGACGCCGAACTCGGCTGCCTGGGCCAGGAGGGAGGCGCGGTCGGATCCCGCGGCCAGGGCAACCACCTCGAAACGTTCGGGGTAGGCACGCACCACCTCAAGGGCTTGAGTCCCTATCGAACCGGTGGAACCGAGGATTGCGACGCGAATGCTTTCAGGGGTGTCGAAAAGATCCATCAACCCATGATCCGTCATTACAGACCAAACAGTTGCAAAGAGACCCATACGGTTGGGGCGACGAACAGGATTGCGTCTATCCGATCCAGCGCGCCGCCGTGGCCGGGGAAGATGGTTCCCATGTCCTTGATGCCCAGATCCCGCTTGATTAGCGACTCCACCAAATCACCGAGCGGGGCAACAACGGCGACGGCCAGACCCAGGACGGCCGCCTGCAGTGGGCTCCACGGACCCAGGGCGGGCCCGGCGAAAAATGCGACACCCACGGTCGCCAGGGTGGCCACCGCGGCCCCCTCCCAAGTCTTGTTGGGCGAGATTGAGGGTGCGAGCGGGTGTTTGCCGAGTTTGGAACCTCCGGCGTAGGCGAAAATATCGTAAACCGCCGCCGCGCCGATGGCCGCTATGGTCACCCCACGCCCGTCCGGGCGCCGGGACAGCAGGCCCACAAAAGACCCCAGCAGCGGGATGTAGACGAGGCCCATCATGGTGATTGAAACGTTGACCACCAGATTTACCCGGGTAGGGAACGACATGTACCAGACGAACGACGCCACCATGGTGGCGAACAGGGCCAGACCTGCCGCCGAGGGTCCGTTCAGGAACACTCCGACCAGTACAACCGCTCCCCCGATCAGCCCGAGCGCCGCCGCCGGGTTGTGCCCGGCATTGCGGGTTGCCCTGTAGAACTCGGCCTGGCCCAGCATGATTACGATGATCGCCAGACCGAAGAACGCCTCCGCCCCCAGGTAAAGCAGCCCAACCACCAACCCGGCAAGGGTGATTCCGGTCAGGGTGGCCATCTTCAGGTTCCGCCCGGCCTTCTTGCTGGGCTCAGGGGCGGGCGCCGGACGGCCGGCAGGGTTACGGGATCGGTTCATCAGTGGCGAGCCTACAAGAAGCGGCCCCCGGCGGACACCGGGAGGTCGGGCAGAGCGGCCCCCGGGCCGTCCTCCAACCGCCGCACAAGGCGGTCCAGGGGCGTGGCAGGGCGGAGAGCCGATCCGGGGCGGAAGTCGCTGGGGGTTTCCGGGGGCGCATCTCCCGAGTGGCCGGAAGGCGCGTCCGGGGCGCAAAGCGGGTTCGGGGCGGAAGTCCCTGGGGGTTTCCGGGCGACGGGACGCCGCCAGGATGGCCGGAGGCGGAAGCCGCGGGGTTTCCGGGGGAGCAGACGGGCGGGGGCGGGCCTGAAGGGAACGCGTCAGGCTTCCGCGTCTTCGACGCCCCAGCCGAGTTCGAGCGGAACATGATCCGCGAGCGCACCAGGGCCGGGCTAGCCGCCGCCCGGGCCCGGCCGGAACGGCGGCCCCCCCGATCATGATCCGGCGAAGCTAAAAGTCGCCCGGGAGATGTACGACTCCAAGCAGACACGGTCGCGGCGATCGCCAAAACGATCGGCGTCCGCCGAGCCTCCGTTTATCGACATCTAACGATCAAGTTGCCGACCGAGCAGCACCATGGGTGACCGGTCTCCAATCGAATGGACCGATGCGTCCTAGAATCCCGTTACGGGTTCCGACTGAGTGAGTGAGGGTGCGAGAAACTCCTAATCGTCGGCAAATACCAGCAAGTCGGTGTAATCGCGCGTCGCTTCTCTCGGCTGCTCTGCCACATTGTCCGAGTTATGTAAGAAGGATGCGATCTCCTCTACCGAGGCAATCAACTTCTCCCAAGAAGACCCTGCTGCTAGGTTTGGTTCACTGTGCGCCAGGTCGTTTCGGAGTGCCTCGGCCGATGTGATTAGCTTACGGAAACCGCCTTTCCTCAGCCCGACCGAGTCGAGAAACTGCTGCTCCCGAGAGAGTAGTTCCCGCTTGTCGCAGAACTGCAGACATCTCATTAACTCTGTCCCCGCGTTTCGCGATCTCTTCTGTTTCTGCACGCTCTTCGCTTCTACAAGCCTATTTGGGCTCAGCGTGCGCTCCACGTCCTCCTCCGCGTAGAAGCGACCGACCCAGAAGTCGAGATGCATCTCCAGAAGGGAGATCAGCCCGAAGAGATACGCTCGCACCGGCGGCTTGTTCAAATCGGCACGAGTCACGATCCCGAGGATCCCCGTACCTCCCAGGACGAAGAATTGCTCCTTGCCTTTGAGCGCAACGAGAAGATCTCCGATAGGAGTGTCGGCCGAAACAAGCAACCCTGACGCGATCTGTCGAGCGTAATCTCGGACCTCTCCGGGCCCAAGGTCCTTCGCCCTTACGTAGGTAGTCACGCTACTCTCCGGGTCTGGTTCCTTCACGCCAGCGAGATCGAAGTCTCTGTCGCGAAGCGACTCCTTCATTTCGGATGCTAATGCGTCAGCTGGGCAACACGCGAGCCGCTCCGTTATCGAAACGGTGGTGATTCGAGCGACAGCCGACAGTAAGTCGGCAGCTCGGGTTCCTGTCCGTCGCTGCCCAGTCAGGTCTGAGATCCAAAGCCCGCTAGCGATATGCAACCTCGGCTTCGAACCGGTTAGTCCGAGGGAGCCAGCGTGACAGGCAGCCGGAGTTGACGATGATAGAAGGTGACAGTCTGCGACCAGGCAGGCTCAGTCCGTTCGATCCGGCACCGGCATCGCTGCCCTTCGGCCCGCGGTTACGGAGGGAACACATAGGTGATTGCGTTTGAGTACTCGTTACGACATCTCACGTATACGGCCAAGGCACTTCCCCTGACGTCTTGGAATGTATTGTCGAATTCCATAGTCGATCCCGGCCGGAGTGCACGAGGGCGTTGCGGCTCCAAAGTACCCTCAGTCGTGAATTGTGCCTGGGATGTTGGGTTCCGGGTGGTTTTCTTGTAAATGCCGTTGCATTCCTTTTCAGTTACGTCCCCGTCGTTCGTGACTGAAAAGATGACCTGCGCTGAGCCGTCATCCAGGGATTTCGCGGGGCGAGCGGCTACGGCGTGAAGGTCGCCACTAGCGAAGCTGGCAAATGGCTGAACTGCAAGAACGACGAGGCCACCGAGTACTCCACCGAAAACGCTCATGAGAAACTGTCCAATCCGACTATTGGAAGGACGAAGTAGCCACGGGCGCGCGTTCATAGACGAGGACAAGTCATACCGGCATCGGATGCGGCGCCAGCTTGGATACTCGTGATGGCCTGATTGATTTGGTCGGCGTTCCCTGTCAACCGCACCAAGCGATAGGTGCCCCGCCCCAGGTTGACGACGTTTTCGCCCGCCTCGAAAACCTTGATGTGGCATGAGCCAGAACTGTCGATATCGCCATGTGCCACGATCACTTGATTCGGATCTGGCGCTTCAGGCTGGGGCGGACTCAGGCCCAAATCCTCCCTCTTGAAAGGGATTTCAGAGCCCCCGATGGGAGATGCCTGCCCACCGGGCGGGTCTAGAGGAGAGAGCGGGGCGGATGTCGACAGAGTGGTGGCTGAAGTAGGAATCGGGTCAACCGGTCCCGGGACCGGCGGAGTACTGCATGCGCCAAGAAATAATCCGAGGGTGACTAGCGTCCCTACGTGGCACGGGGTTCGTCGCCCTTGGTCGCGATTCAAGGTAGAAAAATCTTGCGAGCACCAAGCACTTGGCTCTCGCGTTGCTTTTTGACGAGTTCATAATCTGAGTCAGCAGGAATGCCACCGCAAAAGGCTCCTGCCGTGATCATATGTTCACCAGAGTACGGTCCAGTGATAGTTACGAAGACCGTTTCCTCGTAGCCGTCGAACCCGGCGGCGTCGATGAACGCAATCTCGCCAGCGGGCACTCTGATCGCCTTTCTAACGGTCCTTTGGCCGGTTACTTCGTAAGGGGGCATAGGACAGTTCTTGACTACGATCTTCACACCACTTAATTGGCTGGCCGGGGTGACCCCTCCACCATCGATGGGTTGGTTGACGCGCTCCGTGACGGCGTCTGAACGACTCTCACTGGTTTGAGGAACGATTACCCCAGTCGACGGTTCTCGCGCGCAGGCGACTCCCACCAACAGGAGAAATGCACCGAAGATCAGCAGCTTTTGCACAGGCAGATCTTACCATTGGCGAACTTCTTCAAGGCCACCCCGAGAGGCGCGAGGTCCCCGCTATATTGCCTGCGGGACCGCGGTGGCTGTGGTGGGTCCGACGGTTTCATTTGGACTTACGCCATCTCCCGTTGCTAACCGTTTCCTAACTTCAATAAGTGCCGTTATGGAAGCTGGCCGGGCGTGCGATCTACGACTCCTTCGGGTTAGGCGGAAGCTCGTCCAAGAGCGATCTCAGGTTGTCGGCTCCCACTTCATCGGTAAGTTCAGCAACCCTCTTCCAAAAGCGTTCTTCACCAAGCTTGTCCCTTAACTGCTGAAGCATTTGAAGGGTGTTGCCTGCCCTTGAAAGCTGCAAACGCAGCCGAATTGCAAGGGCGTTCAAGCTCCACGACACAGCCTCCGGGTAGTCCCCCCTGCCCTGGGCCAGGCTGCCGAGCTGGTGGTAGCTGGTGGCCATGCCGGCCAGGTTGCCCAGGCGCTCTTTGATCTCCAGCGACTGGCGGTACAGGCGCTCCGCCTCCGGGTAGTCCCCCCGGTCTTGAGCCAGGCTGCCGAGCTGGTGGTAGGCGGCGGCCATGCCGGCCAAGTTGCTCAGGCGCTCGTCGATCTCCAGCGACTGGCGGTACAGGCGCTCCGCCTCCGGGTAGTCCCCACTGTCTTGAGCCAGGCTGCCGAGCTGGTGGTAGCTGGCGGCCATGCCGGCCAGGTTGCCCAGGGGCTCGTTGATCTCCAGCGACTGGCGGTACAGGCGCTCCGCCTCCGGGTAGTCCCCCCTGCTCTGGGCCAGGCTGCCGAGCTGACCGTAGCTGGTGGCCATGCCGGCCAGGTTGCTCAGGGGCTCGTTGATCTCCAGCGACTGGCGGTACAGGCGCTCCGCATCCGGGTAGTTCCCCCGGTCTTGGGCCAGCATGCCGAGCTGGTGGTAGCTGGCGGCCATGCCGGCCAGGTTGCCCAGGGGCTCGTTGATCTCCAGCGACTGGCGGTACAGGCGCTCCGCCTCCGCGTAGTCCCCCCGGCGTTGGGCCAGCATGCCGAGCTGGTGGATCCATGCCCCACGCCTATCAGACTCACTCGGCAGGCGGCGCAGGGTGTCCTGAACTAGTGCCGCTTCCTGGTCCCAAGCACCCCACTCGTCCAGCTGCGCGCAGATCCCCTCGGTCAGCGAGCAGGCGTCGTCAATGTCGCCGGCAGCCAGAAGGTGGTTACGGGCCTCCAATAGGTCGTGGACACCTTCTCGGGCCCCTTGGGGCCAGACCTTCACTCGCCAACGCCAGTAGCGGGCGGCACCTCGATGGGCATCGCATAACTGTTGTAAACCGTTCTCGTGCTCTAACGCTCTGGCGAGCTCACTCGCCGTCCAACGATGAACGAAGAACGCCGGCTCGTTTGATTGGTCGGCATCCACGCCCAGCAGGGTCGTCCCTGAGGCCTCGTCGATCCACTCAAGCAACTCCTGGGGCGCCACCAGCGGCGGGGTGGGCAACCGAGCTAGCTCGGCAAGGTGCGGACCTATCTGCTCGATGACCCCGGCTGGAAGGTTAGCCGGGTCGACCGGGCCGTCATCGGTGCTGATCCCTGCTGCGCTTAAGATTTCGCCGATCCGATCGTTCGCCCCAGTCCGATCGGGAGTAAATCCGGCCGACTCGTTGTCCTCGCCCACCTGGAAGAGCAGCGCGGTCAGCCCTACCGGTTCCCGGTAGACGCTTGTCCCCAAGAGCAGGCTGCGTGCCCCCTCGCTTACCTCGCCGAGCAGCTTCGTCAACAAAACGTCATCGGCAGCTAGTACCGCAGCCTCGGCCAATGCGGCGTCCAAAGTGCGCTCAGAAGCCAAGAATTCGGCCGCCCGCTCGGCCCCCAACTTTTGCGTGACTGCCCGAGTTAGCCGATCGGAGATGTCGGGGTAGCGACCAGATCCCTTGGACAGCAATGCATCGAGGTACTCGAGCGACCTGGGGTGACCGCCAACCATCCGCCAGATCTGGTCCACCTGGGCTTGGTCAAGCCGGTCAAGGGCCGGAAGAGACCACACCAGTTTGGACGTTTCAGCCCGAGTTAGAGGACCCAGGTGGTGGAATTCCATTGCGTTATCCGCTGACTCCGGCAGGGTGAACTGGTAGCGGGAAGTGATCACCAGGCGGGCTTGCCCGGGGTTGAGGATCAACGCCGACAACAGGGCGGCCAGCGTGGCGTCAGCCAGTTCGGCTTGCCCGGCACCCACCAGGTTGTCCTCGAAGTTGTCGAGAACCACCAGCAAGGGGACGGCCGACAGGACGTGTTCCGCCAGGATTGCCAAACGGTCCTGCCAGCCGATGTCGCGCCGCAGGGCGATCTCCAGCGACCGGACCAGTTTTGGGGGCGGGTCGTCGAACATCAGTACCTGCGGGCGTATCGCCGAGACGATTCCTCCGAACAGATCCTCGATGTTCAGCTCGCCGGCCAGCTGGACCAGCCTGCGGCCCGGCTCCCCGGTCCCAACGGCGGCAACCAACTCCGAGGCAAGGGTGGTCTTGCCGATCCCACCTATCCCCCACACCACGATCCCCGCCGTCCTAGAATCGATGAGTTTGCTGGGCAGCTTCCTCAACTCAGCCTGGCGCCCGACGAAATCTCCCACCTGCCTGCCCGCGACCGCTCCTATGCGGGGAGCCCCAGCTGGACTAACCACCTCGGCGAGCACCGAGGGGTCGTACAGCTGCAGGGTTGGTCCGGCCGTGACCACGGTAACCACCGCCCACTCGTCGAGCAGCGCTATCTCGCGGACCGGACCACCGGCTGCGGCGTCCAGTCCCGCCTGGACCGTGCGGCGGGCACCGCATAGGGCCCCGATGAGCTCGGGATGCGGGCTCTCGGCGAGGTTGCCGTAAAGACGAGCGAACAGATGTGTGGCGTAGCGGTCGGTGACCGAGGTTTCGGTTGCGACCACCGCCGCCGCCCCACGCTCCAGGAGCCGGACGGCAAACGATGGCTGGTCGGCTGCCGTCGCGACGTTGGTGTAACAAGCGGCCAGGCAGATTAGGGGCGGGAGTCGGCCCGGAGGGAAAGCTTCGTCAACAAATCGATCGGCATCCACCGACCGAGCCTTGCCCTGGTCGTCCTCCAACCGGATTTGCCCTGGCCCGCCATGGCAGGAGATGTGCAGGACGTGAAACTGCTCGGCGACCAGAGCCGCTCGTATGGCGGCGGTTGTCGCGAAGCGCACGGTCTGTACGTGGGCGGCGCCGGCTCGGGCGCTGCGGACCGCCCGGACCACGTTGCCCAACTCACGTTCGTAGTCGAGGGTCGAACCACCGCCCTCCGGGCTTGCGATCGCCACCAGGATGCGCAGCGGCCCGGGAATCTGCTGGGGGTCCTGGGCAGGGTGGCGGCGGTAGACATCGATCAGCGGATGCATGGCCACCGGCCCAGTACCCCCAGGCACCACAAGCGCCTCCCAGGGCAGGCGCGACAGGGGTCCGGCCGCCTGTATTCCCAGCCGCAGCCCCTGGTGGGTCTGTTCGGCCCGGGTGAGCGCCGCAGCCAAACCCTGCGCTATTGCCGGGACAACAAACGAGTCGGCCATCAGCCGGCCCGCCCGGCGCAGCGCCAGCTCGCCCGCTCCGCCCGGCGGGCCGGATTCCTGTTCCCAACGGGTTAGCCCGGCGTTGGCTCTGCGCCGGCGCACATCGTCAACCGCCCCCACGATGCCCGGCGTAACCCCGCCGTGGGGTGCCGTCACGTCCAGTCCCGGCCCAACCAGCCGGACAATCGACTCATCGACGGTGAGTACCATGTCGATCCGGCCGGCGAACCCAGGGCTGGCGATCTCGATCTCGGCGATGCCAACCAGCAGGGCTTGCAGGTGCTCGGTGCGGATAATCCAAACGGTGTCCCGCAGCCAGCCGTCCACCGAGTTATAGCGACCCGAAACCACCCCGACCACTTGATCGTCGCTCAGGCGCCGTACCGGCCCTCCGCTCATGCCGGGCATGACGTCCCGGTTGGTAATCCGCCCAAGCGGGGTACCGTCATCCCTGGTTGTGCCGCCCGCCCAATCGCCTATTGCATCTACGTGGCGGTAGGAATGACCCGGATCATCGACCTGGCAGACGCCGGTGACGATCACCTTTTCAGTCGGGGGCACGGCATCGGTGGCGAACAGCCCGGCCACGCATCCGTCAAGGTGCTGGTCGGTCGTAAGGATCGCCAGGTCTGAGACCGGCTCCAGTCGGGCAATCGTGGCGGGGCGCTCGGAACCCCCCTGGAGCGGGTCGACCGTGCAGGCGTCGCCGATTGTCAGACCGAGTTCTTCGAGCACATGGGCAGCGGTAACCAGGACCCCGGGAGCGACCTGAAAGCAGGTACCCGCCGCGGCCCCCTTGTCGTCGAGGATCCGACCCAGGTAAGAAGGGACCCGCGGATCCGAAGAGTGTTCGGCGGCTATCGACACCTCAGCCGGCCGGCTTGGCGTCGTAGGTCAACTTGACTACCAGGGTCGCCTCGGCCGAGACCCCGGCGACCACGACGCTCCCATCGGCTGCGAGCTTGATACCGAACTCAACCTCGAGGCGATCGGGCCGGGCCGCCCGATCCGCGGCGTTGCTGATGATCTGGGCGGTGCTTGCAGCAATCTCGACAATCGCCTCCTGGACCGCACCGAAGGCATCCACCACTCCGTCCACGGTCTTGCGGGTCTTGGCCGAAGTCGGCTCGGTCCCAGCGACCGGGGTGGTCTCTACCAATATCACGACTGATCCGACTCGGACCGGAAGGGTGCCGCCAACTCCCATATTCAGGGGCACCGCTTTCTAATCGAGGACGAAGCTATGGTGCTCTCCACGAATCCCCACCCTTCTCCCCTCGCGTTGGTCACCGTGCTGGATCGAGCGCCCTTTAAGGATTGTCAGTATCCGCCATAAACCTGTCGAAGTCGAACGATTCGCACCAGCAGCCCCGCTAGACCGCCTCAGCCTCTGGGGACCTTCGCCCCGACCACCTGGTCGCTTTGCAGGCACGGCAGCGCCGGTCGCCCTTGGGATCGATGTACAGGCTGTCTCCCTGGTAGGGATCGCCCCGGGGGCAGTGGTTCCTCAGCTGGCTCGGCAGACCCCGGGGTTCGGGCGGCTTGACCGGTTGGTCGTCTTGGCGATTGCCGAGGCATCTTCGGCCGCCCGCCACTTTGCAGGACCCGCCTGGCAATCGACACCCAGGGAGCGCGAGAAACAAGCAGAATAGAATCGAGATGCTTTTTCAGAATCGTTCGCACCCCACCGACCCGGGAATTCAGAGCGAGTAGCTAGGTCATTGGCGGTGGTGGAACCGACTCCAGCGGCTAGAGTCTTTATCGTCCGTCACAAGTCGGCCCATTCTGTTGCCCTCCTGCTCGGTGAACCACGCTGTCCCGTCGGGGCCCAAGACAATATCTATCAGCTCACTCTCAGGATTCGGCAATTCGACGCGTTGCAAGACATTTCCTGAACTGGAGACGCAGGTAACCGAGTTGCCCTTGATTTGAGTGAAACGGATACTTCCGTACCGGGAAATGGCCAGATTCGATGGCCAAGATTCTGAACCAACGTCACGGCGGAGTCTTCGGTACCGACAGAAGATTTTCTTCCGGGCTTTCCGTTCTTGATCAGGGTGAACCACATCTTCCCTTCTGGCGCAGCGATGATGTCGACCGGGCTTCCTCCCTCCAAGATTCCGTGTGTCGGCGCCGGTTGAAAATTGACCCCCTAACGCCGGTCAGTTTTGGACCGGCGCTGACACCGTGCTCACCGATAAGATCGCCATCCCTTGAGATTCGTCCGATCCTATTGGCAACACATTCTGTAGACCACAACTTTCCATTGGGTCCTATGGCGATTTGGTCAGGCCTTGAGTTAGCCTCACCCGGATACTCAGTGACTTGCCCGGAGGGAGTGATCCGGCCAACTTGATCCGCTCAGGGTTCAGGGCCGCGTGCCAGGCGGAGGGGGCCCAAGTGCGGAAGCCGCGGGGTTTCCGGCGGCGCCAGCCGCCAAGATGGCCGGGGGACATGGCGGGCAGAGGGCGGGTTCGCGGCGCAAGCCGCGGGGGTTTCCGGGGGCGACAGCCCCCGGATGTCTAAACTTCCAGCAGTTCTTGCTCTTTGTGAACGAACATTTTGTCGATCTCCTCGACGTAGTGGTCGGTCAGCTTCTGGAGCTCCTTCTCACTGCGTTTGAGATCGTCCTCGGACAGGTCCCCGTCCTTCTTGAGCTTTTCCATCTCGTCCTTGGAATGCCGCCGAACATTCCGGACTGCAATCTTGCCGTCCTCCGCCCGCTCCTTGACCTGTTTGATCAACAGCTTGCGGCGGTCCTCGGTGAGAGGCGGGAAGTTCAATCGGAGGATGGCGCCGTCACTGTTGGGGTTGACCCCCAGGTCCGACTGCTGGATGGCCTTTTCGATCGCGCTGAGCGCACTCTTGTCGTAGGGCGAGATGACCATCATGCGAGCCTCGGGCACCGAGATCCCTGCGATTTGGTTGATCGGGGTCCGTGCGCCGTAGTAGTCGACCTCTATTCGGTCGAGCAGGTGGGGAGATGCCCGGCCGGTCCGGATGTGCCCGAACTCATCCTGGGTTGCCGCCACGGCCTTTTTCATCTTGGAGGTCGCCTCCTGGAGTTGATCGTCTACCACGACATCTCCGTTCCTGCGGAATGATCCATTTAAGTCCTCCCCGAGACCTTGGTTCCTACCGGCTCGCCGTTCACTACACGTTTGATATTGCCGTCCCTGTTCAGGTCGAACACCACGATGGGCATCTTATTGTCCATGCACAAAGAAATAGCAGTGGCGTCCATGACCTTCAAGCCCCGGTTCAACACCTCGATGTACTCCAGGGATTCAATCCGATTGGCCTGGGGGTTCAGGACGGGGTCGGAGTCGTACACCCCGTCGACCTTGGTCCCCTTCAACAATGCTTCGGCGCCGATCTCCAACGCACGAACCGAAGCAGCCGTGTCGGTGGTGAAGTAGGGGTTTCCGGTGCCGCCGACGAAGATCACTATCATGCCCCGCTCCAGGTGACGCAGTGCCCGGCCGCGGATAAACGGTTCGGCCACCTCCTGCATCCAAATAGCGCTCATAACCCGGCACTCGGCGCCTACCTGTCCCAGGGCATCGGCCAAGGCCAACCCGTTTAAGACCGTGGCCAGCATGCCCATGTAATCGGCCCGGGCACGCTCCATGCCCATCGCGGCCGCCTGAGATCCACGGAAGATGTTTCCCCCGCCAACCACGATGGCAACTTCGATGCCCGAACTTTGGACCTCGGCCAACTGTTTGGCCAGCGAGGTCACAATGGTTGCGTCTATCCCGAATCCCTGCGCCGGATCGGCAAAGGCTTCGCCAGACAGCTTTAGCAGAACCCGCTTATAACCGGGTCCCTCAGCCACCTAGGGCACCGTTCCGCGAATTTGGGCGGTCGGAGGAGAGGCCCGG
>JAJCYE010000138.1 GCA_029263075.1 Actinomycetes bacterium
GATATGCCGGTAATCCCCATATGGTTCGGGCAAGACAACCTGGCTTTCGGCAAGGGCTTGACGACCGGCGGCGGGTCACGTTTGGACATCTTCGGGGATCCGATCCTGAGGGAACTGCGCCCGTCCTAAGGACGGGTTGGCAGAGGGTGCGGCGGACTCCCGGCCGTCGCCTATAATCGAGACCGAGTCGGAGTGGCGGAACTAGGTAGACGCGCTAGGTTGAGGGCCTAGTGAGCGTAAAGCTCATAGGGGTTCAAATCCCCTCTCCGACACCACAGAAGTCGCCTGAGGTTAGGCAAGCCCCCGGATTGTATTGGGGGCCTTTTCTGTTCCTGGGCAAAGTCGCTCCCGGAGGAGTCCCTCGGTCTGCCCCTCAGTCGGTGGCCGGCAGAACCGTGGGGGCGGGTGCGGGAGCAACCGGCGAAGGCGTGGGCGACGGGATAGGGCTGGGCGAGGTTCGGGGCTCCACCGAGCTGGCGCGTTTGGGGGGATCGAGCGGGTCCAGTCGGGTGATCGGGACGTGGGTCAAGACCATCGCTACCCGGCGCTGGAGCGTCCTGGCCAGACCGTCCTGGAAAGCCACAACGGCATCGAACGAAGGTCGGTCCGCGCTGCGGATGGTGACCTCCAAGCTAAGGGTCCCTCCAACGTCCGAGCTGTCTACCCCCACCAGTTGGGCCGCAGGGAGCCGGGCGACTTCATCGTGAACGGCACGCTCCAACGCCTGGGTCTCCCGGATCTGACCTACGAACGAGGTGGTGAGCAGAACCAAAGGAATGGTGATGGCCAGGACCAGAACGGCGGGAATCAGCAGGGCACGCATGTTGCCGGAGAAGCCGTCGGGAGTAATGCCAACCACCCCGAAGGTGGCGATGCCGGCAAAGGTGATGGCGAAGAAGTTGGTGAGGAACAGCAGCAGAGCACCGCTTGCCATCTCGGTCGACCCGAGCGAAAGAGAGACTCCCACTGTGGATAGCGGCGGCAGCAACGCGGTTGCTATCGCCACGCCGGGCAGTGCCGCCGACAGGTTCGGCTGGGTGAGCGCGTACGCCGCGGCTACTCCACCCGCCAGAGCCACCGCAAGGTCGATGGGGGAGGGTCGGGTCCGCGAGAGCAGTTCCTGGGGCAGGCTGGTCAACAGCTCAAAGGGAAGCCGGCGGGCGAACCAGCCGAGCAGGGCGGAAAGCAGGATCGCTACGACCACCCCCTGAGCCATGGCTCCCGCTGCCGCCCCGAACATCCACCTTCGTCCGGTCAAGGAGGCTGCCGAGATTGCAAGAATCGGCGACATAAGCGGAGCCACCAGCATCCCGCCGATGATCACCGCCGCCGAGTCGGTCACCAGTCCCAGGGTGCAGATGACGGTCGACACCACAACCAGAGCGAAGAAGTCAAAGTTGGGGGTTGAGGCGCCTTGGAGATTCTCCACGACCTCTCGTGCACGGTCTGGCGTCAGCGATGGAACGAGGCGGCGCATTTGGCATTCCTCCGGCGCACAAGCCCCGAATCCTGTCGGGAAGAACCCATGCGGCTCGGGTCAGGATAGTCGATCCCCGAACTGAACCGGATCCCGCACCGCGCACGGTTCTGCTCCCTATACTCATGCCGCAACGCGAGCCATTCCGAAGGCCGACCCCGGAGTAACCCCGTGTACCGATTCAGCACAATAAGCATCTGCATTCTGCTGCTCGCGATGATGATGCTGAGCGTCGAGGTCGGGCGCTGGATCGGAAAAAGGCGCCGGGACACCTTTGCGGAAGCCGACCGCTCTCAGATCAACGCCATCCAGGCGGCAATCCTGGGATTGTTCGCGCTACTGCTGGGCTTCACTTTCACCATGTCGGTCCAGCGCTACGACGGGCGGACCGTCGCGGTTGCCACCGAGGCCAACGCAATCGGAACCGCATACCTGAGGTCGGAGCTGCTGAACCCTTCCGACCGCGAACAGGCCCGGTCGATACTCCGGCGTTACACCGATCTGCGGTTACAGGCGGCCGGCGTGAGCCTTCCGCTCCAATCGGACCTGAACGAACTCACTGCCCAGGCCGCCGGCTTACAGGGCCAGCTTTGGTCCCTGGGTGTCTCCGCCGCCGAAGCCGACCCCAACCCGGTCACCACAGGCCTGTACCTGCAGGCGGTGAACACACTGATCGACGCCCAGGGGTCCCGGAGTGCGGCCCTGCAAAACCACGTACCGGAGCCGGTGCTCCTGCTTCTCATGACGGTGTTCGTCACCGGAGGTGGAGTGGTGGGGTACGCAACAGGGTTATCCGGAGGCCGCAGACCGCTCTTCGCCACCCTGGCTATGACGCTTCTGATAGTGCTGGTGGTCTTCGTGGTGGTCGACCTCGACCGGCCCCGGCGGGGACTGATTCAAATCAACCAGACCAGTCTGATCGAGCTGCAGTCATCGATCGCCGAATGAGTCCTGAGAAATTGCGTCTTAACTCCCGCGCCGGATCGGCCGATGTTTAGGACAGAGATTGACGCATCGACACGGGAGAGGGCCAGTGACCGAAAAATGGGAAGTGTGGGTGAAACAACCGACCGGCGCCTGGCACCGAGCCGTCACCACCTGTTCAGCGCAACACGTCGAAGTGCTCCGGGACAGTTACCTCCAGCTCTGGGCCGAAATACGGATTGACCACAGCAGTTCGACAATGTACTCCAGCGACGCCGCCTAGTCGCTCCCTCCACCCCGAACAATGCCTAGGCATGCCCCGTTCGCTCATGATCGGGCTCCAAGGGCGATCCACAAACTGCGCAATGCATCATGGGAGGTGCCGCATCTTCCGGCTTCAGGACATCGTTGCGGATGGTAAACCAGGCGATCACACCTCCACTTGCAACCGCTGCCGCGCTGATTGTTATGGCTACCCGGAAACCCGCGGCGAACGCCACCGGGTCCCGGTAGGCGTCGCCGGTCAACCCGGCGATCACCGGCAGTACCGCCACCGCCAGCAAGCCCGCCGCCCGGGAGACCGCGTTATTGACCCCGGACGCCGCTCCGGTCAGTGAGTCGGGAGCCGCAGCAAGCACCGTTGCGGTCAGCGGGGCCACCGTCAGGGCGAGCCCGAACCCGAAAACGAGTGCGGCCGGCAGAACGTGCAAAAGATAGCTGGCACCGGCGCCGATCCTGGTCATCAACAACATCCCGGCCGCGATTATCAGCGGCCCCAGGCTCATGGGTACCCGGGGGCCGATCCTCTGGGCCAAGGCCCCGGCCCGGGCGGAAAGCAGCAGCATCAGCGCGGTTACCGGGATCAAAGCAGTCCCCGCCGCGATAGGGGAGAAGCCCGCCACCTGCTGCAGGTGAACCACAAGCAGGAAAAACACCCCCGACATTCCCCCGTACATCAAAAAGGTGACCACGTTCGCCGAGGTGAACTGGCGAGAGCGAAAGATGCGGGGTGGGATCAGCGGGTGGGGGCTGCGGCGTTCGACAAGAACGAAAAGAACCAGGGCAACCACGCCCGCGAAGCCCGAACCGAGAACCAAACTTCCCCAGCCTCGCTCTCCGGCCGAAATCAATGCCCAAGTGGATGCACCGAGCCCGGTGACGGCGAGCATCGATCCGCCGATATCAAACCCGGCGACGTCGTCGGGAGCACTGGATTCCGGCACGTGACGCGCGGTGATCCACAGGACCAGTGTGGCCACCGGGAGGTTGATCAAGAAGATCCATCGCCAGGAGGCCTGGGCTACCAGGTAGCCACCGAGTACCGGACCCAGGGCCGCTGCTACGCCGCCCAAGCCAGACCACGCTCCTACCGCCCGCGCCCGGTCCTGCGGGTGGAAGGAAGCCTGCAGGATCGCCAGACTGCCCGGGGTCAACAATGCGCCGCCCACTCCCTGCAGGGCGCGGGCCAGGATCAACATCCGCACAGTGGGGGCGACGGCACAGAGCAAGGACGCTACGGCGAACCAGCCGACGCCGATCATGAACAGCCGGCGGCGCCCGAACCGGTCTGCCAGGGAACCGGCCAGCAGCACCAGTGACGCAACGGCCAGGGTGTAAGCATTGATGGTCCATTGGAGGTCGGCCACCGAAGCGTCCAGGTCCGCTCCCAAGGCGGGGAGAGCTACGTTGACGGTGGTTGCATCGAGCATCGCCACCGCCGACCCGCCGACCGTTGCGGCGAGGACCCAGCGAGCCCGCGGCGTGCCCCAGCGGATGTCCTCGGTCCGGGCGGGCGTCACCGTTCTGCCCGGTGACCCTTTAGGTGTTCCTCCCGGCAGCCGTGGCACACCAGACGGCGGCACTGCTCGCACCAGTCGATAGTGGTGGGGTTGGTGGTGCTCGCCGCGCAGAACCCGCAGGTGTAGCGCATCTCCATACCCCCAGCCTATCCAAACTACCGAGCCAGGGCACCCCCATCGGCGCTACTCCGACGGTTCGATGGGAGCGGTTGCCTCGGGGGCCTCACGAACCGGTGGGGTCGGCGCTGCCTCGTCGTGACGGCGGGCCGAAAAGAACATCGCCAGACCCAGCAGGATCACCCCAGCAGGCCAGAACCGAGAGACCATTTCCCAAGTCTGGTATCCGGCGAGGAACAGGGCTCCGATGCCGGAAAAGATTGCACCGAAAACCAGAGATACCGCATCCAGAGGGTGCCGGTTCATGAGACCTCCTTTGCCTGCTCGGGGGTGCGGCGGACGACGATTTCGCCGATGAACATGTCTGCGTTGACGATCAACTCCGGACCTTCGCCGGTTTCTTGGTCCACCTTGAGGCCGACATTGCTGCCCGAACGCTCCCTGCCGAAGAGGTTCACAGCCCCGATACCGACGTGGCCACGGAACTTCACGTCGACCCCCTCGGGGACCTCGATCTCGATCTGTCCCAAACCAAGGTTGGCGTCTATGGCCACCGGGTCCGTGCCCCACTCCATTTCGGAGAGCTCGAAACTCATGTTGCCGGCGAACATCCTGTGTTGGGCCGCCAACTCGTCCGCGCTTGTCGGGGCATAGAGGCGGTCACCGCTGCCGCGGTCGACGGGGAGGTCAATCTGATCCGCCACGAGCACGAACGGGACCAGCAACAAGCCCCAAAAGATCAGGCTTCGAGCCCGGCCCAGAACCGACCCGACCACCAGACCAGCGCCGGCAGTGGTGAGGGCGGCGGCGGCGTACTGCGCGGCGGTCACGTGTACGATCCCGGCGTTGTCCAGCATCGCCAGGATCCCCAGAACCACCAGCCCGAGGGCAAAGGTGTACCTGCCGAGACGTGAACCGGGAGGCTTCACCGGACGAACCTTGGGCGTGTAGGCGGGCCGGGGGCGTGCCGGGTGATAAGGAGTGCCGACAGAGGAGGCAGTTGTGGGCCCGGCCGCCTCTCCCACGCCGGCGTTGGCGGCGGCATGCGTGCCCGGGTCCGGCGTGCCCGGGTTCCGCCCACCGGAGTCCTGGCGGTAGAGCCACACTCCACCGGCAATGAGCAGGATCGCCCAAAACCAGGCTCCGTCGTACCAGCCGACGTGCCCCAGGTTCGAGATGACTATCAGCCCGCCGATGACCAGCAGTGTTGTCCAGATCCACGACCGGTCCCGTCCTTCGCCGAGCTCACGATCGAAATAGGCGGTGGCCCTCCCCATCGCCTCCTCGCCGACCGAACGAGGGTCTCCCTCCAAGGGAACGAGAACCCAGGCGGCCAGATAGAGCGCCACCCCGGCCCCGCCCAGCAGCGTGAGCACCGCAAACACCAGCCGGACGAGGATTGGATCGATTCCGAGGTATTGACCCAGCCCGCCCGCCACGCCGGCAAACATCCGGTTGGTCCTGCTGCGCTTCAGGGGCCTGCGAACTACCTGAGGCCCCGCGGGCGCCGGCCCCTGGCCCGTGTCCGTACTTCCTTCCACCGCTCTTCCCCCCTCGTCGTTCATAAACTGCCTACTCGCCGTCGGGTGACGACTTCATCCCGGAGTTGAGCCGATCCACGGTCCGTTCACCTATCGATTGGACCTCTCCTTCTTTGGGGATGATCAGCCAGGCAAACAGGTACATCGGGATCCCGATGCCCCAGAAGATCGTCAAGGCGACGAACGCCAGGCGGATCAGCGTGGAGTCAACTTTGAAGTAATCGGCCAGCCCGCCGGAAACCCCGGCGATCCACCGATCGGTTCGGCTGCGCAGCACCCGTCGGGGTGCTGCCGGTGCTGCGGGGTCTGTCGTTTCCATCGGTCCTCCATCCGTCGAACTGCTGTGCATTGATGATCCGCCCGTGAGCCGGCGGGGTCTATAGGGGTCCGCCCCTGACCATCCCTGAGAGGACCAGGGTTTCTCAGGGTCACACCCGATGGTCGTGGACCTCCTCGTGCGCGAACATCAACTCACTACCGAAAGGGACCATGCAGACCGAGAAGGCAGCTCAACAGGCCGGGCCTCGCCGGGACGACCCGTCGCCCAGGGGCGGGTTCATGAACTACGGGTTGTTCCGCAGCCGGGACCAGCGGATCGTCGGCGGGGTCGCGGGTGGGTTGGGGGAGCGGTTCGGCATCGACCCGGTTCTGGTCCGGATCGCCTTCGCCCTCCTCAGTTTGTCCGGCCTGTTCGGAGTGGTTCTGTACGCCGTCCTGTGGGCCGCGGTACCCGAGGCCGGCAACTCCACTCCTGCCGTCCTCGCCCCCAAGACGCAGCGCGCAGTGGCGATGGGGATGATCGTGCTGGGGGTGATGATCCTGCTCCGTCCCCTGGGTCTGTGGCTCGGCGACGCCGCCGCTTCTTCGCTCAGCCTGGCCGCATTGGGGGCCGGGGTCATTTGGCTGACCAGCCCAGAGAGCCGCAGGGAGCGGTGGAGCCGCAACGTCGCCGAGCGGATGCCCGACGGTCCCATGGAGACCCTGGGGGCCACCGACCGAGTGGGGAAGCTGAGGGTGTGGGCGGGCGCCCTGTTCGTCGCCGGCGGGGTTTTGGTCTTCCTGCAGCGCACCAACGCACTGACCGCGGCGCCGGGCATCGTGCTGGCGGTGGTGGCGACCATAGGTGGCCTGGGCATCATCTTCGGTCCGTGGGGGTGGCGGTTGCTGCGCCAGTTGACCGAGGAGCGCCGGGAGCGCATCCGCTCCGAAGAGCGGGCGGACATGGCCGCCCACCTCCACGACTCGGTGCTGCAGACCCTGGCCCTCATCCAGCGGACCGACCAGCCCAAGGAGATGGTGGCGCTGGCCCGGAACCAGGAGAGGGAGCTGCGGGCTTGGCTGAACGGCACCCCGACCCACCGGGACCAGATGCTTTCCGGGGCCCTGGAGGAGGCCGCTTCGGCGGTGGAGTTGCAGTTCAAGGTCCCCATAGAAGTGGTGACTGTGGGCGACGCACCCATGGACGAGAACCTGCAGGCGGTGGTCGAGGCGTGCCGGGAAGCGGCGGTCAACGCCGCCAAGCACTCCGGGGCGGCCCAGATCTCCGTCTACATGGAGGTGGAGCCCCACGCGGTTACCACCTTCATCCGGGATGAGGGGACCGGGTTCGACCCTTCAAGCGTCGCCCCCGACCGCAGGGGCATCGCCGAATCCATACGGGGACGCATGGAGCGCTCCGGGGGATCGGTAACGATAACCACCGAGCCCGGCGGGGGAACCGAGGTCCAATTGACGATGGCGAGGTCCAAATGAACGATGCCCGAATAAAGGTGTTTCTTGTCGACGACCACCGGTTGTTCCTATCGGGCGTCCGCAGCGAGTTGGGCGAGGAGTTCGAGATCGTGGGCGCCGCTGGTGAGCCGGCGGTGGCCGCGGCGGAGATTGTGGCCGCCAAGCCCGACGTTGTCCTCCTGGACGTTCACATGCCCGGCGGCGGCGGGCGGGCGGTGCTGGAGGCGGTTCACCGGGACCACCCGGAGATCCGCTTTTTGGCCCTCTCGGTCTCCGATGCCGCCGAGGATGTCATCGCGGTCATCCGGGCGGGGGCCCGCGGATACGTCACCAAGTCGATCTCTCCCAACGACCTGTCGGCGGCAATCCGGAGGGTGAACGAAGGTGACGCCGTCTTTTCCCCCCGCCTGGCCGGCTTCGTGCTTGACGCCTTCGGCGGCGAGGTGGCCGAGCCGGTGGACGAAGAGCTGGACCTGCTGACCCAGCGCGAGCGGGAGGTCATGCGCCTGATCGCCCGGGGGTACGCCTACAAAGAGGTTGCCAAACGCCTGCACCTATCGGTCAAGACGATCGAATCCCACGTCTCCGCGGTGTTGCGCAAACTGCAATTGTCCAGCCGCCACGAGCTGACCCGCTGGGCCACCGAAAGACGTTTGGTCTAAATCCCCTGGGGCGCCCGGGCGCCTCTTTGACCGGCCCCGCGGGCCCGTAGTTTTGTCCGCACAACCACTCACCCCCAACGGCCCGGACCGTTTGCGGTTACGCTGGTTGAAGTGACCAAGAACCTCGCCGTCCGTGAAGACGTGCGGAACGTGGCAATCATTGCCCACGTAGACCACGGAAAAACCACCCTCGTAGACGCCATGTTGCAGCAGTCCGGCGTATGGCGCGAGAACCAGGTGGTTGTCGAACGCGTCATGGACTCGATGGACCAGGAGCGCGAGCGGGGCATCACCATCCTCGCCAAACAGACCGCCATCAAGTACGAAGGCCTTCACATCAACATCTGCGACACCCCCGGCCACGCCGACTTCGGCGGAGAGGTTGAGCGGACCCTGCAGATGGTCGACTCGGCCCTGCTGCTGGTCGACGCCTCAGAAGGCCCGCTTCCCCAGACCCGCTACGTCCTGCGCAAAGCGCTGGAGCGGCGCATCCCCGTGATCCCGGTCATCAACAAGATCGACCGCCCGGACGCCCGCATCCCCGAGGTGCTCGACGAGATCTACAGCCTTTTTATCGACCTGGACGCCGACGAGGACCAGATCGACTTCCCGGTCATTTTCACCAACGCCCGCAAGGGCACCGCCACCGCCGACATCGAGGTGGACGGCGTAGACCTGATTCCTCTGTTCGACGCCATCGCCAAGACCACCCCGCCCCCTTCTTATGACCCGACCATGCCGTTGCAGTTCATGGTGACCAACCTGGCCGCCGACCCCTACGTCGGGCGCCTGGCCATCGGCCGGGTATGGAACGGCAGCGTCAAGACCGGCGACCGGGTTTCGGTGTGCCACCGCGACGGCTCGGTCGAAGCAGTGCGCATCACCAAGATGCTCGCCCACACCGGGCTGGAATACGAGGAGGTCGACCACCTCGGCCCGGGCGACATCGCCTCGATGGCCGGCCTGGGAGATGTCACGGTGGGGGAGACCATCACCGACATCGACGACCCCCGCCCGATGCCCGTTCTCACCATCGACGAACCCACGCTACGCATGACCTTCGGCGTGAACACGTCGCCGGTCTCCGGCAAAGAGGGCAAGTTCGTCACCAGCAGGCACCTCAAGGCCCGCTTGGAACGAGAAGTGCTGGGCAACGTCTCGATCCGCTTGGAGGACACCGGCTCGCCCGACAAGACCGAGGTCAGGGGCAGAGGAGAACTTCAGTTGGCCATCCTCATCGAGTCGATGCGCCGCGAAGGCTACGAACTTCAGGTTTCCAAGCCGGAGGTAATCACCAAAGAGGTTGACGGCGTAACGCAGGAGCCGTACGAGGACCTGGTGCTGGATCTGCCCGAGCAGTTCGTCGGCGTGGTCACCCAGTCCCTGGCGCTGCGCAAGGGCCGGATGAACAACCTGGTCAACCACGGCAGCGGTTGGGTCCGCATGGAGTTCCGGGTCCCCGCCCGAGGTTTGATCGGGTTCCGCGGCGAGATGCTTACCGAGTCGCGCGGCACCGCCATCATCCACAGCGTTTTTGCCGGCTACGACAAATGGGCCGGCGAGATCCCGCACCGCACCGCAGGCGCCCTGGTGGCAGACCGCCTCGGCGAGACCACCGGCTATGCCTTGTACGACCTGCAGGAGCGCGGCGAACTTTTTGTCACCTCCGGGGTGACGGTTTACGAGGGCATGATCATCGGTGAGAACTCACGGACCGAAGACATGAACGTGAACCCCACCAAAGAGAAGAAGAAGACCAACATCCGCACCCACGCTGCCGACGAGAGCATCCGGCTGGTTCCGCCCCGGATAATGTCGCTCGAAAACGCCTTGGAGTTCATGGCGGGCGACGAACTGGTGGAGATCACTCCCCAGAACATCCGGCTGCGCAAGGCCGAACTGGATCAGCGCCTGCGCCTCCGGGCGTATCACGCCAACCGCGGCAACAAGTAGGCAACCGGCCGGCCGGCCAATTCGGGCATACACCCAGCGTCCGGTGACCCGCTCCACCCAACAACCCGCCTGGTAACGATCGCCCCTGCGGTGCTACCTCACGCAGATTCCTGCCGCTCCAAGAGGTGAATTTGGACTCTCATTTGGCAATTGGCCCCTGCTAGAATGCGCCCACGGGATCTCACTCATTCAGAGCGGGGGCGATATGACAATCAGATTCCAGGACAACTTTTCGAAGCTGGCGGAGATCTACGGCAGCGGCCGGCCCGCCTATCCGGACGAGCTGTTTGCGACAATCGCCGAAGCGGCGCCCGGCCGGGACCTTGCCTGGGATGCGGGAACCGGCAGCGGACAGGCCGCGGTACACCTGACCAGGTACTTCAAGAGCGTGGTTGCCACCGACGCAAGCGCCGCCCAAATCGCCAACTCCTGGCCGCACCCGCAGGTTACCTACCGGGTAGAACCATCGGAGCGGACGACAATCGCCGGCCGCAGCGTGGACGTGATCACATCCGGCCAAGCGGCCCACTGGTTTGATATCGACACCTTTTACGCCGAGGCCCGCAGAGTCCTGAAGCCCGGCGGGGCGGTTGCCCTGTTCTGCTACGGCTTGGAGTCGGTGAGCGACGAGGTCAACTACGTGACCGAGAAGCTCTACGTAGAACTCCTGGGGCCCTACTGGCCGAAACGAACGCTGGCCGACCACACCTACCAGGACATTCCTTTCCCGTTCAACGAGCTACCCCGCCGGGTCTTCCGGATGCACATGCAGTGGACCCTGCCCGAACTACTGCGCGGGTTCCGCACCTGGTCTGCCTCGCTCAAGTACCAAGAAGCCAACGGCGAACATCCCGTCGACCTGCTTGAACCGGAATTCCGGGAGGCCTGGGGCGATCCGGACCAGCCCCGCCGGATCAGCTGGCCCGTTTATCTGCGAATAGGGACGGTGGAGTAGAAGACCTCGGGGGCGGGCAATGCGGGTTCTTATCGCTTACCCAATGGCGCCGGAGGCGGAGGCGCTGCTCGGCCGGGACGGCGTCCACTACCAACCAGAGTTGGGCACGGCCGGCGCCGGCGACATGATTCGGGCAATTGCCGAGTGCCGGCCCGACGCCATCATCGCCGGCCAGGCTCCCTCCATCGAGGTTCTGGGCGTCTGGAAATCTTCCTCCCCGGATCAAAATCTGGTCCTGGTGCTCACCGGCGACGGGGTGGACCGCAACGCACCGGCGGGGATCGCGGTGCAGGTCGTCGCCGCGGGGCCGGACCACCTAGCGCCACTCCACGCCGCGGAACGGATGTACAACCACCTCGCTTCCGCCGTGAGCCGGGCGGTTATCCACTCCCACGGCACCGGGACGGGGCAGGGTACCGTCGCCGTGGTCGGGGCGGGCATCGTCGGACTGGTGACCGCCCTCCGCCTGGTCGAAGGCGGCTACCGGGTCAAGGTGCTGGACGCCTGCCCGGACCCTCGCCTGTCGTGCGACTGGCGAACGCTTGGATGCACCAACGGGGGCGACAACGCCCGCATGTTCACGTTTACCGAAGCCGACAACTACAACGATCAAGATGGCTCGGGGAGGGCGGCAAGGCTCTTTCGGGATCCGGTTTCCAACTGCGGCTGGCGGATCTGCAGTCAGGAGAGCATGGGCCCCATCGAGCGCGGGTGGGTAGATGCGCACGAGCGAGTAAGTCCATGGCAAGCCAGGGCGTTCAACGCCGATATCTTTGCCGTTAATCGGGAGAGCGGTGGCCTATGGAGCGCGTTGCGCCGCCGGCTCCCCGCACTCTTCGAGGACGTCGAGATACACGATGGGATCCTTCGGCTCTACACCGACCCGATCCAACTGGACCGCACAATCGCCCGCCATCGTCGTTTTGCAATCCTCCACGCAGCCCTGCGTCCCCTCGAACTGGCGGCCTCCTACCCCGTCCTGGCGGACGCCTGCCGGTCGGGGCTCATCGCGGGAGGGCTTGAGGTGCCGGGGTTTACCGTGAACGTTCACCGGTTCGTCGCACGGCTGCTGGCCGCGCTCGAAAAAAAGGGGGTGTCCTTTTCGTGGGACTGCCGGGTGGAGGGCCTGGTCAGGGACGGCCGCGGGAGAGTGGGCGGGCTGCAAACAGGCAGCGGCACGATAAGGGCGGATCACTACGCCGTATCGCCCGGGGTTTACGGGTCGCAATTGCTGGCTGAAACCGCCTCCGGGCCCTTGATTCAGGGGGTGCTCGGCGTGTGGATGACCCTGCCGAACCTCAATCCCAAGCTCAACACCTCCCTGAAGGTCTCCCGGAAAGGGCATATGGCGGAGGACGCAAACGTGACGGTGGCCCGGGACGACAGGGGCCGGGACATCCTGTTGTGGGGTTCGGGCTACGGATACACCGGCCGGCGGCCGGACAACATCCTCGGCGACGAACTCGGAGCCCTCTATCGAGCGGTGGAGGAGAACGTGCGGGAGTTTTTTCCCAAGGCATACACATCCGCCGTCAAAACCGGACTGCTCGCGGCCAGCCGCAGGCTGTGCGTCAGGCCATGGACCCCCACGGGGCTCGGCGTCCTGGAGGTGATCCCGGCAACCGACGGGTTACTCGTGATCGCCGGAGGACACAACACCGGCGGCTTCACCCAGTCTCCCAGCGTCGCCGAGGCGGTCCTGGCGGCAATCGAGGGCCGCAGTCACCCCATGCACGAGCTCTACCACCCCGGCCGGTCGGCTTTCCCGTCGGCGGTCCCCGGCCTCGGATCGGGAGACCCCGGCGGAGCCGGCCTTGACGCCTCCGCTGCGATAGTGCCCATCTAGGATGCCGGCCCCGCCCACCGTTTCGCTCTACTTGGGGGTCTACTCCTCGGCCTACAACGACGAACTGGTCCGGCAGTTGCCCTATGTCCCGTTCTTCGCCGAGCGCTGCCTTTGTCACCTCGGGTTACTGGTGGATCCGGGAAACCGCGTCGTCCTGGTCACCCCCACTTCACTGCCGGACGATCTGATCGCCTACCACCTGAGGGACGTCCTTGGGCTCAACGCCGAGGGCGAGGCATCAGCCCGGGAAAGGTTGATCCTGCTCAACCCGCAGGCCGGGGGGCCGGAGTCTCTCGCCGTGCGGATGCTTGAGGAACCGGAACTGCTACAGAGGCTACGGCATGAGGTCGGCAGAGCCGGCCGGGCACTGTTGATCAACGTTGCGCCCTCGGGGGAGATCGAAGAACTCGGTGCAGCCCTGGGCGTGGAGGCCGAAGAAGGCCCGCCGGGCCCGGCGGGGGATTGGGGCAGCAAGGCGGGCAATAAACAGTTGCTGTCCGCCGCCGGCGTGCCCACGGTGCGCAGCGGCGACCAGGTTCTTCGGTCCGTGAAAGAGGTGGTTTCCGAGGCAATCCGGCTGGCTTCTCACTCGACCGGCCCGGCCCGGGCGGTGGTCAAACTGGACCACCCGGGCTGGTCAGCCGGGATGGGCAACGCCCTGATCGA
>JAJCYE010000139.1 GCA_029263075.1 Actinomycetes bacterium
ATCGCCAAGATCGAGCCGATCAACACCCCCTGCCCGAAGATCTTCGACCCGGTCGTCCTGATAGCCGAGGGCACCTGGAAAGGCCGGGACCGAGGCTTCAAGCAGGAGTACGGCAACAAGTGCGAGGCGGTCGCCGCCACCGGCGGGGTTCTGTTCGACTTCGAGGGTATCTCCCGGGCCTGATCCGGGCGCCCGAAGGCCGCCGCCGAACTCCCGGCGGCGGCCCTTGCGGGAGCCGTACCCGCGACGTCAACCCGTGACGTCAACCACCAGGGTCACCGGTCCGTCGTTCACCAGTTGGACCTGCATGTCCGCCCCGAAGCGGCCCTTTGCTACGCTCAGGCCCAACCCCTCAAGGCTCCGGGCAAGCTCATCGACCAAGGGTTCCGCCACCGAACCCGGGGCGCTCTTCACGAACGACGGCCGCCGGCCTTTTGAGGTATCTCCGAGCAGCGTGAACTGGGAAACCACCAGGACCTCTCCACCGACCTCGGTCACCGACAGGTTCATCTTGCCTGCGGCGTCGCTGAAGACCCTCAACTCCGCTACCTTCTTGGCCGCTTTGGCGGCGGTCCCCCCCGAATCGTCGTGGCCGGCCGCGGCGAACACCAGCAGTCCCCTGCCGATCTCGCCCACCACCTCGGAGCCGACCGAAACCCGGGCAGAACTCACCCGCTGCAGGACCAGGCGCACAGGTTCCTAGCCGGTAACGGCTTTGGGGGTGACCCGCCGGGCTTCGTAGACGCCGTCCACGCGGTTCACCATGTTGACGATGGTGAGAAGTTGGGGCGGGGCGGTGATCTCAAAGGTGAACTTGATGATGGCGTGGCCGGCGCTCACCGCCATTGAGGCGTTCAGGATGTTCGTCCCGGTGTCGGACACGGCGGCGGTTACGTCACGCAGCAGACCGGGCCGGTCCAAAGACTCGATCTGAATCTCCACCGCGAACGACCCGGATACCCGGGGGTTCCACTTGACCGGCACCATCCGGGGATTGGACTCGGCCAGCGTCAACGCATTCGGGCAGTCCGACCGGTGCACCGAAACCCCCCTGCCCCGGGTGACGAACCCGACGATGGGGTCCAGCGGCACCGGCATGCAGCAGCGCGCAAGGTTGGTCCAGATGTCCCCCGACCCCTCCACCAGCACCGACGACGTGGGCTTGGCCCGCAACTTCACCGGGGGCGGCGGCACCATCTCGGCGGCAGGCTCTACGTTTTGATGCAGCTTCAGGTACCGGCGGACCACCGAGTTCGCCGAAGTCCGGCCCTCACCGACCGCCACGTAGAGTTGGTCGATATTGGGGTACTTCATGTCCAGGGCCAAAGCCTCCAGCGACCCGTCGGCGACCATCTTCTGGACCGGCAGGCTCGCCTTGCGTAGCGACTTGGTCAGGTAGTCCTTCCCCTCCGCCAGCGCCTCCTCCCGGCGCTGCACGGTGAACCACTGCTTGATCTTGGTCCGGGCCCTCGGCGTGGCGACGATATCCAGCCAGTCCCGGCTGGGCCCCCCGGTCTTTGAGGTCAGCACCTCCACCGTCTCGCCCGAAACCAGTTGGTGCGACAGCGGTTGCAACCTCCCGTCGACACGTGCGCCGGTGCAGTAGTGCCCGACCTCGGTGTGGATGGCGTATGCGAAGTCGATGGAGATCGCCCCCTTGGGGAGTTCAATCACCTCGCCTTTGGGAGTGAAGACAAACACCTCGTCGGCAAACAGATCCAGGCGCAGGGTGTCCAGGAACTCAACATCGTCCTCGGTGTCTTGCAACTCCAACATCCGCTGCATCCACGCCGCCTGACTGTCTGCCCGCCGACCGCCGCCGGAGCCGGCAGCCTCCTTGTATGCCCAGTGAGCCGCCACCCCCTTCTCCGCAGTGCGGTGCATGGCGTGGGTGCGGATCTGGATCTCCAAGGGCTTTCCGTGGGGACCCACCACCGTGGTGTGCAAGGACTGGTAGAGGTTGAACTTGGGCATGGCTATGTAGTCTTTGAATCTGCCGGGCACCGGCTTCCACAAAGAGTGGATGGCGCCAACCGCTCCGTAGCAGTCCTTCAGGTCATCCACCAGGACCCGGATCCCCACCAGATCGAATATCTCGTCGAACTCCCGTCCCCGGTGGGTCATCTTGTCGTAGATGGAGTAGTAGGTTTTTGGGCGCCCCGTAATGTCCGACTTGATCCGGACGTCCCGCATCTTGTCCTCTACCAAACGAATGACGATCTCGATGTATTCACCCCGTGCGGGGGCCCGCTTGGAAACCAGGTTCTCTATCTCGTCGTAGACCTTGGGCTGAAGCGTCTTGAACGCCAGGTCCTCAAGTTCCGCCTTTACCTCCGACATACCCAACCGGTTGGCCAGTGGGGAGTAGATCTCCAGGGTCTCGGTGGCCATGATCTCCCTGCGATCCGGCGCCAGCGGGGCGATGGTCCGCATGTTGTGCAGCCGGTCGGCCAACTTGATGATCAACACCCGCATGTCCTTGGCCATCGCCACAATCATCTTGCGCAGGTTCTCGGCCCGCTCCTGCTCCTTGCTGCGGAACTTGATCCGGTCGATCTTGGTCAGACCGTCGATGATGTCGGCAACCTCATCGCCGAAGATGGTGCGCAACTCCTGCAACTCCAGGGATGTGTCCTCAACCGAGTCATGCAGGAAGGCGGCGATGATGGTGGTGGCGTCCATCCCTTGTTCGGCCAGGATGCGGGCCACCCCGATCGGGTGCTCGATAAACGGCTCCCCCGACTTCCTCAACTGTCCTTCGTGCACCAGGTGGGCGATTTCATAGGCCCTCACCAAGCCTCTGGTGTCGGTCTTGGGATGAATGTCCTTGACCATCCGGACGATGTCCAGGATCTCTTTGGGGATGGGTGGCGGGGAGGACTGGGGCCGGAACCGGAAAAAGACACCTTTGACGCCTTGGTGTTTGTGGTCGAGCACCTCGTCGGGGATCAGTTTGGCGCTGCCGTTGGGCTTGGCGGACGTAGCGGCGGGCGACGCTTTAGTCGCGGCCTTGGTCAATGGGGCAGGGGCACCGTTCGACTTGACCGCGGGGGCGCGACCTACCGGCAGGCGGGCTCGATCTGCGGCCGGGCTCACCCGGCCTGAGGCCGCCTTGGACCCGCCATCATCCTCGGGACCGCCGGAAGTGGCCTTCGGGGCAGTCTTGCCTTTTTCGGCCAGATGATCCTCCCAAGCACGCTGAATTGCTTCTCATCCCATTAAAGCACGGGCCGATTGGCCGTCCTCGCCTGAGACCCCCCGGGGCCTTGACGTCTCCCACGCCTTTGTTACTGTGGAGGTTGATCGACATCCGATACGCCCCGCCGGCGACATCGGCCCCGCCCGGTTTACCCACAAGCCGGCCCGCGATCCAAAACTGAGAATTGCTTCAGGAAGGAGCGCAATTGAGCGCCGACGACCTGACCACAACCACGATCATTGTTGCAAGCGCATTCCTATTGGGCGCCCCCCTGCTGGGACTGTTGCTCCGGTTCTTTCTGACCCGGCACCCCGAGCAGATCGCTGCCCAAAAGCAGGCCCGCCGGGTGATCCTGGACGGCATATCCAAAGTGGTGATCGCCTGGTCCACGCTGGCCGGAATCTACGGGGCGGTCGTGACGCTGCCGCTCGAGCAGGATTTGGAAGAAATCGTATCCAACTTCATCCTTTCCGCCGTCATCATGAGCGGTGCAGTGGCCGCGGCCCGGGTCACCAGCGGATTCGTGAGCTACTACGCCTCCCGCCACCAAAGGCTTCCGGGGGCAACCTCAATCTTCGCCAACATCGCCCGCTTCGTGGTCCTGGCCGTGGGTGCTTTGGTGACCCTGCAGACCCTTGGGGTATCTGTCGGCCCGATACTGACCGCTTTGGGCGTAGGAGGCCTGGCCGTTGCTCTGGCACTGCAGGACACGCTGGCCAACCTTTTCGCCGGACTCCACGTCATCGGATCCCGCAAGGTTCTCCCCGGCGACTACGTGCTCCTGGACAGCGGCGAGGAGGGGTACATAGAGGACATCAACTGGCGCAACACCTCCATGCGAAACCTGCGCAACAACGTGATCGTGGTCCCCAACGCCAAGCTGGCCAACGCAATCCTCACCAACTACTACCAACCGGCTTCGGAGATGTCGTTGATCATTCCCGTCGGGGTTGCTTACGACAGCGACCTGGACCGGGTGGAAAGGGTCACCATCGACGTCGGCCGCCAGGTGATGAAAGAGGTAACCGGTGGGGTTCCCGAGTTCGATCCCTTTATTCGATTCCACACCTTCAACGACTTCAGCATCGACTTAAGCGTCATCCTGCGGGTCAAAGAACACACCGACCAGTACTTGGTGAAACACGAATTCGTGAAGCGCCTGCAGCGCCGTTACGGCGAGGTCGGAATTGAGATCCCGTTCCCGATACGCCGGGTGATCTCCGAAAATGCCCGCAAACCCGAAGACGCCAGAGCCTGGATTGGCGCTTGACCGAACCGCTTACCAGATAAGCAGCGAGAGGCAGCTCGGGCCGGCGTCGGCCTTGATGAACTCGGAGAGGTCCGGCCGGCTCACGGTATAGCCCTCCTTCTCCAGTTGGTCGTGCACCTCATACTCGCCCGACGCCACAACCCGGTCGCCGACCACCAGCACGTTGCAGGCGTCCACGGCCCCGTCCATCACCGGCAGCGTGTTCACCCGGTCGAACGCCTCGTCCTCGAGCACTTGGGGAAGGCCCATAACCAGTTGGTCGTTGATCACCGAGATGGCGGTGGTCAGATGGAGAATCCCCATCGGGACCTCAATGGGGACCACCTGGTAGCCGAGCGCTCCAGCCCAGACGTCCACAAAGTCAATAGCCGACCGGGTGGTGCGGCGGGAGCGGCCGACCAGAAGTTTGTTTCCCATGACTATCACGTCGCCGCCCTCCAAAGTGCCGGGGGGCGGGACGGTGTCCACCCCGTCGACCAGGGGCGCCAGAACCTTGCCGAGGCTGATCTCCTCGCCCCGCCGGCTGGGGGTGGCAGTCCTCATCAGCAGGGCCCGGTCCTTTAGGACAATTGCTGCGTCCTGAGTGAAGCAGGAGTCGGGATACCGTTCCTTTTTCGGCATCTCAATCATCTCGCCGACCAAGTCCTCCAGGATGTAGCGGTAGTTCTCGTGCTGGCGGCGAGCCTGCTTAACGTCGATCTTGTCCGCTTGGGGGTGATCGGACACCGCACGGATGAATGAGTCTGCGGGCGGACGGACAATTGCAACACGGGGTTTGATAGGCATTCGGCAAACTGTACAGGCAAGCGGCGCTATCTGCGGCCGTACCGCGCCTTCCGGCGACCGTAGAGCCGCGCACCAACCAGGGCCACCAACGAGGCGACAACCCCGGCAACCACGAGCAGCCACGAAGAAACTTCATCGTCATCCGAGCCCTCGACGGTGAAGGTGGTGGTGGCCAGCCCCTGGCCCCCGGAACCAACCGAGACCAGGGCCACGTTGATGTCGCCGTCCGAAAGATCCTCGGGAATATCAACCTCCAACGTTGTCCGCGAGCCCCCAACCGGCACCGGGTCATTCGCCGTGTCTCCGTTGACCCTTATCTGAGCCCGAGCATCCTCACAACCGGCACCGGCGTCCGGTGCCCAGTCGATGTTTACCGTTGTGGTGGAACCTGCCGGCCCCGAAGTCGGATCGATCGACAGGGACTCCACCGCGGAGGGCTGCAGGTCGCATCCGGCACCCTCAGTCGGAGATGCGTCGGGAGTCGGGGTTTCCGCCACCGACGGCGTGGGCGAAGCGGAAGGAGTGGGCGTTGGGGTCGGAGTGGCCGCCTTGGTCGGGGCGGGGGCCGGGGCCGGTGCGGGGGCCGGTGCGGGGGCCGGTGCAGGAGGCGGGGCCGGTGCGGGTGCGGGCGGCTTGGGCGCCGGAGCGGGCGGCTTGGGCGCCGGAGCGGGGGGCTTAGGCGCGGGAGCGGGGGGCTTAGGCGCGGGAGGGGCGGGCGGCGCCGGTGGGGACCCGACCGTAAATCCAACCGAGACCGAAGTCGAACCACCGGACTCGGAGGTGGTTGCGACCACGCTGTGCGCCTGGCCGGCGCCGGCAGCGGCCGGGACGTTAAACGCCGCCGTCACGTTGCCGCCTGCGTCGGGGATACAGGCGGAAGGGGGAACCACCAAAGTGCTGTCAAAGGTCACCGTACAGGGCGAAGATAGCCCGCCGAGGTGGACGGTCACCCGGGTCCCGGGGTTTCCGGACTTCGGGGAGATGCTGAGATTGATCGCCAGGGCGGGGGAAGCGAAATACGTGACGAGGGAAGATGCCAAAACGGCAACCAAAACAATGGACGACAGCCTGCCGCCAGCCTGCACTCGATGCGTCTTTTTCATTCGGCAGCCCCGCCACTAGGTCGGTGGTATCGCGCCGAATCCTAGCATCAGGCAATTGGGTTGCGCGGAACCATTTGCCTGGCGCCTTGACCCCGACCAGCCGTCAACTTACATTTGACGCATGCTCGACGGCCCGCTGACTCTGGATGATCTGATCGAACTCGTTAATCAACGAGCTCAAAACGACAACGGTCAGGCCCGGCTCACGGAGGCATCCGCACTTTCGCAGGAGATCAACGCCCTCACCGATCAACTACTGGACTACTTCGTGCAGCAAGCCCGCGAGTCGGGCCTGTCCTGGTCCCAGATCGGGCTACAGCTGGGCGTTTCCAAGCAGGGGGCGCAACAGCGCTTCACCGGCCAGTCACGGCTGGAGGACCTCCCCCACCAGCTGCGGGAACTGGGCGCCAGCCTGGAGGAAAAGTTCCTGGCTCGCAGCCCGTCGGCTTCGGGGGGCCTGCTTCAAAAAGTCCGCAGTGCGTTCAGGCCTCAGCGGTTCACCGCTGCCGCCCGCCAGGTGGTGATTCTTGCCCAGGAGGAGGCCCGGCAGATGCGCCATCCGATCATCGGAGCCGAACACATCCTGCTGGGCCTGCTGAGGGAGGAGAGCGGCGTGGCAGCGGCCACGCTCAGGTCGGTGGGAGTCACCTTGCAGCAGGTGCAAGACCAGGTCGAGTCGATGACGGAGCCGTCCGACGACCCCCCTCCCGACCACCTCCCGTTCGCCACGGGTGCCCGCAACGCCCTGGAAGCGGCGATGACCGAGTCGGCCAACCTCCGGCACAACTACATCGGTACCGAACACGTCCTGCTGGGAGTGCTCAAAGACCAAAGCATGGCTCGCGAGGTACTGCGGACACTCGATATCGACGTCGACCACCTCACCGACGAGGTCTCCCGGCTACTGGAACGCCTCTAGCCCTCACCCGGGTAGCCCAACACCACGCTTTAGGATGGCGCATGAACTCCACCGGGGATCTCCCACGGCATCCGTAGCCCGCAGACCGCGCTTTAGCGCCCGAAGGCTGGCGGTTCTGGCCCTCCTGGTGGCCGTCGTAGCCGTGGGCGTCAACGTTCTCCGGAGCCCCGGCGACCCGGTCCTGGGCAACCCCGAAGCGCCGATCCTGATCGCGTGGACATCCGACTCCCTGATGCCTGCGCTGGCCGACGGCGCACGGGCCGCAGAGGGGATCGGCGCGGTTGCCACGGCCAGGAACGGGGTGGCGTGGCTTACCTCCTGGGAGGCAGATGGTTCCGGTGCCCAAGCCCCGGCCGAAGGCTTCATGGTGCCGGTTGAGGTACTGGCGGTGGTGCCCGGCGATTACTCAAAGTTTGTGCCGGAACCCCTCAGGGCCCTGTTCGAGGGACTTGAACAAGGCGGGGCCCTGCTGGGTGCTTCAGGGGCCGCCCTCCGGGGGATCGAGTCCGAGGGGTCGGTCAGCTTCCCCCGGGCCACGGTCCCGGTGGCCGGCGTGGTTCCCGACAACTTGGTGGCCAGCCATGAGGTTGTGATGTCAATCGACACCGCCCGGAGCCTCGGCATCTCCGACCTGAGGTACATCCTCATCGAACTGGAGCCGGGCACCGACCGGGCGGAGGCGGAGCGTGCGCTGCGGAGCAACCTCCCCGCCGGCGCGCGGCTGGGCGTGCGGGCTCCCGGCGAGGCCGACATCCTCCGCCCCGGGGGGACCATCCTGCCTCAGGTCGAGATCAAAACGATCTTCGGGGAATTCGCCGGACGGCCGGGCAGTGGGCGTTCAATAACTTTGGACCCGAAGTGGATCACCGAGAACACCTCCAACGTCGAGCTTCCGCTCCTCGGCTCGGCGCGCTGCCACAACAAGGTGATCCCTCAGGTCCGGGGAGCCGTGCAGGAGGTGATCGACTCAGATCTGGCCGGACTGATCAAAAAGGGTGATTTCGGCGGCTGCTTCGCCCCGCGGCTTTTGAACACCGACCCCAACTCTGGCCTCTCCCACCACGCCTGGGGCATCGCGCTCGACATCAATGTCTCGGGCAACCCCTACGGCGCGGAACCCTCTATGGACCTCCGGCTTGTGGAAATCTTCACCGACTGGGGCCTGACCTGGGGCGGCAATTGGGTGGTACCGGACGGAATGCATTTTGAGTACCTGACAGAGCCCGTCTCCCCTTAGAGTTAGCCTGAGAGCACCACGAAGTCCCGAGGAGTCCCGATGCCCGAGTTGGATCCAGCAATAACCCAGGCCCTGAGCGCAATTGCCGCCGGGGATCCCGAAGTCGCGAACCTCGCAGGCACTGCGCTGTCCATCGTCACCGGCGGGGGCGGCGCGGGGAAGATTACCCAGGAGAGGATCCAGCGTTTCGTCTGGTACGACCTGCCCCTCAAGATGCGGCCCACAGACCAGTCCCGAGCTGAAATGACCTCCGCCCTGGCCAGTGCATTGGACCTGCTGGAACTTCCCCGCTACGCGCAGATATGCCGGTCCGGCACCACCCAGAAGGTCCACCAGGCTTACACGGAGAACCCGCAGGTGGGCCTGATGGCCTTCCGCGAGGCCAACCTGGCCTCCGGCATCTACCCGCCCGATCTCCCCGAATTTCATTGGGGGGCGGCCATGGGCGTTGAGGAGGCCAACATCCTGGGCGGGGTGCAGGATTTCCTCGAACTCGCCGTGGCATCAAAAGAGTTGGAGCCGGGGGCGAAGGACTTCAAACGCAAGCAGCGAAAACTGGTGCGGACCTACCTGAATACCCCCAACTTCCAACTGGGCGGGCAACTCCCACTGGACGTCATGAACACCGAACGGATCCAGAACTGGATCAAGGTCGAGCCGAGCGAGACCCGCCAGCGCCTGGTTTCCAAACTGGCCAACCGCCTTCTCCACCCGGTGGAGCTTCCGGCCGGGATAACCGACCCCTATCCGGCGTTGACCGCGGTCCTGACGGCGGTGGGCGCCGGGGCGGAGTTGGATAGCGAACGGAGCCGGCTACTGCAGATCGCCGCCGGCCTGAGACTGACCCGCAAGGTGAAGGGCGAACTGCTCTTGACTAAGGCCGGTCAGGCGATGCTGGACGACCCGCTGGGTTCGTGGCGGGCGTTCCCCGAAAGCCTGCTGGGCGGGAACCCCTACCAGCGGCTGGCGGCCGAGGTCATGTTCTGCCTGCTCATCGAGGGCGAGTCCAATCTCACCGCCGTCATAGACACCATCAGGACCGCGGCGTCCGAAGCCAACTACCGGGAGGCGGGCACCGGCGAACCGCCCAACCAGATCAGCCTGATGAAAGCCCTGGACCCAACGGTCTTGCCGCTGGGTGAGATGGGCCTGTTCGCCGCCGGAGATTTCACCTCGTCGATGGCACTGACTCCGGTAGGAAAGTCGGTCGCCCTGGAAGCCCTCCGCAACCGGGCAACCGGCCCCGGTGCCGTCCCCTGGGACTGAGCACTCAGGACTGAGCACTCAGGTAGGGAGTCATAAGCGGTTACGCTGGTAGCAGACCCGCAGCAGCGGGTCGTTTCGCGTCATCAGCATTGCGAGGAGACACATTTTGACCGACACCGCAGCCGCGCCAGCCGACACCGGCGACTTCGACAACACCGGTTCAGTTTCGACCGAGGCCAACTTCCCCAAGGTCATCGAGCGCGCCGAAGAGTCCGGGATCACCCACTACGCCCCCAAGAAGCACGAGGCGCTGGACCCTTCCAAGCGTGTCTAGTTAACGGTCCCGGGGCCCTCCGCCCCAACCGTTCACCCAGCGCCCTGATCGCCGGCACGACCGAATCCACAATCCCGGTCGCCCCGGCATCTCCCATCTGCCGGATGTGGTCCCCACCCATCCGGCCGATGAGTGGCCTCGGTTAGCATCGAAATCGTGGCACACCTCCTGGGGGCCGAAGCCCTCCATCAAGAATTCCAAAATGGCGTCGTCTTCGACGCGGTGACTCTGGGCATCAACGAGGGCGACCGCGTCGGCATCGTAGGACGCAACGGCGACGGCAAATCGACGCTGCTACGCCTGCTTTCCGGGCGTCTGCAACCGGACTCCGGCCGGGTCACCATGCGACGGGGCATCGAGGTCCGGATGCTCGACCAGTCCGACACCCTCGACCACCAACTCACGGTCGCCCACGCGGTGGTCGGCGACACCCCCGAGCACACCTGGGCCGGCGATCCCAGGGTCCGCGACATCATCGACGGCCTGCTGTCGGGCGTCCCCTGGGAGGCGACGGTCGGCGAACTCAGCGGCGGGCAGCGCCGCCGGGTGGCCCTCGCCGCCGTCCTGGTGGGCGACCACGACGTTCTTTTTCTTGACGAGCCCACCAACCACCTGGACATCGAAGGCATTACCTGGCTGGCCGACCACCTGCGGCGCCGCTGGCCCCCCGGCAGCGGCGGGTTTGTGGTGGTCACCCACGACCGCTGGTTCCTGGATGCCGTCTGCAACACCACCTGGGAGGTCCACGACCGTCTGGTCGAGCCCTTCGACGGCGGGTACGCCGCCTACATCCTCCAGCGGGTAGAGCGGGACCGCATGGCGGCCGTGAGCGAAGCCAAGCGCCAGAACCTGATGAAAAAAGAGCTGGCCTGGCTCCGTCGAGGCGCCCCCGCCCGGACGACCAAGGCAAAGTTCCGGGTCGATGCGGCCAACGCCCTGATTGCCGACGAGCCCGAGGTGCGCGACAAGGTGGAACTGATGCGTATGGCCACCAGCCGGCTGGGCAAGGAGGTGGTCGACCTGGAGGCGGTGTCGGTCTCCTACGGCGACAATCAGGTCCTGCACGATGTCACCTGGCTGATCAAGCCGGGGGAACGGTCCGGGGTGCTGGGCATCAACGGCGCAGGTAAGTCGACCCTGCTCAAGCTGATTACCGGAGCCCTTCAACCCACTTCAGGTCGGGTCAAGCGGGGCAAAACCATCAAGGTAGCAACCCTGACCCAGGAGCCATCAAATCTGGATCACGTTGCCGGCGAGCGGGTCAGCGACGTCATCAAGTCGGAACGCAACACCTACGTATCGGGCGGCAAGGAGATGACGCCGGCCCAACTCCTGGAACGCCTGGGCTTCAAGACCGCCCAGTTGTCCAGCCCCGTCGGCAAACTCTCCGGCGGGCAGAAACGGCGCCTCCAGTTGCTGTTGATCCTGCTCAACGAGCCCAACGTGCTGGTCCTGGATGAGCCGTCGAACGACCTGGATACCGAGATGTTGGCCGCCATGGAAGACCTGCTGGACTCCTGGCCGGGGACCCTGCTGGTGGTGTCCCACGACCGCTACCTGATGGAGCGGGTCACGGACCAGCAGTACGCAATTCTCGACGGGCGCCTGGTCCACATGCCGGGCGGCGTGGACCAGTACCTTCAGGTGCGCCGGGGTCTGCCGGCCACTCCCCCGCCGTCCCCCGGCAAACCCCAACCGCGCAAGCTGGATATTCAGGCGACCCGGGAGGCGCGCAAGGAGGTCGCCTCCATCGAGCGCAAGCTGGCCAAACTGCCGGCCCGGATCGCCGGGGTGAACAACCAGATCGCAACCCACGACCAGGCCGACTACCTGGGCCTGCAGGTGCACGTGGACGATCTGAAGGCGCTGCAAGCCCAACAGTCCGAGCTGGAGACCCGCTGGCTGGAACTTACCGACCAGCTCGATGCGTCCGGCCAATAACCGCAGGTCCATCGGTCGGGCAGCCGGATAGGGCCGGGCCGGTCTACCGCTTGAGATTATCTGGCAGACTGAACGAACAGTCGCTTAAGCCAAAGGAGACTCCCATGCCCTGGACAGCCGCCGATATCCCGGACCTGGCGGGGAAAGTAGCCGTTGTCACCGGAGCCAACGGTGGTTTGGGATTCGAGACATCCAAGGCTCTGGCGGTCGGCGGAGCCCACGTGGTGATGGGCTGCCGGAATCTGGTCAAGGCAAACGGGGCGCTGGACTCCATCAAGCAGTTGGACCCGAGTGGTTCGATGGAAATCGTCGAGCTGGATCTCGGGTCCTTGGCTTCGATAAAAGAATTCACCGCCACATCCTTGTCCCGTCATCCCCGAATCGACCTGCTTGTCAACAACGCCGGGCTGATGGCCCTGCCGGAGCGCCGGACTGAAGACGGCTTCGAGATGCAGCTAGGGGTAAATCACCTGGGGCACTTCGCTTTGACCGCCCGGCTACTGCCGGGCCTCCTCGGGGCGCAGGAGGCCCGGGTGGTGACGGTGACCAGCGCGGTCCACCACATCGGCCGGCGCATCGACCCCGCCAACCCCAATCTCGAAGGCAACTACGGTCCCTGGAAGGCGTACGGGCAGTCCAAACTGGCCAACTACCACTTCGGGATCGGCCTGCATCGCCGCTTCAGACGGGCCGGCCTGCCGGTTGCCAGTCTGCTGGCCCACCCCGGCCTCTCCAACACCGGGCTCCAGGCCACGAGTTCGGATGAAAGCGGCGGTGGGTTCACCCAGAGGGTGGGGGTGTGGATGGCGTCCGCGATGGGCATGACCGCAGCCCGCGGCGCGCTTCCCCAACTCCGGGCAGCAACCGATCCCCAAGCCCGCAGCGGCCAGATGTACGCCCCCAGGTACATGAACTCCGGCGATCGGTTCCCCGGCCGATCCTGCGCCGGCACGCTTTGACCGACAAGATCCGGGTGCTGTGGGAAGTCTCCGAACAACTCACCGGCGTTGAGCTGCGTCCGGCCCTTTCGCCGGACGACTGACCCCAAGGCCCGGGACCGGCAGCCAAGCGGGACTGGGCTTTGGCTTTACCCCTGCGGGCCCCGCTCCGGGGACCCCGGCACGACTTCAGGCGGATCGCAACCGCAGGGCCGCATCGGCCTAAGAGAAACATTTCCCCCTACCCGTATGGACGGCTGCGCTCACGACGTTTACCAAGGTGAGATGAAATCCCTTGGAAAGCTCAGCGAGCAGGAACTGGACCGGCTGTTTTCCGGCAAGGCGCCGGCGGAAAACAGCGGCCTCGACGACATTTCAGCCCTGGCCCGGAAGGTCCAGTCGGCATTCACGGGCGGTATCGACCCCGCCGTCGAATCCACCCACCTCGCAGCGCTGATGCAGAGGGTCAACCTCACCGAAAAGGGCGACCTGGCAGCGATGCCAGCAAGCAAAGTCACCGGGCCTGGGCTTCAGGCGTCCGGACTACCGAAGTTAAGGAGAAGGTTCATGTTGGAGTCACTTTTCGCAACTTTGGCCGCCAAGATCGCAGCCGGAGGACTCGCAGTCGTAATGGCTGCCGTCCCCGTGGCCGCCACCGGCAACTTCCCGGACCAGATGCAGACCGGGATATCCCAAGCGGTCGAAAAGGTCGGGATCCACATCCCGGCGGGAGAAAGCGACGAAGCAGACGAAGCGGCCGACGATTCCCAGAACGCACTCGATGAAGCGGCTGAAGAGGCAACCGACGCAGTTTCCGATGGTGATGGGGCCGCCGGCGATGCCGAAGGGGCCGCAGACGGTGACACCGAGGGCAACGAGGGCAACGAGCCGAACGAGAACGCCGGATTTGGGCAGAGCGTTGCAGCCGATGCCCGCGACGGCGGAGTCGACGGCCAACAGGTCAGCGAGGCAGCCCGTGCCCAGGCCGAGGAGCGCAAGGCCGCCGGTCAGGCGCATCGTCCCGAGAACGCAGGCCGTCCGACTACTTCGCCCACTTCGCCCGCCCCGGCCAACACCGTCTCCCCGGGCCAGAAGGGCCTGGACAAAGCTGCCGACACCCCGGCGGCGAGCCACATTCCCGCCAACGTGCCGGGCGGCAGGCCCGCAGGAGCCGGCCGACCGTAGCCCGCAGATTACCGGCTAGTTCAGGTTAAGCGGAACGACGTGGCGGTCAGCCACCCGACTTCCCCAAGGGCAACCCTCGCCTTAGGCGAGGGTTGCCCTCCCCGTGTAGCCTTGCGCCACCCCATGATCGGAGAACAGTTCCCAACCGTTCTCGCCGCCGCCCGCACCGGCGCTGAGTGGGCCTGGACCGAGTTGTACCGGAACTTCGCCCCGGCAGTACTCGGCTACCTGAGGGCACAGAAGGCGCCCGAGCCGGAGGACCTGACTGCCGAAGTCTTCTTTCATGTGGTCAAATCGCTGGGGCAGTTCAACGGCGGCGAATCGCAGTTCCGGTCCTGGATTTTTGTGATTGCTCATCGCAAAGTCATAGACGACAGCCGCTCCCGCAAGCGCCGTCCGGTAGAACCCGCACCTTACGAAACCCTGGAGGCCCAAGCCGCCGGCGGCAACGTTGAGGACGAGGCACTCGAGCAGTTGAGCGAGGTGTACTTCAGGCGCCTCATGGTCGATCTGACGCCGGAGCAGAGGGACGTCCTGCTTCTCAGGATCCTGGGTGGACTAACCGCCCCCGAGATCGGCGAGGCAATGGGCAGGCGGACCGGGGCAATCGAGGCCCTCCAGCGGCGGGCTCTCGCAAAACTTCGCAAAGCCGGCGGCAGAGCGCCCGTATAACGGTACCGGGGGTCCCGGGCTCAGCCCCGGCCCCTCAAGGCCAAATCGAGACTTCCCTCAGGCCCGACAACTGCCCCTGGCCCCCGACCCTGATGAACCGGACGCTTGTGTTGCGGGGCGGCGTGATCGCGGCCTCCACCGTCCGCGCGGTTGCTATCGAACCCCAGTTTGAACCGTCCAACGATCCCTCTACCGCACAGCCACACCCGCGGACCACCACGAGCGACGGGTTGATGGGCCCGCCCATGTCGACCACCACCCACCTAGGTTCCGCCGCGGCTGGATCGGCGGCACCGTCCGGCACCCCGGGTGCAGCGGGAAAGTCCACTACCGCTCCCAATCGACCATCGGTCGCTTCACAGGACGGCAGCGCCACTGCAGCAGAGTTGCCGTTTTGTATCGAACAAGGTTTCCCCCGGGACGGCGGAGCCGATCCACCCCCGGTGAAGTGGAGTTGAACGGACCGGTACAGAACATCCGTGGTCGTCCCGGGCGCCACCCCCTTTCGCCGTGCCGTCACCGAGACCCGGCCCCCGGAGTCCTCCAGGACCCTGGGGTCGTACTCCACCCGGGTCGTGCCGGCGGCGACACCCCAGATCGGCTCTCCGGCGTCCGAGGTGAACTCAAGACGGTAGCCGGACCCGGTACCCAGATCCTTAGGAGCCGGGTCCCAACCGGCCCGTCCACGGGAAGAGGCAAACTCCGGCTCCCAGAAGCGCAACGGCCCGAGGTCGAGCTGTTCGGTTTGAACTTTGAACATGGCGAGGACCGCCGGACCCTCCACGCCGTCCGGCGGGGCGGGAAGACCAGCACTGACGCCCAGGGAACGGGCGTTGCCGAAGAAGGTTCGCACCTCGCTCCCCGCCAGAGAGAAGGCAAAACTTCCGTCCGGACCGGAGTCAACAACGCTGGCGTCCCGGAGAAAAGAAGCACACGGTTCCGGCGGAGGGTCCGCCAGACACACCGTTCCCAAGGACAGGGCGGTCACCAGGAGCCCTCCCAAAAGCTCCGGGGCCTCGGCCCTGGGCGCCAGAACAACCTTGCCGCCGGCAACCGGGCCCCCGGACTGGTCCCGCAAGGACCCGGCGATAGTGACGGTGGCGCCCGGGTCGACCTGGGAAGGGCTGCAGGCAACGGCCAACTGGCACAGGGCCAGCGCCAGAATAACCAGGCGAAATCGAAGACTCGAGGATGTCATGGGATAGGGCGATCATCCTACGACTGCGGCCCCGGCGCGCTAAGGGTAGGCGCTTGACGGGCGGCGGCCCTAGTTGTTGGAGGGATCCTCGGGCATCAACGAAAGCAACCGGTAGCTGCCCCCCTTGCGGGACAGGACGGCGCTCCACAACTTGGCGGGCTCCTCGGTGAAAATGTCCTCGGGAAAGGCGTCCTCAATGATCCAGGCGTCCTCGCCGGCCTCGGACTCCAACTGCCCCGGCCCCCATCCCGCGTAGCCGGCAAACACCCGTGCCCGCTTGATGGCGGGGTCGGTGTCCGCATCGTATGTTGACAGCAGCCCGATGGAGCCGATCACCACCCGGCCCCCGCCACCGAAAGACTCGAAGTCGGCCAGCACAATGGCCGCTTCCTGCGAAACCGGACCTCCAACGTAAATCGGGGTACCGGGCTCGACCAACGGCGCAAGTTCGGGGCTCACCTCAGCCACCGTCACGGGAGCGGGCCGGTTCAGCACCAGGCCTACGGCACCCTGCTCGTTGTGTTCGGTAATGACGACCACGGTGCGGCGGAAGTTGGGGTCCATCAACGTCCCACTGGCCACCAGCAGACTGCCCATCAGGTTCTCCATATTTCAATGATCCCTCAGATCTTCAGGCAACACCGGGTAATCCCGGTTTCGCGGCTTCCGGCCGAGGGTACGACTCGAATACCATGACGCCATACTTATTTGACCAACTCAATATGAACCTCAAGAACGGACTCCTCCGAATAGTGGCCAAGTGGCCTTGGATGGCTGCGGGCTTCGTCGTCGCGGTTATCGGGATCGCCGGCGTCACCCGTTTGATGACCGCCCCATTGCCCGAAATGCAAAAGCCGGCGGAGTCTTCGAAGATGCTCGCCGCCGATGAGCAGGTCATCGCCACCCTCCACGGCGAAGAAAACCGGACGATCGTCCCGCTGGAGGAAATCTCGCCCCAGCTTCAAGTCGCGTTGGTCTCCACTGAGGACCGGGAGTTCTACGAGCATCGTGGGATGAGCCTCAAGGCGATCATCCGCGCCGCCCGGGCCAATCTGAAGGGCGGGGAGATCCAACAGGGCGGCTCCACCATCACCCAACAACTGGTGCGCAACACCATGCCGGATATCGGCAAGGACCGCACTTACATCCGCAAGATGAAAGAAATTTTCTGGGCGATCCGGTTGGAGCAGGAAATGTCCAAACCCGAGATCATGGAGCGCTATCTCAACACCGTCTACTTCGGTCGGGGCGCCTACGGCGCCGAGGCGGCCGCCCGGACCTACTTCAAGGTCTCGGCGGCGGAGCTCACCACGGGGCAGGCCGCCTATCTGGCAGGAATGATCCGTTCCCCCGAGCGCTACCAGATCGACCGCAACCTAGAGGGTTCGGTGGCTCTTCGCGACCGGGTGCTGACCGGCATGGAGACCGGGGGCTACCTGGGTGCCGAAGCAGCCGCCGCGGGACGCTCCGAAGACCTCCAAGCCCAGTTCAAGCCGGGCATGACAATCGAGGTCGACTCGCCCCGGGCCGGCTACTTTGTCGAGTACGTACGGCGCATCCTCATCCGGGACTTCGGCTTAAACGACGAACAGATCTTGGCCGGCGGGCTCCAGATCCACACCACCCTTGACCTCAAAGCCCAAGACGCGGCGGAAGCGGCCGTCCGCAGCACCCTTGACCGGCCGGACGATCCGGAGGTAGCCCTGGTGGCGATGGATCCCCAGGGCCGGGTCCGGGCCATGGTCGGCGGGCGGGAGGTCGACAGCATCGACCGCTCCCGCGGCTTCAACTTCGCGGCGGATGTCAACGCCACCGGCGGGGGCAGGCAGGCCGGATCGGCCTTCAAGCCTATTGCCCTGGCGGCGTTCCTCGACGACGGCAAGTCCCTTTCATCGAGATTCTCTGGAGCTTCCCCGATTGAGCTCAACAGCCCGCAGTGCAAAAACGCCGACGGCAAGCCGTGGAAGGTCGGCAACTACGGGAACGCCAGCTACGGTGCCATGGACGTCACATCGGCGACCCTGAGTTCTGTCAACACCATCTACGCCCAAATAATGGACGACGTGGTCACCCCGAACAAGTTCATGGAGATCGCCGGAAAGACCGGAATATCGATCCCACAGTACGACGCCGGCTGCGCCCTGGCCTTGGGCACTACCGACGTCACCCCCATGGAGATGGCGAGGGCCTACACGACGTTCGCCCAGCGGGGAGACCGGCCGGAGACCCTGGTGGTCACAAAGATCACCCGCCCCAACGGCGAGGTGCTGGCGGAGCGGAAGCCCCGGATCGAGCACACGCTGGAGACCAACGTGGCCGACTCGGTAAACTACGTGCTGGAGCGCAACGTCCGGTCCGGCACGGGGACCGGCGCGCGGATCGGCCGGCCGGCCGCAGGCAAGACCGGCACCACCCAAAATTTCGCCAACGCCTGGTTCGCCGGATATACGCCCGAGTTGACCGCCGTCGTCTGGATGGGCTTCGCCCCCAACCCGGACGGTACTATTCCCGAGATGAAGCAAGTGCGCGGCAAACAAGTCACCGGCGGTTCTTTCCCGGCAACTATATGGAAGAGGTTCATGGTCGAAGCGCTGGAGGGCACCAAAACCTCAGACTTCCGCCGGCCCAAGTTCGGCGGAGAGATCGTGACTCCCAAGATGCGGGTCCCCGAAGCGACCCTGGCCGGCACCGACGAGCCGGTCGAGGTAGACGAGGTGGCCGAAGGGGCCCCCAAGCCGACCGGGAACTCCGCATCCGACATGCTCGCGGGCAACCCGCCGCCCCCGCCACCGGGACCGACCTCAGGCTCTTCAGAGCCGGAGAAGCCGGCCAAAAAGACCAAGCAGGTCTTCCTTCCGTGCTTTCCGTTTTGTTAGTGCCGGTGGCGGCGTTGGGAACCCTCCGCTGAGTCGCCAGGTGACCGCGGCCGGTCTGGGCCTCCCAGCCGGTATTTCGGCGTGCCTGTTCGATCTGGACGGCGTGCTCACCTCAACCGCATCGCTTCACTTCCAGGCCTGGAAGCAGACGTTCGACGAGTACCTGAGGGTAAGGGCCAACCTGCAGAACGAACCGTTCGTGGCGTTCGAGATGGCCGACTACCTGAAATACGTAGACGGCAAACCCCGGGCCGAAGGCGTTGCCAGCATGATCGGCTCCCGCGAGATCGATCTCCCCCTGGGTTCACCGGCCGACCCGCCCGGCACGGAAACAATCCAGGGCCTGGGGAACCGCAAGAACGGTTTGGTGCTGGAGATCATGGCGGACAAAGGGGTCGAAGCCTTCGAGGGATCCTCCAAGTACCTGGCCGCGGTTGAAGCCGCCGGACTAAAGCGGGCCGTGGTGTCGGCCAGCACCAACACCGGGTCGGTACTGGAGGCCAGTGGCCTGGCCGGGCGCTTTGCAGCGGTGGTGGATGGTAACGTCGCCATCGAAAAGAACCTGCGCGGCAAACCTTTTCCCGACACCTTCCTCCACGCAGCTCAACTACTCGACGTAGAGCCTGGCGCCGCCGTAGTCTTCGAGGACGCCTTGGCCGGCGTCAAAGCCGGCCGGGACGGGGGCTTCGGATTTGTGGTGGGCGTCGACCGGTCGGGGCAGGCAGGCGCACTAAAGGAGGCAGGAGCGGATGTTGTTGTCGAAGATCTGGCGGACTTGCTGGGGGAACCGGCGGACGATTGAGAGATAAACCAACGTTCAAGCTGGAACCGTGGCACGTGAGGGAGGAGTCCCTGGACCTGCCGACCCTGGCCGAGACGGAGTCATTGTTCGCCTTGGCCAACGGGCACCTGGGCCTTAGGGGCAACCTGGACGAAGGAGAGCCCTTCGGCCTCCCCGGGACCTATCTGAACTCCTTTTACGAACAACGCCCCCTTCCCAGCGCCGAACCCGGCTACGGGGACCCGGAAACCGGTCAGTCGATCATCAACGTCACCAACGGCAAGATCATCCGACTGCTGGTGGACGATGAGCCGTTCGACATCCGCTACGGGGAGCTGCAAAAGCATGAGCGCGTCCTGGACCTGCAGTGCGGCCTCCTGCGTCGTGAAGTGGAGTGGACCTCGCCGGCGGGCCAGCAAGCTCGGGTCACCTCAACCCGGCTGGTCTCGCTATCTCAAAGGGCGGTGGCCGCGATCCTCTACGAGGTGGAGGCGGTCGGTCGGCCGGCCAGGGTGGTAATCCAGTCCGAACTGGTAGCCAACGAACCCCTCCCCCGGATCCGCAAGGACCCGAGGGTTTCTCAGATCCTGGACTCGCCGCTGGTGGCAGAGCAGCAAGCCAGGTGGGCAGCCGGTGCCGCTCTGGTCCACAGTACGAACCGCAGCGAACTGCGGCTCGCGGCGGCGATGGATCACATCCACGAAGGCCCCGACAACACCGCGGTAGAGGTCGACGTCAACCACGACATCGCCCGGGTCACGTTTACCAGCCACCTGCGGCCCGGCGAGAAGATCCGGATCATCAAGTTTTTGGCCTACGGCTGGTCAGGTGTCCGCTCCCGCCAGGCCCTCTTCGACCAAGTCACCGCCGCGCTCACGGCCGCCAAGCACACCGGGTGGGAAGGGCTGCTGGCCGAACAGCGCAAATACCTCGACGAGTACTGGGAGAACGCCGACATAGAGATCGAGGGGGACCCCGAGATCCAGCAGGCGGTCCGCCTGGGACTGTTCCACGTACTCCAGGCGGGCGCCCGCGCCGAACGCCGCCCGATCGGAGCCAAGGGCCTGACCGGGGTCGGCTATGAGGGACACACCTTCTGGGACACCGACATCTTCGTGTTGCCGGCACTGACCCATACCGTCCCCAAAGCCGCGGGGGATGCCCTCCGCTGGCGGCACTCGACGCTGGATGCGGCTCGCCGGCGCGCAATGGACCTGGGCCTGAAGGGGGCAGCATTCCCCTGGCGGACCATTGCCGGGCAGGAGTGCTCCGGTTACTGGCCTGCCGGTACCGCGGCATTTCACATCAACGCCGACATCGCCTACGCGGTCACCCGCTACCTCGACGCTACCCAGGACGAACAGTTCGAAAAGGACGTGGGAGTTGAGTTGCTCGTGGAAACTGCCCGCCTGTGGGAGGGCCTGGGCCATTTCGACAGGGAAGGGAGGTTCCGCATCGACGGGGTCACCGGGCCCGATGAGTACGACGCTCTGGCCGGCAACAACGTCTACACCAACCTGATGGCGCAAAACAACCTGAGAGCCGCAGCCGGCGCGGTCCAACGTCACCTGGATATCGCGCGGACGCTGCATGTTCACGAGGACGAACCGGCACGCTGGATTGCCGCCGCCGAGGCGATGTACGTGCCGTTCGATGAAACCTTGCGGGTCCACCCGCAGTCCGAGGGCTTCACCCTCCACCAGATGTGGGAGTTTTCGAACACCGACGCCTCGCGTTACCCCCTGCTACTCAACTACCCCTACTTCGAGCTCTACCGAAAGCAGGTGGTCAAGCAGGCGGACCTGGTGCTGGCAATGCATCTGCGTCACGACTACTTCCACGATCAGGAACAGAAGGATCGGGACTTTACCTACTACGAACACATCACGGTACGGGATTCGTCCCTCTCCGCCGCGTGCCAGGCGGTGATCGCAGCGGAGTTGGGATACATGGATCTGGCGTACGACTACCTTGCCGAGACCGCTCTTGTGGACATTGCCAACCTGCACCACAACACCAGCGACGGCATCCATCTGGCGTCGATGGCGGGGACCTGGAACGTGCTTGTCGCCGGCTTCGGCGGCCTGCGGGTGGGGGGCAAAGCCCTGGCGTTTTCGCCCCGGCTGCCCGAAGGCATCAGCCGGCTGGCGTTCAACTTCTGCTACCGCGACCGGCTGATCTCGGTGGTCGTCCTAAAGAACAAGGCCACCTACATGATCAAGTCCGGGGATCCGTTGACCCTCAGCCACCACGGCGAGGAGTTTGAGCTTGCCGCACAGTTCCTTGCAACCCACGCCATTCCCGAGATCGCACCCAAGCAGGCGCCAGCGCAGCCTCCCGGGAGAGAGCCGCTGCGCAGGGGTCCCCTCCGGAGGGCTTGACGTTCGCGGAACTCTGCGGTCAATCCACCGGATGGAGGGATTCCTTCCCGTCGAGCGCTTAGACCGCGGCCCCCTCGATCACGTTGTACTCCAGCGGGAGGGGGATCACCCGGCGAAGCTCAAAGCCGGTCCGCGACATCAAGGCGGCAAACTCCTCCCGGCTACGCTCCCGGCCTCCGGTCACCGCCAGCATGTTCACATCCGCTGCCGTCGCGTACGCCCCGGGGAGGAGTCTCTCGATCACCAGGATCCGCCCACCCGGGTCAATCGCCCGGCGGCAGTTGGCGAGTATCTTCAGGCACTGTTGATCGCTCCAGTCGTGCAGAATCCGGGAAAACAGGTAGGCGTCGCCCCCCTCGACTATCGAGTTGAAGAAGTTGCCGGCCACCGCAGTCAACCGGGGGTGGGCGACGGCCGATTCGATCACCGGCGCCGCATCGAACAAGATTCCTTCAACGTGCGGGTGGGCCGCGAGGATCGACCCCAGGAGCGTCCCGTTCCCGCCCCCCACATCGACCACCGTTGTCACCGGCGCGAAGTTGTAAGCATCGGGAACCGAGTTAAAGAAGACCGCGCCGGCGCCCATCGCCCGGTCAAAGGCCCGCCCCCGGTCCGGATTCTCCTTTAGGTACTCGAACAACCCCCGGCCAAAGGTGACCCGGAAGGCGTCATCGCCGGACCGCACGGCGCTCAACAACTCACCGAAAGCCCGGTAAAACTCCCGGCCGAAGATAACAACCAGGTCCCGCATTGTTCCCTGCCCGCCGGTCTTGAGTTGCTCGGCGGCCTGATTGAGGCAGGCAACTCCACCGGAGAGTTCGAAGACGCCGTCCCGGGCCAGCAAGCGAAGGATCCGAAACAACGAGTCTTCATCCGCTCCGGCGGCGGCGGCCAGGTCCGGAACCGGCATCGGCCCGGATTCCAGCAGGTCGGCAATGCCCAGTTCGGCAGCCACATACAACGCCTGGGAGCTGTAGTAGCCCATGGCCACCTCCTGGATCCGGCGGGCACCGGAGTCGGTGGGGCCGGAGGGGGCTTCGTCGGTCATGTTTCCCGCAATCGGTTCGACAGGACTAAAGAATGCGCTCCAGGAACACGAACCAGATCAAGTGAAGGGCCAGCAGCAGCCCGACTCCCACCCGAATGGTCTTTGCGATGAGGCTTCGGCCTTCCACGGCCACCAGCGGCTGACGGGTCGAACGATCCAACCCCTCCGCCAGGCTGTATGCCGCCAGTGCCGAAGCGATCACGATTGCGATGCCTTCGGTCCCGAATATCGAGTCGACGGGGTCGATCCCGAGCAACAGTGCGCTGACGACCTGCGCCAAGATGCCGGCAACCGCCGCGATGCCGGCGATCATCGCTTTGGGCTGGGACGGCCAGCCAGGACCTGCGACGTACTTGCGACCGGCTTTGGCGATCTGACCGAAGACCACAAGCGCCAGTACCAACGACGCCAGGCCGACCGCGGCGTGACCGGTGACCCCAAGGTCTTTCTGACCAGAAAACAGCAGCGGCAGCAGGACAAACAGGATGAGCTCGAGAGCGGCCAGGCAACCCAGCCCGAGGCGGTACCAGTCCCGGCGGAACCCCAGCACTACGGACATCGGGAACAGGTAGGCGCCGCTCATCACGGTCACCACCAGCCACGTGAAAAACAGCACGAAGGCGCCGGGCTCGGCGGCTGTGCCGGCAACCAGGTCATGCGCTCCCGGGATGACCAGGGCCGCCACCAGGCCTCCCACGAAAAAGGCACCGAGCATACGGGGAACTGGCACCAGCGAGTTGCCCTGGTCGGCGGCTTTGAGCTTCATTTGAGTGAAGGCTAATGCACGCGACCGCCGCCCACAACGACCGGCCGCCGGAAGATGAAGGCCGCGGGCCCGGCGGTGGATACTGGAGACACATTGAGTATGCGAAAGATCCTGATTCTCAGCCTTACCGGCGCCTTGGTGCTGGCCGGGGCCATGGTCGCAGTGGCCCGAATGGGGGGCTCCGGCCAACCACCGGCGCCGGGGAAGGACCCGGCCACCCAACCTTCGGCTTCGCCGCCCCAGGAGGCCCGGGAGACACCTCCCCCGCCGACCCCCACCTCCGTGGCGACTTCGGTACGTCCCCCGGCGCCCACCCTTCCCGCACTGCCCCCGCCCGCCCCTCCGCAACCCGCCTTTCCGGACCCCGTGGGCTTTGAGCCGACGATAGTCACCCCCAGCCCGGGGATGGACAACGTCCACCCGGTCAACTTCAGGCGGGCCGAGGTCACCGGCGACCGGACCCTGCGCATTCACTACGAAAGCGGCGTCGCCCCTTGCAGCGTTCTGGACCGCGTCGAGGTCGACTACCGGGAAACCGAAATCGCCATCTCTCTGTTCGAAGGAAGCGACCCGGCGTTCAAGCAGGTGGCGTGCATCATGATCGCCCAGTTCAAGGCGGTCGACCTCACGCTGAAGGAGCCGGTCGGCGGCCGGGCGATTGTGGAGGGGTACCGGTAGGAACCGGTTATCCTGGCTCGTCGATGCGCCATTTCCTCACACGCCGCTGGATAACCATCCACCTGATGACCCTGGTGATAATCGCGGTCTGCCTGAGCATGGCCTTCTGGCAACTGGGCAGGCTGCAGGACCGGCGGGCGGAGAACGACCTGCTCGTCGCCCAATCCGTACTCCCGGCATCCGAGTTGACCCGACTTCTTCCGAGCGCCGGCGCCGGAGCTACCGCGATTGAGGACGCCGGATTCCGGCACACCCGAACAACCGGCACCTACGACCCCGCTGAACAGGTGGTGTTGCAGTCCCGCTCGCTGAAGGGTCGCCAGGGCAACCACCTTTTGACCCCCCTGATCCTGGACTCCGGCGAGGCGGTCCTGGTAGACCGGGGTTGGGTCCCCTTGCCGACCACGGATGAGGTGCTGGCCGACGCCCGGACGCCCACCGGGCGCGTCACGGTGGACGGGGTGCTGCTCCCATCCGAACGAAAGGGGTTCTTGGGGGTATCCGATCCCCCGCCGGGCAACGTCGAGGCCACCCCCCGGGTCGACCTGGACCGGCTGGCCGACCAACTCCCCTACGAGTTGTATCCGCTTTACATCCGGCTGCAGTCCCAGGAGCCCGCCAACGCCGACCTGCCCCGTCCGGTCCCGATCCCCGCGCCCGACGAGGGCCCGCACATGGAGTACCTCGTCCAATGGCTGCTGTTCGCCGTGACCGCCCTTGTCATCTATCTGGGGCTGATCCGCCGCGATATCTCCCGTCGCCGGATTGAAGAGGCGGACCCGGCCGAGCCCGAACCCGCGCCGAGCCAATCGTGACCCTCCACGTTTGTTTTGTCTGCACCGGCAACATCTGCCGGTCGCCGATGGCTGAGATGGTCTTTCGGGAGAACCTCCGGAAAGAGGGCTTGGATGACCTGGTCAGGGTGACGAGCGCCGGGACGACCGGATGGCACGTGGGCGACCCTGCGGACTACCGGGCCGCGGCCGTGCTGCGCGAACACGGTTATCCCTACCGGCACGCGGCAGCCCAGGTGAACCAAGACCACCTTGCGGCGGATCTGCTCTTGGCCTTGGACCGCGGTCACCTTAGGGCGCTCCAAAAGTTGGTCGCCCGTACCGGCGCCGACCCGGAACGCATCCGCATGCTCCGGTCATTCGACCCGGCTGGGGCCGGCGACCTGGATGTCCCCGACCCCTACTACGGGGGCGACGGCGGCTTCACCCAGGTGCTGAGGATGATCGAGGCGAGCATGCCCGGCCTCGTCGACTGGGTTCGCCGACAGCAGGCACCGCCGGCCCCGAGCACATAGCGGGCCCGGGGCCGGTCGGTCCCCCGGCCGCCCTCAGGCCCCCACCTTCACCGTTCGCTTCCGGTTCTGCATCTGCGAACCCAGTGCTTCCAGTTCGGATTCGGAGAGGATCTGGCGCGCCTTTTTGAACATGTCGCCTTCCTCCTCTTCGATGTGGTGTTCGATGTTCTCCTTCATGACCGCGAACTTGGCCCCCCAGGTCTCGTCGCCGAACGGCGTTTCGGAGAGTTCCCCCATGATCATGTCGACCACGTGGTGTTCTTCGTACCCCTCAAGCACTACCTCCTTGGCCTTCGGGTGGGACTTGAGTTCGGGGTAGAAGATTTCCTCCTCGATCGTCTCGTGGATCGTCATTTCGGACTTGAGCCGGGCAAACAGGTCCTCCCGGGTTTTGACCCCCCTCGATGTCGTGGCCTGCAGCTTCTCCATGATCTTCTTCACCGATTCGTGATCCCGCTCCAAAAGAGTGATCGCATCCATATCTCGCCTCCTGGCCCAAAACTGCGTTCAGTTCAGCGCTGCGGACCGGAAGTACCCCCGCCGGCAGGGCGATAAACCGAAGCCCGCGCCTAAACTCGACCGGTGAACAAACAGGAAGTGGCGGCAGCGGCGCACCAGCTTTTGGGACTGGCGGCGCTCGAAGTCACGCCCCTGGGAGGTGACGCCCACCGGGTGGATCTGGCCGGCGGGGGCCGGGTGGTGATCAAAGGTCACGGACGGCCGGACGCGGTGCGAGCCGAGGCGGCGTCGCTGGTCTGGCTGGCCGGGGCGGGAACGGTCCCGGTGCCCAAACTTCGGGCCCAAAACGCCCGGTGGCTGGTGACCGACCTGGTACCCACCGGCGCCCCCGGCCCCATGGCGGCCGAAAACCTTGGGCGCGGCCTGGCGTTGATGCACGCAGCCGGGGCGCAGTCGTTCGGCTCCCCGCCGGAGGGAGGCCCGGCCGAGGCCTCGATCGGATCGGCGCTTATGCTCAACCTCCCGGCCGAAACCTGGCCCGCCTTCTACGCCCAATACCGCATTGAGCCGTATCTGGCTATTTGTGTCGACCGGAACCTAATCGGCCCGGCGCAGGCAAAGATCTTTCGTCGAGTCATCGAAGGCATCGATGACCTGGCCGGGGAGCCGGAGCCTCCTGCCCGTCTGCACGGGGATCTTTGGAACGGCAACGTGTTGTGGGGCGCCGACGGGTGCGCATGGTTGATCGATCCGGCGGCTCACGGAGGGCACCGGGAGACCGACCTGGCCATGTTGAGGTTGTTCGGGTGCCCCCACCTGGACCACGTCCTGGGCGCCTACAACGACGAGGCGCCGCTCATGGACGGGTGGAAAATCCGGGTGCCGCTACACCAAATCTTTCCCCTGTTGGTTCACGCGGTTTTGTTCGGCGGCGCCTACGCCGAGCAAGCCGTCAGGGCCGCGCAGGATTCCTTGAGGGGCTGATGGTCAAGGAGGCAGGAACAGACCGGCAAAACGGAAGGCCAGCCACGGCTTGGGCCCCCAGGTGGTCAGCTTGAACGTGGCTATGGGACCCCACTGAGGGATGATCCGATACCCAACTTTAAGCAGGGCCACCGGGTCGGCGGAGACGTGGCAATCCACTCGGCGCACCTTGGTGGAACTGAAGGTCGGCGTGCCCCCGTCGAACGTGATGAAGTAGGTCCCCCCGCCGCCCCTGACGTGCAATGCGAACGACGCCGTAAGGTCTTTGACCGACTTCGGGTCGACGAAGCGTTGCATGGCCAGGACGATGAACGGCATCGCCGCCAGAACGCTCTGGCGATCCATAATCGTCGGCTTGCGCAGGGCCCGGGCCATCGGCTCACCGTGCATCATGAGGTGAGCGATCAGATACGCCGCCATCGTATCCACCGGCATCGCGCCTATCGGGGTGTTTCGAGTGGTCCCTTCAGGCAGTGGTTCGAGTGCCCGGAAAAACGCGTCGACCGACGACTCGATCATCCCGGCCAGCGCCGCCCCGTTGCGTTCGGTCAACCCCCCAAGGCTCTCCATATTGGCGGCGGCCAGTCCCTCCCGGGTACCGTCCGAGTAGGTCAGCCGCTCACCGGCCGCGATCCTGGCGAACAGGTCTTTGGCGAACGCCAAGTGAGCGCCATGCTCCCCCACCGTCCACTCGGAGTTGGGCACCGGGATCGAGGTGTCGGCAAGCGGGCGGAGCAGGTCGCCGATCCTGCGCGACATGACCTTGGACAACTCTTCGGTCCGCCTCCGGGTGGAGACCGCACTTTCCATAGGCTGACCTCCTACCGCCGGGTGGGCTTGAGTGCCCGATTGTCCGCCACCGGGCGACGAATCACAAGTCGGTCGGCAACGGGTTGGCGGG
>JAJCYE010000140.1 GCA_029263075.1 Actinomycetes bacterium
CCCGCCTTGCGGGGCGCCTGGCCCCAGGACCCCGCCTTGCGGGGCACCCGGCCCCTAGTGGCCACGGCAGGGGAGAATGGGTTGATGGACCTTCCAGTGCAACCCCCGGTCAAGCCCATGCTGGCAAAATCCGTCCCCGAGATTCCACCGGGGATGCTCTACGAGCCCAAATTCGACGGCTTCCGCTGCATCGTTTTCCGGGATGGCGATGAGGTAGAGCTTGGCAGCCGCAACGAACGGCCCCTTACCCGATATTTTCCCGAAGTTGTGCACGCGGTCTTGCAGCATCTGCCGCCCAGGTGCGTTCTCGACGGAGAGGTCGTGGTCGCCCGGGGTGCCGGCCTGGATTTCGAGGCTCTCCAGCAGCGCATTCACCCGGCCGCTTCCCGGGTCAACATGCTCGCCCAGGCCACCCCGGCCGCGTTTATCGCCTTCGATCTGCTGGCTCTCGGCAACGAGTCGTATATGAACCGGCCCCTTATTGAACGCCGGGCAGCGCTGGAACAAGCCCTAAAGGACGCCGGTGCTCCTACCTTCCTCGCCCCATCCACCGATTCCCGGGAGCTTGCCCAGGAGTGGTTCACCGCCTTCGAGGGCGCCGGCCTGGACGGCGTGATCGCCAAGCCCACAACCATCCCGTACGCGCCGGACAAGCGGATCATGTTCAAAATCAAACATCAGCGCACCGCCGACTGCGTGGTTGCCGGGTTTCGCTGGCACAAGAGCGGACCTGTGGTCGGGTCGCTACTTTTGGGTTTGTACGACGAACAAGGGGATCTTCACCACGTTGGGGTCGCCGCAGCCTTTTCGATGGCGGAACGCAAGCGCCTACTGGACGATCTGGCCCCCTACCGGCAGGACAAAGGTGATCCTCACCCTTGGGGTGAGTACGCCGATGTCATGAACATCCCAGGCGGGGCCGGCAACCGGTGGAACGCAAAAAAGGATATGTCGTACGAGCCGTTGCGGCCCGAACTGGTGGTCGAGGTGGGGTACGACCATATGGAGGGCGCCCGGTTCCGTCACGTTGCCCAGTTCAAGCGGTGGCGCACTGATCGCACGCCTCGGTCCTGCACCTTCGGCCAGCTTGAGGTCCCCGCCAACTACAACCTGGCGGACATCTTTCGTTAGGAGCGGATCAAGCACCAATCCGTGGTCTTCCTGCGGTGGCGGCGGCGGTGCCCAGAAAACAACTTACGCACCACCCCTTGGTCTTCCGCGGCGGTGGTGTTCCCAGAAACAACTTAAGCACCAACCCAGGGTCTTCCGGCGGTGGCGGCGCCAGAAAACAACTTAAGCACCAACCCGCGGTCTTCAGCGGCGGAGGCGGTCCAGAGCCAACTTGCGCACCAACCCAGGGTCTTCCGGCGGTGGTGCCCAGAAACTACTTGCCGACCAACCCCATGACCTTCTTGCGGTTGGCGGCGTCGGTGAAGTATTTGGCCACCGCGCCGAATGCGCTCATGACCACCAGACGCCCAAGGCTGCGGCGGAGAAAGCCTCTCCGGCGGAGTGACCGCTTGCGGGTGGTAACGGCCGGTGCGGGCTTGGTCCTCTTGGTCAAATTTTCCCCAGTCCTGTAGTTGATTGGCTCATCGTACCCGTCCGGCGGGCGCCGGTGGGAGGATGCAGAGATGTCCCGCCAGCTCCTCCTCCCCGCCCTGATGGTTTTATTGACGCTCGCAGGATGCACCGGCGACCCGGAACCAACGCCCCAGGCTCCGCCCCTGGGGGTCCCGGCCCCGCAACCGCCCCCCGGGCCCGAGGATCGATTTGTATTTGCCGCCAAGGGCGACTGGGGCGCAGGAACCCCCCAGCAAGCATCGTTGACCGCCCAGATGTGCGAAACCCGCAAGACCACTCCCTTCGACGTTGTGGTCACCGCGGGGGACAACTTCTACAAGCCGGACGGCAATGCGACCGAAGGCAATTACTACGGACCCGAAAACTGCTTGATCTCCTATCCGGGGCACCAGTGGCGGGCGACATGGGGCAACCACGACGTCGGGGGAGACTCAACCCGGACGGTTCTCGGCGCCGAACGCACCTACACCTACCTCGCGGGCCCGGCCCAGTTCTTCATGCTCGACTCCAACCGGGTGTCGGATTCCCAGACCGCCTGGTTGGAGAAAGAACTGGCATTGTCCACGGCTGAGGTGAAGATCGCCGTCTACCACCACCCGGGCCTGACGGTGGGGCTTCACGAAAACTACTCCCCGGTCCGCCGGGACTGGATGCCTCTGTTCGAGGAGTACGGGGTGGACCTGGTGATCAACGGACACAATCATGCCTACGAGCACTCGGTACTCAACGGCGTGGACTACGTGATAACCGGAGGGGGCGGATCTCAAATCTACCCGTGCGTCGACGATCAGCCGTGGCTGGTCAGCTGCATCGCGTCGAATCACTTCCTGCTGGTGGAATTGGAGGGTCCGGTGGTGTCGGTCAAGGCGATTGACCCCGAAGGCAGGGTCATCGACAGCTTCGTTAGGGGCTGCACCCCTGCCGGTTCTCCACCTCGGGCTGCTTGCCCACCCGGTAGTTGACAACCTTGGCGCCGTCGGACTCGAACACCATCTTGTAGCCCTGGTCCTCGGCGTCCTTGGGGGAAGCGGTCAGGTAGCGGTAAGGCGGGCCGACGAATGCCCTGGGGGGAAGCGGGCTCCCGCCTCCATAGGCGTCGGTGACCTCGGTTTCCGAACTGCCCACCTTGATGCCCTTGTCGGTGGCGAAGTCGCCGCCCAGGACATCGATGCGGGCCAGTTTGCCGTCCACGATCATGAAGGCAAGCGGTGATTTGTTGCCGCTCTCTGGCGGAGGCGAGTACCCGGGGATTGTCGCCGGACTCACGTAGGCGCAGTTCTTCTCCGCCATGGCCGTGTCGTAGTCCGGCTGGCGGGTCAAAGCGACGCCCGCTGCTTGAGAAACCTGGTCTACCGTCATCCCCACGACCACCGGCCCGACGCTGGTCAGCTTGACCGGCGAGTTGGCGTTGAGGCCTTGGATGGGAGTTGGGCTGGAGTCTTCCTCGGGGCTGTCCCCGCCGCAGGCTCCGGCCACCAGCGTTACCAGGATGGCGAGTGCCGCCGCCTTGAGCTTTGCCGTCCGGCGGTTGCGTAGGGGCGCGCTTATATCGAGCGTATCTGGCATGGGCTCCATGCTAACTCAGCAGCGGGCCGTCCCGGGTTCAATTGACCTTGATGGTGCCTTCCATGCCGCGGTGGAGTGTGCAGACAAAGACCAGGTCGTTGTCTGGCACTACAAAGGTAGCGTTGGCTATCTCCCCTGCCGACATCGTCCCGGTGCTGAGTTCCAGGTCGTCCACGGTCCAGTCGTGGGGGCGGTCGCCGATGTTGTCGATCTCAATAGTCACGGTTTCGCCCGCCTGCAGCGTTACGGATTCGGGTTTGAAAAAGTTGTCCCCCGCCTCGATCTTTACGGCGTCGCCTTCGGCGGCGCCGGCTTTGATGTCGCCGGATTTGGTGGCGCCGCCGGCGCAGCCTGCCAGCAGGCCTGCGGCCAGGAGGCCGGCCGTTACAACTCTCAATAGGGGTCGGTTTGGGACGGACGTGTTCATCGGTTCCTTTCTCGGGGATTCGTTTCAGGCTACGACTAGCGGCGCACTTTTGCGTTAGATGCGTAGCCACCGGATACTTGAGTGATGAGGCAAGGCCAAATCGAACGACAGGGAGAATCTCGATGAGCGATGAAGAGCAGAGCGAGCAGGAGCAGGCCCCGCCCGCGTCGGACAGTGCGGCAGTTCAGGCAGCGCTATCGGGCATTCCCGGCCTGGCGGACGCAGTAG
>JAJCYE010000141.1 GCA_029263075.1 Actinomycetes bacterium
TTCGTTCCGAGCCGGTCGGCCAGAACGATCAGCGATGCGTCGGCGAGGCCCAAGGCCATGTCGGCGTACTGCTCGGCGACGCGCGCTGCCGCACTCATTGCCTCGGGCCACCAATCGACCATGTAGGCGCCCGCCGCCAGGTCGGAACGAAGGGCGCTCAGCGCCTGCCGGCCTCCACGCACGCCAACCAGGTGGTCGGTCTCGGCAACGATGAGCGGGGTCGTAGCAAGATCCTGCGGCTCGGCCGCCATCCACGAACTTACTTCTGTGTGGTGGGCGTCGCCGGAGTTCATGAAGGCAAGGATTGCCGAGGTATCCACAACAATCACTATTCGCCGAACCCGGTTTCCGTGAGTTGGTGGTCGACTGTTTCGGACAGGTGGGCAGGTCCGGAGAACACCCCTCGGGCGGTGGGTTTCACGTTCAGCGCGCCACCGGCGGCGACCCGCAAGGCCCGGCGAATCAGTTCGGCCTTGGTGGTTCCCTCAGCGGCCGCGCGCCGGGCCAGCGCAGAGTCGACGGCAGGTTCAATGTAGATGCTCGTCTTCTTCATCCTTGTAGGGTACCACCTGCCACCTGCCACCCGTTAACGGTCACAATCCGCCCAAGCAACGCGGCCCTTGCCTGAAGTTGGGGATGTGAGGTGAGCACGGCGGGGCACCGAGTTCGGTGGAGTTCTGCCGCCAGGTGGGGCCGGACTACGTCTCGTGCGCGCCGTTCCGGGTGCCGCCCCCGGCCGGCCGCCGCTCAAGTCCGGTACTGAGGGTTCGATAACTCCGCTAGAGCAGCATGTTGTAGACGTAGCCGTGCATCCCGATGAACAGTCCCGACTTCGGGCTGATCCTCATCGATGGCGTGTAGTCTCCCGAACCCGCGATGGTGCTGAGTTGCGTAGAGTTGAGCACTGCGCCATTGGTGCCCTTCAGGCGCTGGACGTAACCGTTCGAGCAGGCGTAGATGTTCCCGCCGAAGTTGGAGACCTCTACCATTTCCCACAGCTTGCCCGCCATCGGAGTGCTCCAAGCAACCTTGGACCAGTCGTCGGTACGTATGCCGTAGGTGTAGCCGTGGCAGCCGGCGGCGAGCAGCCCATCGTCGGTCAGGGTCATGCGGACGCTCTCGCCAACCGCACCCGACAGCCCGACCGAGTGCATCCGTCCGCCAGCCGAGGCGTTGATTTGATGCACCGACCCGTTCGACCCGGCAAACAGCATGCCCCCCGCCCAGAGCAGGGAAACATCCACGTAGGCGGCGTCGGTCATCGGCGTAGTCCACTGGATCTTGCTCCAGTCATCGAGGGAGATCCCGTAGGCATAGCCGTGACAGCCCGCAAACAGCATCTTCCCGTCGGTGGCCAGGCGGACATCCCAGCCCACCGCGCTCGATACGTCGAGCGAATGCAGGCGATTGCCGGTTGCCGGATCAAGTTCATGCACGGCCCCGTTGGAGCCGGCAAACAGGCGGCCCGAATTAAACAAAAGGTGCACCGGCCACGAGCTGCTCCCGGTCATTGGGGTCTTCCAGGCCCGGTCCCAGGTGTCGAACCTCCTTGCTTCGACGTACCCGTTGCATCCTGCGTAGAGGAGGGAACCGTTGGAGGCCAGATGGGTCTCGTACCGGGAATTCGAAATCCCGTCGTGCCACTTAACCTTGCCGCTCATGGCCTCCAATTCGTACGCATAGCCGTTGGAGCCGGCGAACACCCGGTCCCCGACCAGCAGCGCGTCGGTGTAGTGGTAGCCGCAGTCCGGCAGGCTCGTGTTCCACTTGTTGGCGAACTCCTGGTCCTTGGAGAAGTTGAGGATCCTCGGAAAGGCCTGGGTAAAGACCCGCTTCATCAGAAACGAAGCCGTGTTGAACACGTTGTCGCATGCCCACTGCTCCTGGCCGGCGACCCACGACCCCATCGACTTCACCGACTTCTCGTCGTCACCGGCCCGGGTGGGGAAATGCTTGCGGATGTCGGCGGTCCCGATGTCCGTGCTGCCCTTGGAGAGCAGATCGCGGATGGACTGCTGGGACATCTGAGCCGTCTCGGAGGTGATTTGGGCTCCTTGTGCGCCGCCGGCTCCAGTGAACAAGGTGTCATCGCCGTACACCCGGTACGGCCCTTGAGCTTCGGAGGCGACCCACAGGGACCGCTCGTTGAATGCGTCGTGGACGGCGTTGCTGGCGGCCTGCGTGATAACGCTCGACAGGAAGGCCAGGTAGCGCTGATACGCGGTTTTCTGGTCCACCGAGCCGAAGGCCGTCACGCCGCTGAGCCCAAGCCGTTTCTCGTAGGTGGATTGTTCGTTGACGGTTTGCGGATCGGTGCCCAGACCGGTATAGGCGGGATCGTAAAGGACCTGGCCGGCGATGGCGGGCTCGAGCGCAACAGTCATGTCCTTGATCAGGTCCCAGTCCTCGATGAACAGGTTTGAGTTCGCCGCCCACTTCACGAACCACTGCATCACGAGGGTCTTGTTCAACAGGTGGCCGGCGGCGAAGCTGTCCTGAAGGAAATGGTCGGCGTACCCGTGGAAGATCCACGCTTGCGTGGTCAGCCGGTCCTTCTCGCTGCCGCTTGCTTCATGGGCCCTCGTTGCGAAGTCGCGGGCGGTCAGGTACGAGGCCTGCCACCGGAACCAGGTGTAAGGCGCAAAGTGGCACGCGTTCCGACCCAGCAGGCCGAGGTAGTGGTCTTCGCCGTTGATTCCCAGGTCGCTCGTAAGGTCGTCCAGGGCCCAGGAGTTGAAGACCTTGTTCAGCAGGCCGATCGGCGCATCGTTGGGACCGTAAGGTGAGTACTGAAAGCGATCGTTCTTGACCTGATTTCGCAGTGCGTTGAGCTGAACGTAGGTCTCCTGACGGATAGCCTGCAGGATTGGGAGCAAGACCGACTTGGGGCAGGTCTCGATCGCATCGGCGCTCGCAATGTAATCCGGCAACGCATTGAGCTCACCGTAGGTGACCAGGAGGCCGCTTTCGGGCAACTGGACGGCGAGGAGTCCGGGCAGATCGTTCCTGGTGACGTTCTCCGGATTCTGATGCCACTTCCACATCAACGCGGTTTCCCGCTCGATGAGGTCGTTGAAATTACTTGCCTTGGAGGCGATCGAGAATATATCGGGCGTGGGCAGGTCTCCTAGGCAGCGGTGTTCGAAGGATTCGTGACACTGGACCGCGAAGGGGGGCTCCGCCACAAGGGCACCGGGCTTCGCATGAAGATGGACCGTCCGGCCGGCAACGACACTTGCCCCGGCCAGCTCCGCCTCGCTCTCGGAGTGTGGACCGAGGTCCCGTGCTTGTTGTTGGAGCGAGTGCGCCACTTCGTGTGCGACCAGAGCCAGCCCGGCATCGCACTGAGGTCGATAGGCGCCGCTGCGGAAGAACAGGTGGGTGCCGGCAGCCAAGGCGTCGGTTCGGTGGGAGCGGGTCAGCCGGTCGGCGGTGCTTCCCGTATGAACCCGGATGGCCGAGAGGTCGATTTCGAAGCTTTTCTCCAGCAGGTAGCGTGTTTCGTTTCCCAACGGGATTCCGGCGGTTGCTGCGTGCCGGACTTCATCCATATCCATCTGTCTACCTCGGTTGCTGTCGCTCGACCGATTTCCAGTGAAGTCAGCCCAGTGGGACCCATTCGCACTCGAAAGATTGGCACTCGACGGGGCGATTGTCTATACGGATTTCGCGTCGTGTTGCCGGTTTCCCGAACTTCGGATCGGGTCGCTGGTTCGGGGATTGGGAGCGGGCCTGGGAGCGGGCGCGGACGGGAGAATTCGTCCGATTTGAAGGGGGAATTCCTCTGGGCAGGAAAAGTGGCCCCCGGCAAGGGCGGAAGGGTACTTGTCCGGGGGCCACTGTCCCTAGTACGATGCGGTCGGAGGTAGTAGACCAGCATCGTCAGGTCTTCCAGAGTACCACCGCTGAAGGGCCTATTTGGCGCGTCCGATCCCTTTTCTCAGCAGCTTTTCAGTCTGAGATTCATGTCCTCTGCGGGGGCTAATATCTGGGCGTGACAAGCATCCGAGAATCCATAGAGGACAACGAAGCCCGCTTTCTTGCACCCCAGGCGTCCCGAGCCGCGCAGTCCAAGGGGCGGCGGTTCTCGGAGGAGCCCCACCCGCTGCGCACCGCTTATCAGCGGGACCGGGATCGCATCCTGCACAGCAAGGCGTTCCGCCGTCTGGCCCATAAAACGCAGGTCTTTCCGGCCCCCATCGACGATCACTACCGGGTCCGGCTCACCCACACCCTTGAGGTCACGCAGGTGGCCCGGATCATCGCCCGGGCGCTGCGGTTGAACGAAGATCTGGTGGAGGCCATCTGCTTGGGGCACGACCTGGGTCACACGCCGTTCGGCCACCTGGGGGAGAAGGTTCTCTCGGACTTTCTCGGCCGGCCCTTCCGCCACAACGAGCAGTCCCGCCGCCAGGTGGACCACCTTCAATGGAGGGGGGAGACCCCAACCAGCAAGCCCGGTGGCCTGAACCTGACCTGGGAGGTCCGGGACGGGATCCTCAACCACACCTGGTCGATGCCGATGCCCGACACCCTGGAGGCCCAGGTGGCCCGCTACGCCGACCGGATCGCTTACCTGAGCCACGACATCGAAGACGCCATCCGGGCCGGGGTGCTCAACGTGGCCGACCTCCCGGACACGACCAACAAGGCGCTCGGCAAGACAACGTCGTCCCGGATCGACGCCATGGTCGGTTCGCTGGTTCAAGCCAGTGCCGCCCTTGACCAGATCGGGGTAACCCCCGAGGTCTTCGAGGCCATGGCGGTTACCCGCAAGTTCATGTTCGAGCGCGTCTACAACCGCCCCGAGTCGGCGGCCGAACACGCGGACATCGTCAAGTTGTTGCGGGAACTGGTCGAGCACTACAGCGACAACCCTGAGGACCTCCCCCCGGACGACTCCAGCCCCGACGACTTTGAAACCCGGCTCATCGACTACGTCTCCGGCATGACCGACCGCTTTGCCCTGCGGGAGCACGAGAGGTTGTGTCGTGGCTAAAGGGATGATCGTCCCGCAGGACCTGCAGGAGTTGAGGGACCGGGCCGACATAACCGAAGTCATAGGCGGCTACATGAAGCTGCGTAAGGCCGGCCGGGTGTTCAAGGGCCTGTGCTGCTTCCACCAGGAGAAGACGCCGTCCTTCACCGTGGACCCGGCGAAGGGCCTGTACTACTGCCACGGCTGCGGCAAAGGGGGCGATGTCTTCCGGTTCATCCAGGAGGCGGACGGCCTGACCTTTTCCGAGTCGGCCCAGAAGGTGGCCGACCGGGTGGGGATGCACCTGCGCTTCGAGGGGCCCACCGAGCCGGTGGGGCTCCGGGCATCGTTGTTGCTGGCCAACAAGAAGGCTGCAGAGTACTTTGCCGCGGTGTTGGCGAAGGGCCCGGAGGCGGAGGGGGCGCGCAAGTACGTCCGGGGTCGGGGCTTCAACGAAAAAGACGCCGCCCACTGGGGCCTGGGCTTTGCTCCCCGCGGCCAGGACACGCTTTACCGCCACCTTTTGGGGCAGGGCCTGAACTCCCATCAGATCGTTGAGTCCGGGCTGGCGATGGTCACAGACGGCGGCGCCCACCGGGACCGCTTCCGCGGACGGGTGATCTTCCCGGTATCCGGGCTGACTGGCGAGGTCGTGGGATTCGGCGCCCGGGCAATGGGGGAGGACCAGCCGAAGTACCTGAATACCTCGGAGACCCCGCTCTACCAGAAGAGCAAGATCCTTTTCGGCCTGGACAAGGCGAAGGCGGAGATAGTGCGGTCCGGTCTGGCGGTGGTCACCGAGGGCTACACCGACGTCATGGCCCTCCACAAAGTCGGCTACACCAACGCCGTTGCCACCTGCGGCACCGCCCTGGGGGAAGAGCACTTTGCGCTCCTCAAACGTTTTTGCGAAAAAGTTGTTTTGGCGTTCGATGCGGACAACGCGGGCTCGGTCGCCTCGGAGCGGGGCTTCGGGATCCACTCCAAGGTGGGCCTCGAAGTCCTAGTGGCGCCGTTGCCGGCGGGCAAAGACCCGGCCGACGTAGCGCTGGAGGGAGGCAAGGAGGCGGTCCAGCCTTTGATTGAGGGGGCCACTCCGCTGATGCGGTTCGTGCTGGAGAAAGAAATTTCACGCCACGCCCTGGACTCGGCCGAAGGCAAGGCAAAGGCGGTCCGGGCGGCTGTTGAGCGTCTTTCCTGGGAGCCCAACCCGGTGGCTCGGGGCCAGCACGCCCAGTGGGTGGCCGAGAGGATCGGCGTGGGCCACTACCAGGTGGACACGGTGTTGCGGGAGTCGGCCCGGTCCGGTACCTCCGAAAGTTTCGCCCCCGGCCGCAGGGCCGGCCTCAAGCGCTCTCCGGGTCATGTGAAGGTAGAGAGGGAGGCCCTTGGCATCCTGTTGGGGGCCCGAGAGCGGCTCCCCCGGGCGATGCAGGTCCTCAAGATCGACCATTTCACCCAGCCCGAACACCGGGTGCTGTTTACCGCTTTACAGCACCTGGCGGAGAACCCCGCCTCGGGTTCGGTCATGGACGGGCTCCCGGACGACGATGCCAGGCGTTTCGCCGCCGAACTATCGATGGCCCCCACCATCACCTATAACCCGGAAGAAGTGTTTCTGCGCTTGGAGGAGTTCCGAATCGTCAGGCAGATCGAAGAACTAAAGGCTAAACTCGACCAGTTTGACCCCGAGGGTGAAGCGAATTCCTACGACGAGGTGTTCATGGAATTGATGCGTTTGGATGTCGAGCGCCGAAAGTTCGACGACAAATGAGAGGACCCGATGGCGAAAGACGCTGAGATCGATGACGTAAAAGACCTTGTCTCGAGGGGCAAGGAAAAAGGCTGGCTCACCGCCGACGAGATCGCAGATGCTTTAGGCAGCCTGGCCCTCACTGCAGAGCAGATCGACGGTGTTTACGCCCTGTTTGTTGAAGAGGGCGTCGAAGTTGTAGAGCAAGAACCCGGGACCCCGGATGAACAGGTCGACGATTTCCGCCGGGACTCCGAACTTCTCAAAGCTCCCACGAACGACCCGGTGCGCATGTACCTCAAAGAAATCGGGAAAGTCTCGCTGTTGACCGCCGACCAAGAAGTGGATCTGGCGGAACGAATCGAGGCCGGCCTTTGGGCCGAAGAGATGTTGTGCGACTCCACCAAGTTTGATTTATCCCGTATTGAAACCCTCGCCCGGCGGTCGTCGCTGGCAGTGGGAGAGGCGTCGTTGACGCAGGACAAGGCCAGGGAAATCTGCCGCCGCATCGAGCGGGACGGAGTCCTGGCCAAACGGAAACTGGTAGAGGCGAACCTCAGGCTGGTCGTCTCGATCGCCAAGCGCTACGTGGGCCGGGGCATGCTGTTTCTGGATCTAATCCAGGAGGGCAACCTCGGCCTTATTCGTGCGGTGGAGAAGTTCGACTACAACAAGGGCTTCAAATTCTCCACTTACGCGACCTGGTGGATCCGCCAGGCGATCACCCGAGCCATCGCGGACCAGGCACGGACCATCCGTATCCCGGTCCACATGGTGGAGACCATCAACAAGCTGCTGCGCATCCAGCGCCAACTGATGCAGGACCTCAACCGGGAACCCCTGGCCGAGGAGATTGCCGAGCAGATGGAGCTAAGCGCCGACAAGGTGCGGGAGATCATGAAGGTTTCCCAGGAGCCGGTTTCTCTGGAGACCCCCATTGGGGAAGAAGAGGACACCCACCTGGGGGACTTCATCGAGGACTCGGACGCGGTGGTGCCGCTGGATGCAGCGTCGTTCATCCTTCTGCAGGAGCAGTTGGAGAGCGTTCTGCACACTCTCAGCCAGCGTGAGAAAAAAGTAATTCAATTGCGCTTCGGTCTTCACGACGGCACTCCCAGGACCCTGGAAGAGGTCGGCAAGGAGTTCGGGGTTACCCGGGAGCGAATTCGTCAGATCGAGTCAAAGACTCTGTCGAAGCTTCGACACCCGTCCCGGTCGCAAAAGCTCAGGGACTACCTGGAATAGCAAAGAACCGGTTGCGGGGGTTGCCCCCGCAACCGGGTTCTCAGGTGGCCGAAGAGCCGTTTTTCGGGCTCGAACTGGTGCCGCCCTTTACGCCGGCCGCTTTGCTCATGACCGAGCCCATCATTTCTTTGCCGGTCTCGATCTTCGCCGCGACCATAGGCCTCATCGGCTCAATGGCTTTTTGAACGGCAGGGGAGCCGGACAACTTCTTCACCTTCAGCTGAATCTGCTCATAGCGCCGGCGCCCGGCCTTTGCTCCCTGCAGGTATCCCACGCCGAAACCGATGACTATTCCTGTCTTGAATGCACCCATCTGACCTCCTTTGATCGTGACTGTCTTATTCCTCTGTGTGGCCCCTGGTAAACCGGTTGGGGCCCGAAGGTCCCAAGACAACCGGTCCAAAGGTCCCAGATTTAGTGGGCCGTCCGGCACTGTCCGGCGCTGTGGGTCAAGCGTACTCTTGCAATGTCAACGGATCGAGAGAGGGTCCGGGCACGAGGAGTTCGGGAAGGCAGTCCCGGCCCCCAGGTTGGAGATTTGGCTGGCCCGGATCAAGGAGTTGGAGCAGGCTCGGGTAGGCAGTCCGGAGTCTGAGAAACGGTGGACGCAGTAGGGCAGGACGGCAGGCCGTGCCCGAAAAAGTTTGGCGGAGGCCCGGTGCGTCGGGGCTTCCAGGATGAGGGTGGCGCCGTTGGCGCCACCCTTACTCTTTGGCCATCTCGTCGGTCAGGATGGCCGATACGGCGGTCAGTTCGTTCCTGATTTCCTCTACTGCCCGGCTGCCGCCCTGTAGTTCTCCGCCTTGTGCCTGAAGTTCCAGCGCCCGGCATAGCTCGCCGAGCCCGTGTGCTCCCAGGTAGGAACAACTGCCCTTCAGCGCGTGGGCCGCCATCACCACCGCCTCGGCCTCATTGGCCTGCACCGCTCGTTCGATCTCGGCCACCCGCACCTGGGCGTCGTTGAGGAAAACCGTTGCGATCTTCTTGAGGAATCCCTCCTGACCGGGACGCTGGAGGGCCCGAAGTTCCTCGAGCTTGGCGAGGTCCACGTGGGTGTTCAATCTTGGCGATTCAGGCGTTCGGCCTGCACCCGGCTGAGGTAGGCTGCGGCCTCCGACCGGCGGGCAACCTCAAGCTTGCGGAGGATCCCGGATACGTAGTTCTTGACGGTCTTGTCTGAAATCTTCAGGTTCTCGCCGATCTCCCGGTTGGTCATTCCCTTCGCCACAAGTTCGAGAACCCGGTCCTCCTGGGCGTTAAGGCGCCTGAGTTTGGGGTCTCCATCTTCAAACCGGGCGGTCCTGAGGCGCTGGAGGACGGACTGGGTGACCTCGGGGTCCAGTAGGGCCTTGCCCTCTCCCAAGCTGCGGATAGCGGCTACGAGTTCGGAGGAGGCGACCCCCTTCAGCAGGTAACCGGAGGCCCCGGCCATGATCGAGTTGAACAGGGCCTCGTCGTCCGAGAACGACGTGAGCATGAGGATCTTGATCCCGGGCACCTTGTCTCGTAGCTCGCGGCATGCCTCCACGCCGTTCCCCTCGGGCATCCGCACATCCATGATCACTATGTCGGGGCGGTGCATCGTGGCTTTCGCCACGGCATCTTGCCCCCCGGAAGCCTCTGCGACGAACTCAAGGTCCACCTGGGCCTCAATCAGGGCTCGAAGGCCCATCCGTACGACGTCATGATCGTCGACAACCATCAGCCGGAGTTTGTCCACTTACACCCCCCGCTTGGCCGGGACTCTCTGACGAACCCCGGCGATGCTAAAGTCTAAGTCGTTAAGCCTCATTCGGGGGTGGCGCAATTGGCAGCGCGGTTGACTGTTAATCAATAGGTTGCGGGTTCGAGTCCCGCCCCCCGAGCAACGAAAGGTGCGTAAATCGGGCCCCTTGGGGCCCTGTTCGCTGCTCTGACTGTGCTGCAAGATGGGCATTTGCTGCTAGTTTGCTCACGGGAAGTTTCTGAGCCCCCCCCTTTTCGGCAACCGAGGAGGGGGAGCCGTCCAGGAGCCCGCATCGACACGCATGAACACGCAGTATCCGTGCACCTCCGCAGACGCGCCTACAAGGAAAGTCAGAGCCAACCATTTGATGCCACGGGGCCTGGAGAACGCTTTCGACGCTTACTTGCCCGGGGCAAGAGAGGACCTTCTGCGTGCCGTGATCGAGTACGCGGAGCTTCCACAGGGTGCTTGACAGCAATTGAAACGGCGCTCCCGGAGTAGCAGAAACTGCGAATCACCTCGTGACGAAGACTTGTTGAGACTGAATCCCGAGCGCGGCTTGAGCGGGAGCCCAAACCGAAGCTTAGGATTCCGGCCAGCGGAGCAGCAGTCCCGCATACCACTGGTAGCCGATTAACCGGAGCTGCCGACCTCAGGCCTGAGGCGATGGAAATGGAATTGCAACTCACCGGGCCTCGAGCCCTTGAACCGGATCCGATCCCCTGGATACTTTCCGTCCCAAATATCCCACATGTGGGGTCTCAAAACCCAGATTGTCCCATCTCAGGCAGCCTTTTCGTGTTCGTGAATCAGGCCCCCGAGGACCTCGCTAGGTTTCGGGTGAACGGTATCCCGCCGCTCCGGTGGGTCACCGCGTAGCTCGGAAGTCTTCAGGGAGAGACCCCTATGGGCCGACCGGCACCAAGTGCTCATCGTACTCTCGCACGACCCGTTCAAGGTATCGCCGACTGCGGATTAGGTTCAGTCTAGGCATTCGGTTCGAACGGCCAAAACCCAACTTTCTGCGTGCGGGCTCGCGCGTGGTGACCGATAAGGCGTAGGGATGATCCTCGTGCCCTCGGACTCGCCTCCTTCATCGAACGCGCCCGTGAATTTCGAATCGCGATCGTGGACGAGAAATCCGCTGGGGAGGGGAGTTACCACCGCGAGAGATGTACAAATTCCGTGCCTGTTGGGTTATCCACGCCGAATCGGGATGGGCGGTCACCCCGGGCCACGTTGGTCCGTACGGACGGGGAGCCGTGTGCAGCCCATGAGCTTTGAGAATGCGCTAGACGCTGCCCCCCCCCCCCCCACGCGGACGTCGAGCTTGCGCAGCTCGCCCCGAATTCGTATGTGACCCCAACGCGGATTCTCCCGAGCAAGGCGAACCACTGCGGCAACAAACGGAGAGATCAAGAGGCGGCCGGCCCGGCTTGCCGGCTTTGCGAACCGTGTGGGGTGCCAAAACTCAGATACCGCCCGCCAAGCGCAACTCAATAGTGGAAAGGCGTCGGGGGCCAATCCGGTCCGTATTTGGTCCGTCAATCACTGAAGAACGGTGCTAGCTGATAAAAGGATGACAAACACCGTCGCGATCCTGGCCGAGTTCATGTACGAATTAGCGGAATTCGGACAAAATATGCGTGAAATCAGCTACCGCGCCCGCTGGACTGGACGCTCTGACACCGGAAGAGGTCCGAGGCTCAAGTCCTCGTAGGTCCACCAGTTTACGGGGCCGGCTACTCGACGGCCGCCCGAGCCGTACATCTCCTGGTAACTTACCAGGAGATGTAGATTTCAGAGGCTCAGACTAGATTTTGCCCGGCAATACGACCTATTGTCTAGACCCCTATGCTAGGCAATTCGGGCTGGAGGCTTGGTTGTAGACCAACGATGAATGTATGAACCAGACTGGCCCGGTTCCGTAGTAAACCTTGAACCAGCGGTTGCTGGAATAGTTGCCAGTGGCCCAGCCTCCATCCTGCCAGCACATCATCCAGACGGTGCTGTCGTTGTAGAGCCTTGCCTGTATCGGGCAGCTTTGACTGGCACAGCTGCGCAAGTTCGCGTAGTTCGCGTAGTTCGCGTGCGAGTAGCTCGAATGCGAGGGCCAAGCGGCTGCTGCTTGCGCCGGAGACGCCATCACGATGGGCATCAAACTCGAAACTGCGAGCGCGAACGAGATCAGAACTCTTTTGAACCAAGAGCCCTGCATAAAGCTTCCTCTTGTTTCCATTGCCCATTCCCTTCTTCCGTTGATCGACAAGTAGCAGACACTGGTGTATCGGGTGCTGCTCATGCGACGCAATGGCTTGGGAATAGGCCGTACATCTCCGTTCGGTTGGCTCACGTGCCGGTCGAGGGTCAGAAAGTATTGTGCGTCAACTGGCGGACCCCGCGGCAAGGAGGCCTTTATGGGCAGCTCAGTTAGGGTCAGACCGCGCAGAGCCGAGTTGGGTCCCCAAAGTGTTGTATTCGATTTTAGTCTCAGCACCTCAATGATCGGCCGTTCGGCAGGAATCACGAACCAACGGTTTGATCTCCGACGGTCGAAATCGGATTGAGTTCGAGCGGAATCTATCCATCCCCGAGCAGTATCAAGTCACCGGCCGCCACGGCGCGCGGGCGAGAATTGCACGCCGGGGGTCAGGTCTGTCGGACCTAACCAAAACCCGCAGAAATCTGAGGTTGGGAGTCGGAAGTTTGCAAAGGATTCTCAGTTGCACTTGGTAAGATCCACCATCCATGGACGGTTCCACATCGCAGGAAAAGATCGAGTCCTACCTTCTCGATCCCACGTCGATTCAAGATCGCAATGAATTCGCCTCCGCGCTCACGCGCCTTCGCAACCGTGTCGGGCTATCCGTTAGAACGGTGGCAAAGCAACTCGACCAGCCCGCGGCGACAATCGGTGGTTACTTCAGCGGTCAACACCTACCGAGCGTTAGCCAGACAGCGCTCTTTCGCGAGCTTATCAACGCGCTGGGGGTCGAGGACGATGCCAAGGTGCTCGCTTGGGTGGACGCTCTGTCGAGGGTGCGCCAGAAGCCTGGGCCGCGACCTTCAACTCACTATTGCCCCTATCCAGGTCTCGAGAGCTTTAAGACTGAGGACTCCACCTGGTTCTTCGGCCGGGAGGAACTCACCGAACTGGTAGTGAGTCGGCTTTCGGGCCTGATCAGAGACGGCAAACCAGCGACTTTAGTGCTCGTCGGTGCCTCGGGATCCGGCAAGTCGTCGCTGATAAATGCCGGGGTGGTGCCAGCAGCCGTGAAAGGCCGCCCTGGAAGGGAGCAAGCCTGGGAACCGGTTTTTCTATGCCCCGGGGAGGACCCACCCGCAAGCCTCGCCGCCGCTATGGCCGAGGCGACCGGGCAGAAGATCGCGGCAATCCGATCCAACCCGATCTGGCAGTGGCCGGGCCCGATGGACGGCAGCGGCCGAGGGTTGCTGCTGATTGTCGATCAGTTCGAGGAGATTTTCACCACCTGCTGCGACGGCATCGCACGCCAATCATTCATCCAAACGATTGTGCAGCTGTCGTCGTCGCCGGCCGTTGCAGTTCTTCTAGGACTTCGGGCCGACTTTTACGCCAGGGCCACCCAGGAGCCCGATCTGGTGCCAATGCTTCAGGACAATCAGGTGGTCGTTGGACCACTTTCGTCCGAAGGTGTACGGCAGGCAATCGTGGAACCGGCGAGGCAAAGCAGTTTAGCCGTCGAGGACGATCTGGTGGAGCTGCTGATGGATGAGGTCGCGCCCCGCAGCTTGGTGAACGACGCGCATGAGGCAGGTGTCCTACCCCTTCTCTCGCATGCGCTACGGGAGACCTGGGAGAAATCGCGCAGGGGGACGATGACGGTTTCCGACTACCGAAGTACGGGGGGTATAGCCAACGCAGTGCAGAAGTCGGCGGAGCGGACATACCTGGAACTTTCAAAGCTCGAACGAGTGCTCGCGCGGCGCGTGATGCTGCGACTGGTGAACGCTGAGGACACCATAACTCGGCGCCGGGCTCGATGGAGCAGTCTTCCCGGCTGCACATGCTGCCACGACGACCTTCTCACGGAGTGCTCGCTGCATCGGGTGATCAACTGTTTCGTCTCCGCTCGGTTGCTGACGGCAGAGGAGGAAACGGTGGAAATCAGCCACGAGGCCTTACTGTCCGCATGGGATCGCCTCCGGGAATGGATCGAAGGGGACGTCGAAGGAATCCGCCTGCGACGCCAGATCGGCGAGGCGGCCCGGATGTGGGACGACTCCGACCGAGACGCAGCCGCCCTCTTGCGGGGAGGCCGCCTGGAACTGGCACGGGTCTGGTTTGAGAACCGGGATCCCGCTGACCTGACTTCTCTCGAGACCTCTTTTCTACAGGCGAGCGCCGCACAAGACGAAGCCGAAAAGCAGGCCTCCCGCAGGCGGCTCCGGCGATTCCAGGGTCTTTCGGCGGCGGCGGCGGCCCTGGCCATTGCCGCAGCAGTGCTCGTAAACCTCGCAGTAGGCGCCCGCAACGATGCGACCGAGGCCCGGGACACGGCACAGTCGCGGCAAATCGCCATTCAGGCAGCGGAACTCCGCAACGTCGATTCCTCGCTGGCATCTCAGCTCGCGCTTCTTGCCTTCCAAATCGCTCCCACGCAGCAGGCCCGCTCCGCCCTCCTCGACTCTTCGGCGTTGCCCTCCTCGACCCGGATCCTAGGGCGGCCGGGCCCGACTGCGGTGGCGCTCAGCCCCGCCGGAACGATCCTGGCCGTCACCGGAGCCGGAGACGCCAGCGTTCGGCTCTTTACCCTTGGCGACGGGGCGCTTGGCGAGACCGGTCTGCTCCAGGTGCCGGGCGTCGAAGCCGACCTCTACTCCGTGACGTTCAGCCCTGACGGGGCTTTGGTTGCGACGGCCGGGACCGACGGCTTGGTTAGGCTTTGGAGCGTGAAAGACCCGTCCAACCCAAAGCTTCTTGGCGAGCCGCTCGCGGGGTTCGAGGGTTCCGCGTGGTCAGCAGAGTTCAGCCCGGACGGCGCCACCCTTGCCACAGCGGGCGAGGCCGCCCTCATCTATAGGTGGGACGTTAACAAACCGGAGCACCCCGCCCCCTTGGCACCCCTTGAAGGAGCAGGGGGCATTACGCAGACATTTGTCTTCAGTCCCGACGGCTCGTTGGCAGCGGCTGGTGGAACCGATGGCGTGGTCCGGCTGTGGTCGATGGCAGCTGACGGTCCCCGCCTGGTCCACGAGTTGCCGACTGGTACTGGGACCACCGTTACCTCTTTGGCGTTTAGTCCTGACGCTCGCATCCTGGCCGCGGGAAGCAAGGACAAGCTTATTCGCCTGTGGCGTTTGGACCGTGCTGGCCCGGCGGCCGTCGAACCACCTCTCGGCGGCTTTGGGAGCTGGGTCAACGACGTGGCTTTTAGTCAGGATGGCAATGTTCTCGCCGGAGGCGGATCGGACAACAGCATTCGGTTCTGGAGCGTAGATGGCTGGCAGCCGCTCGAAGCCGAACTATCCACCTCATCTCCGGTGACCCAGCTGGCCTTCCGACCCGGGGGAACGGATCTCGTTAGCGTCGCCTCCGACGGGACGGCTCGCCTGTGGGCGTGGCCGGGGGCGGTGATCCTCGGGGCCACGGACAATGTCTTCGGTCTCTCTTACTCGGCAGACGGCTCGCGGCTTGCGGTGCTATCGAACAAGTCAGCCGTCGTGGGAATTTGGGACACCTCGGACCGGCTCCACCCCAACAGGCTTGGTCGGGTGCAGATTCCTACAGAGTTGCAGACGGTCGGCGGAACTGGCGCCCTGTCGCCAGACGGCAAGCTGCTTGCCACGGGCATGACCGCGCCCCCTGGAACGACCGACTACGCCGTTCAGGTTTGGGATGTGAACGACCCCGCCCGGCCCATTCATCAACGAACCCTTACCGGACCGACAGCGCTGATCGAGGGCATACTGTTCAGCCCGGACGGTCGCTTCTTGGCCGCAGGCGGCGACGACGCGACTATAAGGCTGTGGGATCTGACTGATGCGTCGATCGCCACCCCTGCCGTGACACTCGAAGGCGCCAGCGGGTTGATCCTTGGCATGGACTTCAGTCCGGACGGTCGCCTCCTGGCCGCTGCTGTTGCCGACAAGTCGGTGTGGCTTTGGGATGTATCCAACCGACTAAACCCGAAACTGTTGGAACAGATCAAAGGATTCGATAACTACGCCTACTCGGTTGCCTTCAGTCCGGACGGCTCGATACTGGCCGCCGGAAGCGCCGACAAGACAGTCCGCCTCTGGGATGTGAAGAACCCTAGCAAGCCCAAACCCCTGGCTGGCCCGCTCAGTGGACCCGGGAACTACGTTTTTTCGGTAGCGTTCTCCCCGACCGAGCCGGTATTGTCCGCAGCGGTTACAGATGGGACCGTGTGGCAATGGAACGTTGAGAACCCCAGTCAGCCCGAGCCGTTGACCACGCTGAACGCGGCGGCGACGACTCAAGTGTTCGCCGTCAGGTACAGCCCCGACGGACGGGAGCTGCTGGGATCCGACGGCAAGGCAGTGCGGCTCTGGGAACCGGATCCCGCACGCGCTAGCCGGCTCGTCTGCTCTACGGCGGGCGACGGAATCACTCGCAAGGAGTGGAAACAGTACGTGCCGGGCCTGCCTTACGACCCGCCCTGCATGCGCTAGCTCCATTTGCGGGGCCTGCCTTAGTGGTCGTGGTGGATCGAAGTCCCACCCGGAGCTTTCACCTGGTAGTCGGCCACCAACTCGTCGCCATCGATCACCCGGTTGCCCGTAGCAAGGGAGGTCCAGCGGTAATGGTGACATGGGGGAATGCGTAGAGTTGCGCAATCTACTGGAGCGGGGATCGATCAGGGCCGCAATCGGTTCTGCCCTCAGGATCCGTTGGCCTTCGCGTGCCCCCATCGAAATGCCCGACAGGGCTGCTTCACGCCCGCCCCGTTTAGCCGTGGCCTACCCGAGAGGTAGATTGGTCGGGCTGGCGCGAAGAGGCTTGGAGGCCCACGGTGGACGGTTCCAAAAGGCAGTTGGGTGCCGGTGGCCCAAAGCTCTCGAAATTGGGTTTCGGGTCCTGGGCGTCGGGAGGACCGTCGAAATACGGTTGGGCGGGCACCGACGACCGGAGTTCGATAGAGGCGATCCGGCTGGCCGTCGAGTCCGGGGTCAACTGGGTCGACACCGCGGCCT
>JAJCYE010000142.1 GCA_029263075.1 Actinomycetes bacterium
AAGGTCCTGGAGGTCACCATGAACCCCCGGGGAGGTGCCATGCCCGACCCCAACAGCAACGGGCTTACGGTCGGGAGGCTCGGCAACTACGTCAGCCCGGTGGTAACCGCCAACGTGGCATTGATCGCGGTGAAAATGACCAACAAGGAGGCGGACGCGGTCTTTGAGAAAGCAACCCACCCCAATCGCGACCGGGGCCGCTACAACCTATGGGAATCGCTGAGTATCTGGCAGGGGTACTACTGGGCGCAGGGCCACCGCCCGAACCCGCTGGAGGAGGGCTTCCCAATGTTTTCGTCGTCGTACGTCGAGTACGCCTATGAGGGCATAGACCTGGATGTGACGCCGTCCGCCTCCGAGCGCAACAGCGCCCCGGACCACCTGTACAACGCCGCCCGTTGGTGGCAGGAAAATCTGATTGACCTCAAACACCCGATGTCCTGCTACCTGGCGGTCCGGGACCCCGGATGTTCGGTGTTGTACCAGGACGAGGTAAAACATGCGGCGGACGTGGTGGCGCGGGTCTTCGAGACCGACCCCGGGACGGCCAAGTGAGCCGTCTGTCCAAGCCGGTCAACCAAATCAGGGACCGCTACGACGTGGTGGTGGTCGGGTCGGGCTACGGAGCCTCCATCGCGGCCTCCCGCCTGGCCCGGGCGGGGCGCCGGGTGTGCGTTTTGGAGCGCGGCAAAGAATTCCGCCCGGGCGAGTACCCCGACACCGGCCCGGAGGCGGTCTCCGAAACTCAGGTAGACCTGCCCGGCCAGCACCTGGGATCGGCCACCGGACTGTTGGACTTCCACGTCAATAAGGACCTCAATGTCCTGGTCGGCTGCGGGCTGGGTGGCACCTCGCTGATTAACGCAAACGTCTCGCTACGGGCGGAGCCGAGGGTTTTTGAAGACTCGCGCTGGCCCCAGGCCATCCGGGACGACCTCAACACGGCCATCGAGGCGGGTTATGAGCGGGCGGTTGAGATGTTGAAGCCAACGCCCTACCCGGAGACTTTCCCGGTGCTCAAAAAGCTGGAGGCCCAGCGGATCTCCGCGGAGCATATGGGCAAAAACTTCTACCGGCCGCCGATCAACGTCACCTTTGAAGACGGCGTCAATCACGTAGGGGTGGAGCAGCAGGCGTGCAAGTTGTGTGGCGACTGCGTGTCCGGCTGCAACTACTCGGCCAAGAACACCCTGATCATGAACTACCTGCCCGATGCGGCCAATCACGGGGCGGAGATCTTCACCAAGACCTCGGTGCGCCGGGTGGAGAAGACCGGCGATGAGTGGCTGGTGCACTTCGACCTCCACGACACCGGCCGGGAACACTTCAAGGCACCCTCGATGTTCGTCCGGGCCGGGATAGTGGTTCTGGGGGCCGGGGCTTTGGGCTCCACGGAGATCCTGCTTAGGTCCGGGCAGGAGGGTGTGGACCTTTCCGAACGGCTGGGAACGGCGTTTTCCGGAAACGGGGACGTGTTGGGCTTTGGCTACAACTGTGACGTCGAGATCAACGGCATCGGTTTGGGGACCATCCCTCCGGAGAAGGCCGACCCCGTGGGCCCGTGCATCACCGGGATCATCGACGTCCGGGAGCAGGAGGACCTGGAAGACGGGTACGTCATTGAAGAGGGATCGATCCCCGGGGCGATCAGGCACTTTTTACCGGCGGCGTTCGCTACCTTCTCCAAACTGGTGGGCGAAGACACCGATAAGGGCGACTGGTGGCAGGAGCGCAAACGCGGGATCCAGAGTCTGCTGGGGGGCGCCAGCCGGGGCGCGGTGGACAACACCCAGACCTACCTGGTCATGGCTCACGACGGCTCGGCGGGGAAGCTGGAGTTGGACGACAACGACCGGGTTCGGGTCAACTGGCCGGGGATCGGCGCCCAGCCGGTCTTCACCACGGTTAACGCCGCCCTCAAAGAGGCGACCAAAGCGCTGGGGGGGACCTACATCAAAAACCCCACCTGGACCCCACTACTCGGACAGGACCTGGTCACGGTCCACCCTCTCGGGGGATGCCCGATGGCCGAAGACGCCGAACACGGGGTTACCAACCACAAGGGCCAGGTGTTCAGCGGCAAAAAGGGAGAAGACGCCTACGAGAACCTCTACGTGATGGACGGTTCGGTCATCCCCCGGTCGGTGGGCGTGAACCCCCTGCTGACCATCTCCGCGGTGGCGGAGCGCAACATCGCCCTCCTGGCCGCGGAGAGGGGCTGGGAGATCGACTACTCGTTGCCACCGGTGCCGGTCATCCCCGATGTCCCGCTATCCGTGGGCGTACAGTTCACCGAGAGCATGAAGGGTTATTTCGCCAAGGTCGATGAAGGCGATTTTCAGGCGGGATTCGACAAAGGAAAAGAGGATGACTCCTTGTTCGAGTTCGTCCTGACCGTCATCGCCGACGACGTCGACCGGCTGATCGACACCCCGGAGCACGAAGCGGCAATGGTCGGCAGCGTACGGGCCCCCGGCTTGTCCGATCAGCCGCTGACGGTGACCGAGGGCAGGTTCAATCTGTTCGTCGACACCGATGACAACCCGGTCACCAAAAAGATGCTCTACGACATGATCATGACCACCGAACAGGGCCGGCGGTACCGCTTCAACGGCTACAAAACCGTCCGCCAGGATCCCGGGTTCGACCTATGGTCCGACACCACCACCCTGTACGTCACCGTTTACGACGGGGAGACCGAACGGGCCCCGATCATCGGCAACGGAATCTTGAAGATCGCCCCGGACGACTTCGCCCGGCAGATGACAACCATGCGTGCCATCGGCAACAAGGGAGTGATCGATGGCTTCGGCGCGGTCGCCAAGTTCGGCAAGGCGTTTGTAGGCGATCTTTTGGAGGTCTACGGCGGCGCCGACAAGTTGTTCAGGAACTCCTCCTGATGCAAATTCGGGATTCGATAGTGATCAAGGCGCCCGTGGATCGGGTCTGGGAGGAGTTCAGGGATTTTGCTTCCTACCCGGAGTGGAACCCGTTCATAACCAGTTTCGAAGGCAAAATTGCGCCGTCCGAGCGGGTAGCCGTCAAGCTCTGCATGGGGCGCTGGACCATGCCGATATCCCCGGTGCTGACGATCGTCGAGCCCGAACGGCAGCTCAGTTGGGTGGTGGAGCAGGGTTCGTCGTTCATCTACAACGTGGAGCGGCACTTCCTTTTCGACCCACTGCCCGGCAACCGGACCCACTTCATCCAGTCGGAGACCTCAGCCGGGTTCCTTTCACCTTTGATCGGGGCAGTGTTGTTCGTCCCGGTGGTCAAGGGGTACCGGAAATTTAATCAGGCTCTGAAAGCGCGCGTCGAAGGAACGGAGCAGTAGATGCCAATAACCTCGAGAGTTGGGCGGGTACTCGAAAAGGGGGCTCCAGAGGGCCCGAGGAAGGGTCTTGCCGGTTGGAAGCGGTCGATCAACAGTCACGAGGCGTTCACGCACGACTCCATAGACAGCCTGGGTTACGACTGGGAGCGCATCTCCAACCCGAAAATCGAGCCCCGGTTCCCGTTCAAGGTCTACCTGCCCCAGACCACAGAAGACGTGATCCGGGTGGTCAAAGAGGTAAAGCAACTGGGGGAGAAGCTCACCATCCGGGCTAACGGCCACTCCAGCAACGGTCTGGTGCTGAACGAGGGCGGTGCCGTGATGCTGACCGAAAAGCTGGGCGACCTGATTGAAATCGACGAGGAAAACCTCACCGCCACGGTTCAGGGCGGAGCGGTGTCCGCCACCATCGACGATGCTCTGGCCCAAAAAAACCTGGGGCTGCCGGTTATCGGGGATCACAACCACGTCACCGTGGGCGGGTTTGCCTCGGTCGGCGGGATCAGCCCGGCGTCGCACCGGTTCGGGCTGTTCGTCGACAACGTGGTCGAGTTGGAGTTGGTCAACTGGGACGGCGAATTGACCAAGTGCAGCCGCCAGGAGAACTCAGAGCTTTTCCACAAGGTGTTGGGCGGCCTCGGCAGGGAGGGGGTCATCGCCACCCTGAAGCTCCGGATCATCCGGGTCGACAAGTACTCCACGGTCCTCAAGAACCATCAGAAGCACTACCGGAAGGTCAACGACTTCATCAAGGCCTCCGGAAACCGGCTGCGTCAACCCGGCGACGCCCAGTATGAACGGGGGGTGTGGATCAACCTGCCGATGAAGGGCGGGCGGCTTTTGACCCTGGGCCAGTTCTCCGCCTACCACCCAACCTCCCAGTCCCCCTACAAAGCCCGGCGGGACAAGATGGCCTACAACGTCCTGCACTCTTTGGGCTACGTCGCCGGCAAGCTGCCGGACAAGCTGGACCGGGCGGTCAAGACGGCGGGCCAACTCGGGGTGATCTTCAGCCCGAAATGGGCCACCGGCAAGAACGTGGAGTTCTTTGCCGACAAAGTCCTGGACGCAACCGTAGGCGAGCCGGCGAGGATGTTCATCATCCTGGCGCCGCTGGACGAGTACGACGAGTTGTTCCACAAGGGTTACCAGATGATGCTCGACTTCCGGGAGCGTTACGGCTGCTTCTCGCTTGTCTCGGTCTACGTGAAAAGCATCCGGTCGGCCTTCCTGGCCGGCGGGGGGACCAAAAATCAGTACAGCGAGATGATGTTCTTCAACGGGATCACCGACAAGATGACGCCGGAGATCCTGGAGGAAGTGGCCGTCGCTTTGGACGACCTGACCATCGAACACGGCGCTTTCCGCTACATGCACACCCGGACCTCCAAAGACCCGCAACGGTTGCGCAAAATAGACCCGAACTCGCAGTACCAGACCCCTGCCGGGGACCAAGGCTAAGGAGTTGATGATGAAGCGAGAGATTCCGCTCTACACCCTGGAAGGCGTCAAGGACGCCAAGGTCACGCCGTACTACTTCAACACCGAAGACGGGCTGGGGTTGAGCATGCTGCGGTTCCAGCGTGGCGAGTCCAAGGAATCGGTGATGATCATCCACGGCCTGACCACCTCCACCGACATGTTCATCATGCCCGAGCACTACAACCTGGTGAGCTACCTGCTGGACAACGGCTACGGCGACGTTTGGTGTTTTGACTTCCGCATGAGCAACCGCCACTCCTACAACCTGTTCAAACACCGCTACACCATGGACGACATCGCTCTGTTCGACTATCCGCCGGCCATCGAGGTCATGCGCAACGAGATCGGCGACAACCCCATCCACGTGATCTGTCACTGCCTGGGGGCGGTGTCGTTCACCATGAGCTTGTTCGCCAAACAGGTGGACGGGATTCAAAGCTGTATCGCCAACTCGGTCGGGTTGACCCCCCGGGTCCCGGCCTGGTCCCGGATGAAGTTGATGATGGCTCCCAACGCCGTGGAATACGTCCTGGGTTTCCCGTACCTCAACCCCAATTGGAGCGAAGACCCGGGGTGGACCAGGGGAAAGGCATTCTCCAGGGTGGTCGACTTCTTCCATAAGGAGTGCGACGTTCCCGCCTGCCACATGTTGAGCCTGATGTGGGGGACCGGATGGCCGGCGCTGTACGACCACGACAACTTGCACGACGTTACCCACCGTAGGGGCGGGGACCTGTACGGGGCTACGTCGATGAACTACTACCGGCACGTCTACAAGATGTTGCAGGCGGGTCACGCGGTGAAGTACGACCCGTCGGACGACAACTTGTCCCGGTTGCCGGACGACTACTTCGAGTTTGCGGCCGGGATTACCACGCCCGTGTGCTGGTGTACCGGCGCCGACAACAAGGTGTTCACGGACTCCAATATCGAGTGCTTCAAGCGGATGGAAAAACTGGCGCCCGGCCGGGACGAGCTATTGATCCTGGACGGCTACGGCCACCAGGACCCGTTTATGGCGAAACACTCCGACCGGGATGTGTTCCCCAAGTTCATTGAGTTCTTCGAGCGGCACAAGGGCTCAAGCACCCAGGAGGTGGAGGCGGCTTCGGCTTAGGCCCGCGTGCGGCGGGCCTCCGCCGTCAGGGTTGCAGGATGGTGACGGTCCCGTTTGCCCGGGTGGCGTCGACCTCCACGATCATGCCGTCGCTGAGCGTCTCCGAGGCCCCCTCCGCACCCAGCAGGCTGGGGACCGAGTTCTCCCGGCAGACAATTGCGGCGTGGCTGAGCAGCCCGCCTTCGTCGGTCACGATAGCCGCCGCCTTTTCGATGGGGACCGACGCGATCCCCCGGTAAGGGAAGATCGACGGCTCTCCTTCGTAGGTGGGGGTACTGAGGTTGGTGACAATGATGTCGCCTACCCGGATCCGGGTGCCCTGGTCGGCGTCCAGGACTACCTTCACCCTTCCCGTTGCTCGTCCCAGCGACACCGCGGCGCCGGCCAGTACCGGGCGGAGCGGCAGATCGGGCAGGGCGACTCCACTCTCAACCGCATCCAACAGGGCCTGGGCAGGCGTATTCAGCACCCGGTGAAGGGGGGCGCCGAGGGTTGAAGCCACCTCTGCGAAGAACAGCCGGGCCATCCACTTTGCTTTGACCGGGAGCGCGGGGCTGAACGCCGGGTTGTCGCGGATAGTCCGGTAGTCATCCACCAGGGCGCCCAACTCCCCGGCGGTTTCCGGCCCCACAACCGTTGGGGGTTCGGCAACTCCCGCCAGAGTCCCGGCGTCCCAGCGGAGCAACGCCACCTGGATCCGTTGCATGACTTCCTTAGGAGATGCGATGTCCAGCCCGGTAGAGACGGTGCGGACCCACCCGTATTCCTGGAGGTGGGCAACCAGGTCGACGGCGATTTCGGGGTAGTTCGCCTCTATGGAGCGGAACGCCTTGTTGGCCGACAGATCGACCACCACCTGCTTTGCCTCCGGGGACCGGGCGAACTTGAGAGCTATCCGGTAGAGGTTGGTGATCTCTCGCGACGCTTCCGACTCCCGTTC